>JBBAQC010000044.1:0-1256 GCA_040400535.1 Polynucleobacter sp. | reverse complement strand
GGTGAGAGTAAGTGGCCTGGATTTACAAAAGTTTGAAATGTAGCAAGTGTTTCTCCCCCACAGATTTTCACTGCACCAATTTCTGTAATGGCACTGCCGGTGTGAGGAGAGGAACCAGAGGTCTCTAGATCGAGAACCACGAAAACAGTTTTGCCAAGATCTTGATTTAACATTATATTTTCAAGCAATCTGGACCCATTATTTTTGGTGACAAAAAACCCTTACTCGGCCCAATTGCCGCGGCCAACATACTGTTTTAGTGCGATATTTTCATCTGAGATTTCTTCTAGGTGATGCCTGATAATATCTCCAATAGAGACAATAGAAATCAAACGTCCATCAGCATCGACCACAGGAACATGGCGAATTTTTTCCACAGCCATCATCTGCATAACATCTGCAACTCTGGCCTCCGCGGTACAGGTAAGGACCTCAACTGTCATCAAGTCGCGCACATGGAGTTTACTTCTGTGTTCAAGCTTTCCAGTAGCTCGGACGACATCGCGCTCAGAGACAATGCCATCGATGGATTTACCATCCGAAGAAACTACAAGTGCGCCAACTCGAAGGGTTGTTAGGGCATCGACCAGCTCTTGCGCAGTGGCATCGGCTGTAATCGTGTGCAAAACTTTTCGAGCAATAATCCTTGAAATCTTCATGTTAACTCCATCTGCATAATTGGGGAGGCGAGGCCATACCTAAAATCACATTACTTCTTTGAACGTTTCTCGTATTCATTTATTCTTTCCTTTAAGTCTCGATTCTCGTCTTCAAGTTTGCTATTGAGGATAAAGAAAGCCGCCGTCATAATCAGGGAAACGAAAAGAATAACTCCCAAAACAAAAATAAAGCCTGAGTCCACCATGGTTACACCACTTCCAGGGTGTGCTCGTGGGTCTTAACTAAGCACGCAAGGCGCAGATCAAATGCATCAGGTAGTCGATTTAACGTCACAGCACCATGTTAGTTGGAGTTTAAGGGTCTTGCCCAGTGGGAACTCCTCTGCGCTCTCTGTCATGAGGATGCGACCAAAATAATTCTGGGAGCTCTTTATGGCACTACGGACTAAGTAATTGCCGGTCTTTAACGACCGGTAGGGAGTACTTCGTTTTCAAGTATGAGCCACTCTTCATCAGAAAATAGCCGCGAGCGAATTAAAAAGCGCAGACCTTCAGGTGATTCAAGTGAGAAGCCTCCGCCTCGGCCTGGTACGACATCAACGGTTAAGTGAGTGTGTTTCCAATATTCAAATTGTG
>JBBAQC010000043.1:0-1733 GCA_040400535.1 Polynucleobacter sp. | reverse complement strand
ATTGGTAAAGAAGTGATTCCAGAGGGTATACGCGCCCTAGAAGTTGTCAATCATCGATTTAATATTGGCATGCAGTTTGATCACTTTGACTTCGCTAGCTGTGACTACTATCTCAAGCACGGCAAGATGATGCCAGATGATTGGTTTGAAACGCTAATGAAGTATGACGCTATTTTTTTTGGTGCAGTGGGTATGCCTAGCATCCTTCCTGATCATGTTTCCTTATGGGGCAGCTTAATTCAGTTCCGCCGCTGCTTTGATCAATACGTTAATTTACGTCCAGTCCGATTACTACCGGGTGTGCCTTGTCCACTAGCCAATCGCAAGCCTGGTGATATCGATTTCTTTGTCGTTCGCGAGAATACTGAGGGAGAGTACTCCAGCGTCGGTGGAAAAATGTTCCCCGATACCGATCGAGAATTTGTGATTCAAGAATCGGTCTTTACCCGTCAAGGCGTTGACCGTATTTTGAAATACGCTTATGAATTGGCTCAGAGTCGCCCGAAAAAACATTTAACTTCAGCTACTAAATCGAATGGTATCGCTATCACCATGCCTTACTGGGATGAACGGGTTGAGGCAATGGCTAAACAATTTTCAGAGGTAAGGACTGATAAATATCATATTGATATTTTGACAGCCCAGTTTGTTATGAATCCGGACCGCTTTGATGTGGTGGTTGCGAGTAATTTATTTGGCGACATTCTCTCTGACTTGGGTCCGGCCTGCACCGGTACGATAGCCGTAGCTCCTTCTGGTAGCATTAATCCAGAAGGAAAGTTCCCATCCCTATTTGAGCCAGTTCATGGATCTGCGCCCGATATTTTCGGTCAGATGATTGCAAATCCGATTGGTCAAATCTGGAGTGGGTCGATGATGCTGGATCATCTTGGTTATCCAGAGGCCGGGTTAGCAATCTTTAATGCAATTGAAAAGGTTTTGTTAGCAGGTGGTGCGCCACTCACCCCAGATCTAGGTGGCACCGGTAAAACCGATGATTTGGGTAAGGCAATTGCTGCGGCGATTTAAAAACTATGTAAATTGAATACGCTATTTTAGTTAGCTGTACTTAAAGGACTCCATACGGGGTCCTTTTTACTGGCCTTCGCAATCTCAGCTAAGATCTTTTCATGTAGCTCGCAATCCTCTGCGCTGGCTGCAGTAATTTTGAGATTGCTTGGTAAAGCCTTGGCTTGCCCAAAGGCATCAGTGCCAACGGTATAGTCAATTAAATCAATCGACAGATCCTCTTGGCCCCGTGTCATTGCGACATAGACCTCAGCTAGTAGCTGGGCATCTAATAGAGCGCCGTGCAAGGTTCGATGTTGATTACTAATCGCAAATCGCTCACAGAGTGCATCGAGTGAGTTGCGCTTACCTGGGAACATTTGACGAGCATCAAAAAGAGTGTCAGTGACCTTAGAAGCAAGGCCTCTAAAAGCAGGGCGCTTGAGTAGGGCGAATTCGTTATCCAAAAATCCCAGGTCAAAGGCTGCGTTATGAATGACGACTTCAGCACCATCAACAAATTCAATCAGCTCTTCAACAATACTGGCAAATACAGGTTTGTCAGACAGAAACTCTCGAGAAAGGCCATGGACTGCAAAAGCACCCGCATCGATATCACGCTCGGGGTTAATGTAACGATGGAAAGTACGGTCAGTTAAACGACGACCCACCATTTCAACACAGCCGATTTCAATGATGCGATCCCCAGTAGCAGGATTAAGACC
>JBBAQC010000042.1:0-2652 GCA_040400535.1 Polynucleobacter sp. | reverse complement strand
ATAGTCATCAGATCACCGACCTTAGCGTCAGTCAGAATCAAATTATCTTTAATCTGCTGATCTGTCAGACCAATGTCACGTAAGCGGTTGTAACGCATGCTAGTTGCTGAGTGACAGTTCAAGCAATAGTTCACAAATATCTTGGCACCATTTTGCAAAGAAGCATCATTGCTAACGCGACTGGGTGCAGTATCTAGTGGAAAGCCACCTTCGCTCGCGTTTGCAGTTAAACCAAAAGTGAGAGCAGTAAGTAAGGCTGTCGCCTGAAAAACGCCTATCAAAGTGTGCAGAATTCGTTTCATACTAGTTCCTAGTTTCTCTTTGCCAATGTACTGAGCGTTAATTAATGAGCTGCAAAAGTAACGCGTGTTGGAACCGGCTTAAATGTACCAAGCTTGCTCCAGAACGGCATTGCTAAGAAGAAGCCCAGATAATAGATCGTACAAATCTGAGAGACCTTTTCAAACAGAGCTGATGGCGGCTGAATACCCAAATAACCCAAAATTACAAAGCTCACAATAAATACACCATAGATGTATTTATGGAATTTCGGGCGATAGCGTATCGACTTGACTGGTGAATGATCGAGCCATGGCAGAAAGAATAGAATCACAACTGATCCACCCATGATGACAACACCCCAGAACTTCGCATCCAATACGTAGAAGCTGGCAGCCAAACCTAGTGCAATTGCTGCGCACGCGCCCTTCACCTTAATGTCTTTTGACTGAAAGGCAAACATCCCGAGAATCACGGCCAAGAAAATCCACAAAGGCAGGAGGAAGTTAGTGGTAGTTGCACGCAACATAGAATAGAACGGTGTGAAATACCAAACCGGTGCAATGTGCGTCGGTGTAACAAATGGATTTGCAGGGATAAAGTTATTTGCCTCTAAGAAGTAACCGCCCATCTCCGGAGCAAAGAAAACAATCGATGCAAAGATGATTAAGAAACCACCCAGATACATCACATCATGCACACTGTAGAAAGGATGGAAAGGGATTCCGTCTAAAGGAATGCCTTTTGCATCAACCGTATTTTTAATTTCAACACCATCTGGGTTGTTAGAACCCACTTCATGCAAAGCTAGGATATGAGCAGCAACTAATCCAATCAGCACCAATGGAATAGCAATCACATGGAATGCAAAGAAGCGGTTGAGCGTTGCATCGCCAACTACATAGTCACCACGCAACCACAGGGATAGATCTGGACCAATCAAAGGAATCGCTGAGAACAAGTTCACGATAACCTGTGCACCCCAATAGGACATTTGACCCCATGGGAGCAGGTAGCCAAAGAAGGCTTCGCCCATTAAAGCTAAGAAAATAGCACAACCGAAAATCCAAATGAGTTCGCGTGGCTTACGATAAGAGCCGTAGATCAAACCACGGAACATGTGCATGTAAACCACCACAAAGAACATCGAGGCGCCAGTAGAGTGCATATAGCGAATGAGCCAGCCGAAGGGAACTTCGCGCATGATGTACTCAACTGACTCAAATGCCTTTGCAGCATCTGGCTTATAGTTCATGGTCAAGAAAATACCGGTAACAATCTGAATCGCTAAAACGACAATTGCTAGAGCACCAAATATGTAGAAGAAGTTCAAGTTCTTAGGAGCGTAGTACTCACTCATATGTTTCTTGAATGCGGCTGTCACCGGTAAACGTGAATCAACCCAAGCCATCATCTTCACCGCAGCATTTGCATTTGCTGGGACTTCTTTTTCGTGAAACGCCATTTATCTCTCCTTAGGCCTTCTTATCATCGCCAACCAGAATCTTGGTATCGCTCAAATACATATGTGGCGGTACTTCCATATTGTCTGGTGCAGGCTTGTTCTTAAATACACGGCCGGCCATATCAAAGGTAGATCCATGGCATGGGCATAGGAAACCACCTTGCCAATCGTTTGGTAGGGATGGTTGTGGTCCAGATTCAAACTTAGTTGACGGTGAGCAACCTAAATGGGTACAAATGCCAACCACTACTAAGTACTCAGGCTTAATAGAGCGCCATTGATTTTGGGCATAAGCAGGGGTAAATTGGGCTGGATCCCTTAAAGAATTCGGGTCTGCGAGTTCAGCATCAATTTTTGAGAGTTCAGCTACCTGCTCGGGTGTGCGACGCACAACCCATACTGGCTTACCGCGCCACTCAACCATCCTCATTTCATCAGGCTTCATATCAGAGATATCGACCTCAACAGCAGCTCCAGCGGCCTTAGCGCGCTCAGAAGGCTCAAAACTATCAACAAAAGGATAGAGGGCTGCTGCCGCTCCGACACCGCCAACAGCCGAAGTAGCGATCAGCCACTTACGACGATCCTGGTCCATACTGGGCTTGTCACTCATTTACAAAATTCCTTGATGTAGCATTGATAGGTGAAAATCATATGAACCATGATTTTAAAGCAAAAGTTGAATTTGCAAGTATTTATGGGGTTAATCTTGAATTGAGCCTAAGTTAAAGTGAAAGAAAGGTATTTATGGCTGTTTTAAAGGAATTTCGGGACTTTGCTGTCAAGGGTAATGTCATTGATTTAGCGGTTGGCGTGATCATTGGCGGGGCATTTGGGAAGATTGTGGACTCCCTGGTCAATGACATCGTGATGCCAGTGATTTCCACCCTTTTAGGGGGTCATATTGA
>JBBAQC010000041.1:0-2694 GCA_040400535.1 Polynucleobacter sp. | reverse complement strand
ATGTTAGCGACCCGTATTTCCTTTATGAACGAGTTAGCCAATTTAGCTGATCTCGTTGGCGCCGATATTGAAGCGGTGCGCCAAGGCATTGGTTCAGACTCCCGGATTGGTTATGGCTTTTTATATTCTGGTACGGGTTATGGTGGCTCTTGCTTTCCAAAGGATGTCTCGGCTTTATCTAAGACTGCGATTGAACATGGTCGGGATTTGAAAATCCTTGATGCCGTGGAAGCTGTGAACGAGGCGCAAAAATATATTCTCGTAGAAAAGATTGAAAAACGTTTTGGTAAAGATTTGTCGGGTAAAAAGTTCGCTATGTGGGGTTTAGCCTTTAAACCAAATACCGACGATATGCGTGAAGCCCCTAGTCGGGTGATTATTGCCGAGCTCGTTAAGCGGGGCGCCCAAGTAGTCGCCTATGACCCCGTAGCCATGCTAGAAGCTCAGCATTGCTTTGATCTTGACTTTAAGGGCGATCCAGAAGGTTTAAGTAAAGTCTCCATGGTGGATGATCCTATGGTCGCACTAAACCAGGCTGATGCCTTAGTCATCGTCACCGAATGGAAAGCTTTCCGCAGCCCCGATTTTGATCTCCTCAAAGCCAAACTGAAGAACCCAATCATTTTTGATGGTCGCAACCTATACGAGCCCCAAGCTATGCAAGAATTAGGGATTGAGTATCAAGGCATTGGTCGTCATAATTAATTACAAGTAAAAAAGAATTCATTAAAGAGATCAAAGCAATTAGAGAGATTAGTGACATCGTGGAAAAAGCTAACCGAGAACAATTTTCTAAAGCCCGCTTATTAGTGGTGGGCGATGTCATGCTCGATCGCTATTGGTTTGGTGATACTCATCGTATCTCTCCTGAAGCACCAGTGCCGGTAGTTCAGGTAGGCAAGATTGATGAGCGTTTGGGTGGCGCTGCTAACGTCGCTCGAAACGTTGCTGCCCTGGGTGCCAAAACAACGATCTTGGGTCTGATTGGAGATGATGAGCCTGGTCGACGTGTTACAGAGCTTTTGAAGTCGAGTGGCGTTGATAGCCAGTTAGAAATTGATGGCAAAGTACCCACTACTGTGAAATTACGCGTGATTGCAAGACAACAACAACTCATTCGCTTGGACTTCGAGGAAGCTCCAAGTGAATCGGCCTTAGCCCACAAGCTCGAGCGTTACGAGAAGCTGGTTGGTGATGCTGATGTGATTATTTTGTCTGATTATGGCAAAGGCGCCTTAGGTCAAGTAGCTTTAATGATTGAGCAGGCTAGAGCCCAAAAGAAAATGATCCTAGTTGACCCTAAGGGCGATGACTACGCAAAATATCGTGGTGCTACTGTACTTACTCCAAACCGTAGCGAATTACGCCAGGTTGTGGGTCAGTGGAGCAGCGAAGAGGACCTTACGAAGAGAGCGCAAGATCTCAGAAAATCCCTAAATCTAAAAGCTCTACTACTGACGCGTTCTGAGGAGGGTATGAGTTTATTTACCGAGGCTGGCGTGAGTCATGTGAAGGCGCAGGCCCGCGAAGTATTTGATGTATCTGGTGCAGGTGATACGGTTATAGGTACGCTTGCAGTGGCATTGGCGGCTGGCTGGCCACTGGAAAGAGCAATGGCCTTGGCTAATCGCGCTGGCGGTATTGTGGTTGGAAAGCTGGGTACAGCTACCGTTACTTCTGAGGAATTGCAATGACCATTATCGTGACCGGCGCCGCCGGATTTATTGGAGCCAATATTGTTCAAGCGCTCAATGCGCGGGGCGAGAAAAATATCATCGCAGTGGATGATTTGCGTCCGGCTGATAAGTATCGCAACCTGGCTGATCTGGACATCATTGATTACCTAGATAAAGACGATTTTCTAGAGGCATTTAGAAGTGGTCGCTTGGGTAAGGTGAGAGCAGTCTTTCATGAAGGGGCTTGTTCCGATACGATGGAAACAGATGGTATCTTTATGATGGCGAATAATTTCCGTTACACCATGGATTTACTCGACATTTGTACTGAGCAAAAAGTTCAACTACTTTATGCATCCTCTGCTGCAACCTATGGTGGTTCAGAGGTATTTGTAGAGAGTCGTGAGCATGAGAAGCCATTAAATATTTATGGCTACTCCAAGTTCTTATTTGATCAAGTAATGCGTAAGCGCTTTGCTGAAAAATCCAATACTGCGCAAGTGGTTGGTTTTCGCTATTTTAATGTCTATGGTCCCCGTGAATCACACAAGGGTCGCATGGCTTCAGTAGCTTTTCATCAATATCACCAATACAAAGCCAATGGCAAAGTAAAGCTCTTTGGTGAATATGGTGGCTATGCTGCTGGCGAGCAAAGCCGTGATTTTGTCTCAGTAGAAGATGTAGCCAAAGTAAATCTTTATTTCTTGGATCATCCAGAAATCAGCGGAATTTTTAATTTAGGCAGTGGTCGTGCTCAACCATTTAATGATGTTGCTCATGCGGTAGCTAATGCCATGCGCAAAATTGATAAAGTGAATCCAGCAAGCCTAGAGGAATTGGTAAAAGAAAAGGCGATTGAGTACATCCCATTCCCAGAAGCGCTAAAAGGGAAGTATCAGTGCTTCACGCAAGCCGATTTAACCAAACTTCGTGCTGCCGGCTATACGGAGCCCTTCCTCAATGTGGAGCAGGGTGTCAGTCGCTATATTGCTTGGCTATCAGATAATGCGGATTTCTT
>JBBAQC010000040.1:0-3431 GCA_040400535.1 Polynucleobacter sp. | reverse complement strand
AATACAGATCTCAAAGTCAAAGTCTGGCGTGGCACCGAAGAGGGCGAGTTCGTTGAGTATGCTGTACCTCGAAACTCCAATCAAACGGTGCTAGACGTCGTGACCTATATCCAACGTAAGCTGGATCCAACCCTTAGCTATCGCTTTGCCTGTCGGGTTGGCATGTGCGGCTCCTGTGCCATGACAGTAGATGGAGTTGCCCGCTGGACCTGCCGCACCCATGTCTCTCAGATAGTAAAGGGCGATTCCCTGGAGATTGCCCCCTTAAATAATCTGCCAGTGATTAAAGATCTCGCAACGGATATGCGCGAGTTTTTTAATAAATGGAAAGGGGCTGTTGGCTTCTTTAAGGGAGATAAAACCAGATACGATGATTTTGTAAAGGTAGAGCCACAGTCAACCGAACGTAAGCTAGCTGATGCTGGTATTGAGTGCATTGGTTGCGCAGTTTGCTATGCCTCATGTGAGGTGGTTGCGAGTCGCCCGAATTATCTTGGTCCCGCAGCCTTGAATCGTGCATGGACATTAACCAATGATGTGCGTGATGCCCAGCAATTAGATCGTCTGCGCGCTGTCGCTGGAGATGAGGGTTGCCATGCATGCCATTCCCATGGATCCTGTACTGAGCGTTGCCCTAAAAAATTGGAACCTACTGCCGGTATTTCTGGTCTAAAAAAGTTGGTTGCCAGAGCTGCCGTGCGGGGAAGTAGATGGGGCAAGTTATGAGCCAAGGGGTATTGCAAGCCAAGCTTTGGTATGCCCAAAGAATTAGTGCGATGGTATTAGGTCTTTGTGTGAGCGTTCACCTAGTCATTATTTTTTACGCGATACGGGGCGGCCTCACTGCAGAAGAGATTCTGGGGCGTACTCAAGGCAATATTGCCTTTGCCCTTTTTTACGAGATTTTTGTCTTGGCGTGTTTTGTGCATGCACCGATTGGTTTGGCTAACATTCTTCAGGAAAATTTCTCTAAAGGGTTTATTTCTCAGGGCTTATCCTGGTTATTGGCGGCCCTCATACTTATTCTAGGAAGTACAGCTGTTATCGGGGTCTACTCTGGAGGGAATATATGAGATCTAGACCTAAGCTTGATTTGCGAGCCAAAAAGCATTCTTCCTATTTCGCTTACGCGTCTCATCGCTTATCTGGTCTATTGCTAGCCTGCTTTATTCCTTTACATTTTTTTGTACTTTCGCAGTCTCTTAGGGGTGCAAGCGGTTTTGAGCGTTATTTAGAGCTGACAGATTTCTGGGTGTTTACAGTTGGCGAGTGGGGGCTTGTCATTCTGCTGGCGATTCATTTAGCTGGTGGTACTCGACTACTCATACTTGAGTTTGGTCCATGGAAAGGGCTTCGTAAGGCCTGGACACAGGCAACCGTTTTGTTTGGAATGGCCTGCGGCATTTTATTCTTGTACTTAGCAAACTGATTGGGTTACGTTATGCAGTTACAAATGAAGGCGGTAGAAGAGGCTTGTAAAGAGCTTTATATCCGTGCCTTAAAGGTTCTTCCAGACGATGTTAAGGCCGGCATTGAGCGTTTAAATCAGGGTGAATCTGATGCCCGAGCCCAGGTGGTTCTAAAAACCATGATCACGAACATTGCCGTTGCAGAGCGCGAGGATAATCTACTTTGTCAAGATACTGGATTACCCATCTACAAAGTAAAGATTGGTCGTAATGTTCAGATTGATGGTATGGAATTAAAGGCTGCAATTCGTAAAGGTTGCGAGCGTGCAACCACTGAATATCCCTTACGCTCTTCAGTTGTGCATCCAATCACTCGAAAAAATAATCATACTTCTTGTGGTATCGATATGCCCGCGATTAGTATCGATTTTTGTGATGATGATGAGATGCTTGAAATTGAGATGGTTCCAAAAGGAAGCGGTTCAGAAAATAATTCTTTTTTGAAGATGGCTATTCCGGCTGATGGTATTAACGGTGTTAAAGCTTTTGTCATTGAGAGTGTTGTCTCTGCTGGGGGCAAAACTTGCCCACCAACGATTGTTGGTGTTGGTGTTGGCGGCACTTCGGAGCAATGCGTTGCCATGGCCAAGCGAGCAGCTACAAGACCTCTGGGTAGTGTATGCAATGATGAGGAGGGGGCTAAGTTAGAGTTAGAGCTAACTGCTGCCGTCAATCAGTTAGGTATTGGTCCTCAAGGGTTAGGTGGCGATGGAACCGCCTTTGCAGTCCATGTTGAGCTAGCCCATACGCACATCACCATGAATCCTGTAGCAGTGAATATGCAGTGCCACTCCGCCCGTAGGGCTCGCGCTATTTTTACCCCTGCCGGTGTGAGCTACGGATTCTAGGACAAACTGATGGCCCATTACAACCTTGCAACACCCGTAAGCGAAGCAGCTATTCGTCAGCTTCGCATTAACGACACTGTGACTTTGCAAAATACATTATTTGGCATTCGTGATGCTACTCAAATTCAGATGTTTGATCATGATCGTAAGACGCGTTTTGATTTGAATGGACATGCAGTGATTCATACGGCACCAAATGTGCGAAAGGTAGCAGTGAGCAAAGAGTTCCCGGTGGGTTATCAGCCGATTTGTATTGGCACTACTACCTCAGATCGTATGGAGCGTTTTACCCGTCCGTTGATGACTGAGAATGGCGTTCGTATGATTGTTGGTAAAGGCGGAATGCGCGAAGGATCTGCGGCCGCCTTTCAGGAAATCGGCGGTGTTTACTTGGCCATCATTGGCGGTACTGCAGCTCTTGAGACAACTTGGATTGAGCAAATTGAAGATGTAGATATGGATGACCTTAATCCAGAATCTCTTTGGCGTTTCAAGATTAAAGACTTTGGCCCTTTGCTAGTAGCAATGGATAGTCATGGCGGAAGTATCTACCAAGAAGTGCAGGCTGATGTTGCTCGTAATAAAGAGGCCGTGCTTAAGAGTTTAGGAATTTAATCATGAGTATTACTACTTTAGAAACTGATATTTTAATTTTAGGCACTGGTGGCGCAGGGCTCTTTGCGGCCTTACATGCTCATCAAACCAACCCAGAGCTGAATATTACGATTGCTGTAAAGGGTCTTCTAGGAAAGTCTGGTTGTACTCGAATGGTGCAGGGTGGCTACAACGTGGCACTAGCAGAGGGTGATTCAGTAGAGCGTCACTTCATGGATACGATTGAAGGTGGTAAGTGGCTATCTGATCAGGAGCTTGCTTGGACTTTAGTTACTAAGGCTGTTGAGCGTATTCGTGAGCTTGAAAATGAATTAGGCTGTTTTTTTGATCGCAATCCCGATGGAACTGTTCATCAGAAAGCGTTTGCCGGACAAACCTTTGATCGGACTGTACATAAAGGTGACTTAACTGGTATTGAGATTATTAATCGATTGGCTGAACAAGTTTGGTCACGAGGAATCAATCGTCTTGAGGAACATCGCGCTATTGAATTAATTCA
>JBBAQC010000039.1:0-4153 GCA_040400535.1 Polynucleobacter sp. | reverse complement strand
CACTGCAAGTACTTTTTGCGGCAATGCAACAAATAAGTCAAAAACCCTCTTTTTTGATTAAAAACAGGGGGTTGAAGGATTAAATAATTGAATTTGTAGGGCTAATTCAAGATGAAAATGCGGGAGAAATTAGACAAAAGCCACCCGAAGGTGGCTTTAAACTACTGGCGGAAGAGGCGGGATTCGAACCCGCGGTAGGCTATTAACCTACGCACGCTTTCCAGGCGTGTGACTTAAACCGCTCATCCACCCTTCCGAACAAAAGTTGATTATACGTTTTCCAGAAGGGTTCCCGCCTAAAGCTTCTACAAAGGCTGCTTGAGTTGATCCAGAATAGCTGGGTTCTCCAATGTGGATGTGTCTTGAGTTACTTCTTCTCCCTTAGCAATCACACGTAACAAACGGCGCATGATTTTGCCAGAACGTGTCTTTGGTAAGTTATCGCCAAAGCGAATATCTTTCGGCTTAGCAATCGGGCCAATCTCCTTAGCAACCCAGTTGCGCAAGTCGGTTGCAATTTTCTTAGCCTCATCACCTGTTGGTCGCCCACCCTTGAGAACCACAAATGCGCAAATAGCCTCACCCGTTAATTCGTCTGGACGACCCACTACTGCTGCTTCTGCAACCAAGGGATTGGCCACTAAAGTAGATTCGATTTCCATCGTGCCCATACGGTGACCAGACACGTTCAAGACATCATCGATACGACCAGTAATAGTGAAGTATCCAGTTTCTTTATTGCGAATTGCGCCATCACCAGCCAGATACAAAGTGCCTCCCAACTCTTCCGGGAAGTAAGATTTAACGAAACGATCAGGATCACCCCAAATCGTCCGAATCATTGAAGGCCATGGACGTTTCACCACCAAGATGCCGCCACTACCATTGGGCACATCCATACCTGCCTCATCCACAATCGCCGCCATGATACCCGGCAGTGGCAGAGTGCATGAGCCTGGAATCATCGGTGTTGCGCCAGGCAATGGTGAAATCATGTGACCACCAGTTTCTGTTTGCCAGAACGTATCTGCAATAGGGCAACGTGAGCCGCCGACATTTTCGTAATACCACATCCATGCTTCTGGATTAATGGGCTCACCGACTGAACCCAGGAGACGCAAAGATGAAAGGTCATAACTCTTTGGGTGCACCGCTGCATCATTGCTAGATGCTTTGATCAAAGAACGAATGGCAGTTGGTGCTGTATAAAAGATAGTTGCTTTGTGTTTTTGAATGGTGTCCCAGAAACGGCCAGCAGTTGGATAGGTTGGCACACCTTCGAATACGATTTCTGTGGCGCCAACTGCAAGTGGGCCATAAGTAATATAGGAGTGTCCAGTCACCCAACCAATATCAGCCGTACACCAGAACACATCATTTGGTTTGATATCAAAGGTCCACTTCATCGTGAGAATGGCCCACAAGAGATATCCACCCGTGGAATGCTGTACGCCCTTTGGCTTTCCAGTTGAGCCCGATGTATACAGAATAAACAAGGGATGCTCAGCGCTGACCCACTCGGGCTCACAAGTTGCTGCCTCATGAGCAACAAGCTCATGCATCCAAGCATCTCGCCCAGCAGTCATGGCTACATTGCCACCGGTGCGCTTATAGACGATCACATTTTTAACTTTGTCACAATCGCCCAAAGCAATTGCTTCATCCACAATCACTTTTAAGGGAAGTGCTTTACCGCCGCGAAGTTGCTCATCAGCAGTAATTACGGCAACCGCACCAACGTCTACGATACGTTCTTGTAGTGATTTAGCCGAGAAACCGCCAAAGACAACTGAGTGAATTGCGCCGATACGTGCGCACGCTTGCATTGCCACAATGCCCTCAATCGACATGGACATATAAATAATGACTCGGTCACCAGACTTGATGCCCATTTTGCGCAAGGCATTTGCCATCTTGCAAACGCGCTCCAGCAGATCCTGATAGGTCGCATTGCTGACCGAACCATCATCCGCTTCAAAAATAATCGCAGTCTTATTGCCAAGGCCATTTTCAACTTGACGATCGAGGCAATTGTAGGAAGCATTAGTAGTGCCGTCCTCAAACCACTTGTAAAAAGGGGCTTGAGATTCATCGAGGACCTTAGTGAAAGGCTTTTTCCAGAAGATATTTTCTTTTGCAAGGCGAGCCCAGAAGCCGTCATAATCCTTTTCAGCTTCGGCACAGAGCTTGTTATAAGCTTCCATGCCTGAGATGGTAGCGTCCTTAACAAAGCCTGCCGGCGGGTTAAATACGCGGTTTTCTTGCATTAGTTGTTCCATGCTTCACAGCCCTTCCATTGAATAATTGATCGTCTTTTTCCACAAAAATAGTGCAGAGTGAGGGTAACGCATCCCTTAGAGCTAATAAGATAAGTGAAAACACGCTAGATTTGCTCTATGGCAAACCCTTAAAATAGAACAAACCTGACATTATTAAGCCCAAAACTATGACAAATATCAAACAAAACGACCTCATTCAAAGTGTGGCGGACGCATTTCAATTCATCTCTTACTATCACCCCAAGGACTTTATCTCTGCCTTGGGCAAGGCTTATGAACTTGAACAAGGAGCTGCAGCTAAGGATGCGATTGCACAGATTTTAACTAATAGTCGGATGTGCGCCGAAGGCCATCGCCCGATGTGCCAAGACACTGGTATCGCCGTTGTTTTCCTGAAGATTGGTATGAATGTCCAATGGGGCGACGCCACTATGAGCGTCACTGATATGGTGAATGAAGGTGTACGCCGCGCTTACTTGAACCCAGACAACCCTCTGCGTGCCTCAGTTTTGAGCGACCCAGCTGGTAAGCGTAAAAATACGGGTGATAACACCCCGGCTGTCGTTCATTATGAAATCGTTCCCGGCGATGATGTAGAAGTCATTTGCGCTGCCAAAGGTGGTGGCTCTGAAAACAAAGCCAAGATGGTCATGCTCAACCCATCTGACTCGATCGTCGACTGGGTTGTCAAAACTGTTCCAACAATGGGCGCTGGTTGGTGCCCTCCAGGTATTTTGGGAATCGGCATCGGTGGAACCCCAGAAAAAGCGATGTTGATGGCCAAAGAATCTTTGATGGGGCCTGTGGATATTCAAGACCTGATTGCTCGCGGTCCACAAAATCGTATTGAAGAACTCCGTTTAGAGATTTTCGATAAGGTCAATAGACTGGGCATTGGTGCCCAAGGTCTTGGTGGCTTAACTACCGTACTCGATATCAAAATCATGGACTACCCAACGCATGCAGCTTCATTACCAGTTGCCATGATTCCGAACTGCGCTGCTACTCGTCACGTTCACTTTCATTTACATGGTGATGGTCCAGCAAAATTAGAGATTCCCTCCTTAACGGATTGGCCTGATGTCACTTGGACTCCGGATACCAAAAAATCCAAGCGTGTGAACCTAGACACTTTGACCGCCCAAGAAGTGGCCGGCTGGAAAGAAGGTGAAACACTTTTGCTGAATGGCAAAATTCTGACTGGGCGCGATGCTGCCCATAAGCGCATAGCCGATATGCTTGCGAAAGGTGAAGAATTACCAGTGAGCTTTAAGAATCGTGTGATCTATTACGTTGGCCCAGTCGATCCAGTAGGCAACGAAGCGGTTGGTCCAGCAGGCCCCACCACATCGACCCGAATGGATAAGTTCACGGAGATGATGCTCGCTCAGACAGGCTTAATCTCCATGATCGGTAAAGCAGAACGTGGTCCAACTGCAATTGAAGCGATCAAGAAGCACAAGTCCGCTTACCTCATGGCAGTTGGTGGCGCTGCTTACTTAGTCTCTAAAGCGATTCAGACAGCCAAGGTAGTGGGATTTGCTGACCTTGGAATGGAAGCCATTTATGAATTCGATGTCAAAGATATGCCAGTCACAGTGGCAGTAAGCTCAACTGGCGTCTCGATGCACGAGACCGGACCCAAAGAATGGCAAATGAAGATTGGGAAAATTCCAGTCACAGTTGCTTAAGCCACTGAAATAAATAACGCTGTATTAAAGTAACCATTTAAGCGAGTATCACTTGGCACTCATCGGAGTTTTTGATTCTGGCGTCGGTGGCTTATCCATTTTGAATGCCGCTTTGCGCCAGCTTCCCGAACATGACTATATTTATTTAGCAGACTCCATCAATGCCCCTTATGGAGAAAAGTC
>JBBAQC010000038.1:0-5554 GCA_040400535.1 Polynucleobacter sp. | reverse complement strand
TAGCTATTGAAGCTGTTAAGCCAACGATCAATGCAGAGGAAATTGCTAAAAAATTAGCAAATCCAATTGCCAATATGATCTCCGTACCACTTCAGTATCAATTCAGCCGTGGTGTAGGCAAAAACCAAGGTGGCTCTGAGCAAACATTGCTGTTTCAACCAGTAGTTCCTTTTAATTTGGGCGGTGGCGATACTTTTGTTGTCCGTCCTATCGTGACTGGAGTGAGAGAAACTAGCATTCAAGGCCCTAATGGCCAGTCTGCATCAGGCTATGGCATTGCCGGTGTCACTGTGGAATCCTTTTATGCGCCCAATACGAATTCATCTTGGATTTGGGGCATTGGGCCGTATGCCCAGTCTCCTTCGGGTAACAGCGGCCATTATGGCTCTCAGCAAACGGGTGCTGGTGTCACTGCGGTAGCCCTTAATCGTGATGGTCCTTGGACTTATGGCCTGCTGGGATTTCAATCTTGGAGTGTAGGCGGCAACCCAACATTTGGGACGCAAAATAATTTGTTTGGCGAACCTTTTATTGCATACACCACCAAATCTGCATTTACTTTTGTAAGTAATATGCAAGCGCAGTACAACTACGATTCACGTCGCACATCAAATCCGCTATATGTCGGTGTATCTAAAGTAGAGGTGATTGATGGTGTCCCAATTTCATTTGCTGCTGGCCCAATTTATTACCTCAGCAATACACCTGGGGGTCCATCGGGATGGGGCGGTCGGGCTACTGTCACCTTAGTAATTGCCAAGTAAGGGAATTTAACTCCCACTCTTCATTCAATATATAAAGGTATTTGGACATGACCACCATACTTAACCGGCTATTACTGGTTTCAGCTTCAGCTTTCTTTAGTGGGAGCGCCTTAGCGACAGAATTTATCGACCCTCCTATTGTCGCCAAACCCACGATGATCACGGTCTATCTTGCTAAGAAGATTGTTACGATGGATCCAGCTTTGCCAGAAGCAAAAGCAGTAGCAGTTTCTGATGGAAAAATTATTTCCGTTGGCTCTTTAGCAGATTTAAAGCCTTGGTTAGATCAATATCCTCACCAGATTAACCGCCAGTTTGAAAATAAAGTGTTGTATCCAGGGTTTATCGATCCCCATAATCATCCTATGTTGGCGGGATTGATTCAAACTGCTTTCCCCCTGACTTATTTACCTTTACCAAGCCCATGGGGTAAGGCATTCCCAGGGGTGCCTAATCTCAAGGCGGCTATTGCCAAGTTGAAGGAATATTCAGCCTCTATTGCAGATCCCAAGGAGTTATTGCTGGCATGGGGTTATGACATTCCCGCAATGAAGCAAGTGCCTAACAAGCAACTGCTCGATGAGGTATCAACAACCAGACCGGTATTGGTTTGGGATGCCTCAGAACACACCATCTTTCTAAATTCTGCTGCAATCGCTAAATACTTAGCTAATCCTGAGGAAGTAAAGAAAATACCTGGCGTTGGAGTTAATGCTGATGGGTCTTTGACAGGTGCTTTTTTAAGCTCGCAAGCTACCCAATATGTCATTAAGCACACTGGTACGGATTTTATGAATCCCGAGAGGCTCAATAAGGGCATGCTGTATGCCAATGACCAAGCCCAACAGGGCGGCATTACCACCACCTCCGAAATGACTTTTGGTATTTTAGATATTGATCTTGAAACAAAGCTAATGCAAAAGTTCGCTAGTTCAGATGTCACCTCATTACGAATTTCACCTGTAGCCATGGCTGATAGTTTCATCGCTAAATATGGTGATCAGGCTGTGAAGCAAGTGAAAGACTTACAAAAACTCAATAACGATCGCCTACTTTATAAAGGCGTGAAGTTTATGGGCGATGATGCTTATCTTTCGCAAACGATGAAGCTTGAAAACCCTGGCTATACCGATGGACATCACGGAACTATTTTTTATCCAACACCAGAGGCTTTTAAAGAGGCAATGCAGCCTTGGTGGAATGCTGGCTTTCAGATCCACGTTCATACCAACGGTAATGGTGGAAATCAAAATGTCTTAAATGCTTTGCAATTAATGCAAGATGAAAAGCCTCGCTTTGATCACCGTTTTACCTTTGAGCATTTTGGCGTGACCTCTTCAATGATGATTCGTAAGGTCAAGGCCTTAGGCGCTGTCGCAAGTGTCAATCCAGCTTACTTTTATACCCGCGCTGGTATTCAGGCATCTTCCATTGGCACAGACCGAATTTCTTATGCAACCCGGGTTGGTAATTTGGTGCGAGAGGGCGTGATAGTTGGTTTGCATTCTGATAATCCGGTAGCCCCTCCATTGCCATTAACTGAGGTCTGGGCAGTCGTAAATCGTCAGAATCTTTATACCGGCAATAAAAAATGGGCACCTGCTGAGGCTGTAACAGTACAACAGGCTATGCGCATGGTAACGATCAATGCCGCCTATGTCATGGGGTTGGAGAATAAGATCGGCAGTATTGAGCCAGGAAAATATGCTGACTTTACTGTGTTGGGAGCTGATCCCATGTCTGTGCCAAAAGAGAAAATTAAAGATGTAGAAATTATTGGCACAGTTCTAGGTGGAAGATTCATTCCAGTAACTGAAACTAAACATCAAAGATCTTACTAGCTTAAGAAATCAAATGGCACGAATTTCCAAAATACTCTGCTGCAGTGTGGCCTTACTCGGTCCGGTCTTGGCTCAAGCTGAAGAGTCCCTCTCCCCAATCCCTCGGGTCTCGCAAGAGTGGCGGTTTGATGTAACTCCTTACCTATGGTCCCCTGGCATTAATTCCTCATTATTTATTAATGGAGAATCTCAGGGTACGTCCAAGTTCTCCTCGGGCGATATATTGAGTAATCTCAAATCAGGAGGCATGATTTCGGCAGAGGCACATTACGGTCATTGGGGGGTGATGGGAGATTTGGTTTCTGCAACTTTGCAAGAAACTGGCAATGTCAAAACTACCTTGCAACAAAACATTTTGACTGGGGCTGCTACTTACACCATCCTTAATAACAAAGATGCCTATGTGGATGGTTTATTAGGAGTACGCAGTATTGCGGCTACGGCCACTATCACTGGTACTACAGGCGGCTCCGGCTCTGTCTCTACGATTGATCCTATCGCCGGATTCAAAGGCCGTTACCGGATTGCCGATTCAACTTGGTATGTCCCTTTTTATGCCGATATTGGTGGCGGGGCCGGCACAACTAATATCACTTGGCAGACCATACTGGGGGTTGGTAAAACCATTGAAAATTGGGTCGATGTCTCTCTTTCTTACCGTTATCTGTACTACGACATGACGGGCAGCAGTGTTTTGCAAAAGACCACCTTTAAAGGCCCGCAGTTAGCCGCAACCTTTAATTTCTAATGAACTTACCTTGAAGGAATGCACATTGAAATCTCTAGCCAGTTATCTTGTTGCCTCATCACTGCTGTTTTCCTCTATTGGAAATACGTTTGCCTGTACCGCCATCGTAGTCACCGATCTTAAAGGCAATGCCTACCACGCGCGAACGATGGAGTTTAGTTTTCAACTTCCAAGTTCACTGACTTACTTTCCGGTGGGGACGCGAATTGAATCAGCAACCCCATCAGGCAATCAAGGACTCACCTTCAATACAAAATACGCCATTTTAGGTATGACCATTCCTGCAGTCACTACTGCTAAACAAGTATTGGTAATCGAAGGTGCTAATGATCAGGGACTCAGTATTTCTGGGAATGAATTAAACAATTCCAGCGCTCCACCTGTAGGCAATAGCCCATCAATTATTTTGTCAGGAGCAGATTTTGGAGCATGGATTTTAGGTAACTTTAAGACAGTTGCTGAAGTAAAGTCCGCCATGCAAGATGACAAAGTTGAGTTTTGGCTGCCTAAGATCCCAATGGTGGACAACATGGTTTTGCCACTTCATTACGCAATTACCGATAAAGCTGGATACGGTTTAGTCGTTGAATTTCAGAACGGCAAAAAACAAGTGTATGACAACCCAGTCAATGTATTAACTAACGGTCCTGAGTTCTCTTGGCATTTGATTAACCTAAATAACTATACCCAAAACAATATCAACCAAAATACAGGTCAGCTCGGTAAGCTAAAGCTGGCTACTGAAGATTCGGGTATTGCCTTATCGAATCTGCCATCGGCCCAAACATCAGCGGGTAGATTTGTAAAAGCAGCTTTTTATGCAAACTATGTCCGCAAAGCGAAGACTCCAGATGAGGCAATTGTTACCCTGGGCCACATTATTAATAACTTTGATAGACCTTATGACTTAACCGTTGATGGCGCCGGTGGTGTTGGTGATGGCCCACGATCGAACGCTAAGTCTACCGAAGTGACTGATTGGACGGTTATGAATGACTTATCCAGGAATCTTTTTTATATGCGAACGATTGAACAGCTTAATTGGACTGTGATTGATATGGCAAAGTTAAAAGATGTAAACAAAATTAAAACGGTCTCAACCTATTCTGTAGGGCAGGCTGGGGCTGAAGCGTTTAATTTGTTCTACCAATAATGAATCAACTTATCTTGAAAGAATTTAAATGAAATCTCTAGCCAGCTAATATGCATCCATTTTTGGAGTCAAATTTAGAGTTAATTCAGTATGCTCCAGCTTTCTTTGCAGCTTCCATCCTCCTATTTATGGGGTTGGGGTCGCTTTTGGGGCGTTACCGAGCAAAAAAACAAAGTGCAAATAGCGTTATCGTGCGAGACCCTTTGGCTGCTGCCATTTATGCTATGTCTGCCCTAGTGTTGAGTTTTACTTTCTCAAATGCATCAAATCATTACGATATCCGTATCGAAGCAGTTCGTGCCGAGGCTAATGCAATTAAGGAAGTTTATCTATCCACAAGCTATTTGCAGGCTGCTGATCAGAAGGCAATCAAAGAGTCTCTACTAGATTTATTGGATGTAAGGTTGGCCGCATATAAAGATAACAAAACTATGCATGAGTTTAACCTTGGCGCCGAAAAAATATCTACTTTGGTGAGGCAAATTGATGAGGATGTTGCAAAAGCTTCCTTAAGCGCGCCTTCGTCTACTAAATACCTAGTTGAGAGAATTCTAGCGATAAAAATGAGCAATCTAGTAACGGCATTCAATAACGCAGCAATTAAATTCAAAACTCATCCTCCAAAGCTATTAATACATTTTCTATATCTCTTGCTATGCACGGGAGGTGTGTTGACTGGCTACACCATGGCGGTAAAAAATGGAAGCAACTGGTTTTTAGCTGTTGTATACCTACTGATAATGGGCATTGGCCTTCAGGTGATTTTGTCACTTGAAAATCCAACTTTATTAATGCCATATGAAGAATTTAATAAAGATCTATTACTTCTAAAAGAGTCTTTGTCTTAGCTTTATTAGACTTGAAACATACTTAATAAATAAGCTGCCTAAACAAAGAGGTATTAAATAGAACTATATCTTTACCATTGCTTCCCAGTCTGAGGCTGAAAAAATAAATCAAACGGAGTGTACCCATAATTGGGATGTAATATGGCTAAGTTAAAAGATGTAAAAAAATTAAAACGGTCTCAACCTACTCTGAAGGGCAG
>JBBAQC010000037.1:4188-6531 GCA_040400535.1 Polynucleobacter sp. | reverse complement strand
CGAGCAACTGAGCAAGCAATTTCCGAATCTGGTTTCTTATCCAGATAGCAATGGCAAACGCAAATTGGCAGCTGGATGGCTGATTGATCAATGCGGCTTTAAAGGCAAACGTCTTGGCTCTGTCGGCGTTTATGAAAAGCAAGCGCTAGTACTAGTGAATCATGGCGGAGGGACATTCACTGAGATCTTGAGTCTAGCCAAAACCATCCGGGAAGCAGTTTTAGATAGATTTGGCGTTCAGCTCCACATTGAACCTAACATTCTCTAACCCAACAACTTGGGCCCTTCGGCATTAATTTATCTTCAATTAATAGGGACTTTAATAGCTTGACTCTTTATTAAAGAATACTTTAATATACATATTTACATTAAAGAGTTCTTTAATATGAACCGAGTTAGCGGCACTTACGTTGTAACAACCACCCTTAGCGAATCCGTTAAGGCCTTTGTTCCCGCGCCTCTGCCGCCCAAAGATCCAGCACTCTCGCCGGCCTGCTATGTAGAGCAAAACCAAGCGGCTGAGCTCGCATTAGCGCGTCTATCTGGGGTGACAGGTTTAGTGCCATCAATTGATTGGCTGCTCTATGGAGCAATCCGCAAAGAGGCTTTGCTTACCTCCCAAATTGAAGGCACACAAGCTACCCTTACTGACTTGTTTGATGACGAAGCCGGCTTAGATATTAAGAATGCTGATGACATTGAAGAAGTCACCAACTATATGCAAGCCTTTCGGTTTGTTAGGGAAAACTTGCGTGATGAGGCTGGCCTACCTATAAGCGTTCGTCTTTTATGTAGCGCCCATCAATTACTTCTCAATGGCGTTAGAGGCACAGGCAAACAACCTGGTGAGCTTCGTAAATCCCAAAACTGGATTGGCGGCACAAGGCCAGGTAATGCAGTTTTTGTTCCACCACCAGCAGATGAAGTACCTAGGCTTCTAGCTAATCTTGAGCAATTTATTCATAAGGAAGATGATGGTCTACCTCGACTAGTGAATATCGCCCTTGCTCATGCCCAGTTTGAAACCATTCACCCATTCTTAGATGGTAATGGCCGTATTGGCCGCCTATTAATTGCAGCATTAATGGAATACTTTGGCTTATTACCAGAACCCCTGATGTATTTAAGCTCCTATTTAAAAGAACATCAAATGGAGTATTACCGTTTACTTGGCGCTATCAGAATAGATGGTGATTGGGAGTCCTGGGTTAGCTTCTTTTTAGAGGGCGTTACTGAAGCAGCTACGTCAGCTGAAAGAGGAATTATTGAAGTGGCATCTAGAGTGTCAGCTGATAGGCGTCTGTTGCTTGCATCGCCAAATGCAAGTCCTGCAAGCTTGCGCCTCTTTGAGTTACTGCCAATGATGCCGCGCTTTACAATTGATCGTATCAAGGCAGAGCTAAAGACAACCTTTCCCACTGCGAATACCGCCGCTAGAATTCTAGAAGGGCTGGGAATTGTTACCGAGGTTACCGGTCAATCTCGCAACCGCAGTTTTAGCTATCAACGTTACATTGATTTGATTTCAAGATAAGTTACATAGTAAAAAATTACTTACTCAACCACACTCCGCGAGTTGACTATCAACGGTTAAGATCCGCCCTTCATCTCGCCAAGCTTTAGATTTGCAAGTTGCATCTCTGCAGAACCTTCCGCTAGGCGGACTTCAAATACGCTTTCTGTATTGAGCTCGCTTGGGCTGCGCACTGCATGCATTGCTTGTTCCTCTTTACTCAAGATGACTGCATAACCCCGTTCTAGAGTTCTTTGTGGATTGAGCATTTCAAGTTGAGATTGGAAATGGCCTTGGTCACGCTTCCAATTTTCAATCCTGACTAACCAAGCTTGATTGAGTCGTTTTTGCCAGCCGCTGATTTGCTCACGCATACGATCGGGGTTGGGTAAGGCGTGACTGAGGCGCAAAGCCAATTGATCTAGGGTTTGCGCTTCACGCTCTACTCGCTGGCTTACTCTTTGCAGCAAGGCTTGCATGATGGCATCTAACTCTTGCAGCATTTGATCGCGTCGTGGCGCTGCCAATTCTGCCGCGCCTGTAGGAGTGGGAGCACGCAAGTCAGCGACAAAATCGGCAATCGTGACATCGGTTTCATGTCCAACGCCGCTCACAATTGGAATAGGAGACTGCGCGATAGCGTAAGCAAGCTGCTCATCATTAAATGCCCAAAGGTCTTCAATGCTGCCGCCACCCCTAACCAACAAAATCACATCGACTGCATTTTCTTTTTCGGCAGCCTTCAGTGCAGAAATAATTCCAGCTGGTGCATCTGGTCCTTGGACCAGGGTTGGGTAAATCACAATCGGTATGTGTGGCGCTCTTCTAGC
>JBBAQC010000037.1:2548-4088 GCA_040400535.1 Polynucleobacter sp. | reverse complement strand
AAGCGCTCCTCTAAAGAGCTTGCAATGGCGCGGTTTAGATCGCCAACACTCAGAATTTCCCTTGATATTTCCGACATTTTTTCTCTTCTTCTACACAAGCATCAGGTCTTGAGACCAATAAATATCCACAGAAGCCAATTCGCCCTAGGTTGAATACTCAAAAGTAAGTAATTACTGACCCAAAACGTCTCATAAAACCAACAGATTATCTCTATCCCATTGATTTATATCATGAATTATTAAGCTCTATCTTAGACTGAATCCTAAAGAATAGGGAGCCATCACCATCAATCAAGGACTTACAACACATTTTCTAAAAAGTTTTGCACAGAGTTATCCACAGGGTAGCTTTGTGAAAACGGGTTTTTAATTCAGCTAAAGTACTGAGCTTATGTACTCAATCTTACTGTCTGCTGGCTGGCCTATCTGGCCCCTTCTTCTCATCTCCATCATTGGCCTGGCTATTGTCATTGAGCGCGCCTGGTATTTGCGGAAAATTCACCTATTTCCGAAAGATAGTCTGGAGACGGTATTTGGCTTAGCCAATGCTATTTCCCAGCAAAAAACAGTCTCAGAGCCTGAAATCAGTGCCATTAGCCAACTTTCCCCTGTAGGCAGCCTCTTTGCCTGCATCCTTCGAGAAAAAGCCTCTGGCAATACCGCAGACTCTGCCTTAGAAGAATTACAAGCCAGCGCTCAATCTACTTGGTTAAAGCTAGAGCGCTATCTTGGCGTCTTGGCCACCATCGCGACGGTTGCTCCTCTGTTGGGGCTCTTTGGGACCGTTGTCGGCATGATTGAAATCTTCGGCAGTCAAGGTGTCGGCAGCCCTCAACAACTTGCCCATGGCATCTCTATTGCTCTATACAACACGGCTTTTGGTTTGCTAATCGCCATTCCTGCTTTAGCTGCATGGCGCGGTCTGCGTGCAATGGCAAATCAACGCCAACATGAGTGCGAAGAATTTACTCGTCAATTATTTAAAAAACTCTATCCACATTCTGCGGATACCAAATGAGTTGGTTAGAAAATAAGCTTCGGTACCGAGGTCAATTTTCATTAGGGATGCAGCCATCTTCGGTAGAGCCTGAGATCAATCTCATTCCTTTTATTGATGTGTTGTTAGTAGTGCTGATCTTTCTGATGATCTCCACTACCTTTACCCGCTACCAAGAGTTAGCCATCACCCTACCTACTGCCAATGGCGCAGCAAGCCAGTCGGAGGTGAAGCAAATTCATATTGCAGTCAGTCGTGATGGGCGCTTTGCTATTAATGGCAAGGTGACTGACCGCAGCCAACTAAGTAATGGCCTAAGTGCACTCAATAAAGACAATGCCATTCAAGTCAACATCGATGCCGATGCTAAAGCCCCCCACCAGGCAGTCATGAGCGCCTTAGAGGCAGCGCGTGATGCCAACCTATCTAATATTGTGTTTAGCAGTCAAACTACTAAAAAATAATCAAATACACCAGAAACATTGAGCTCAGCAAATCGCCTTTAATGTCATTGCCAAAAAAATCTTCTTTCTTTAATCAGGC
>JBBAQC010000037.1:0-2448 GCA_040400535.1 Polynucleobacter sp. | reverse complement strand
ATTTGGGTTCATCCCAAACGAACCCTCAGCATTCAGTCTTTACTAAAGCAGGATCCTTTGGTGAACGTCATCATCAGCGATGATGGCTTGCAGCATCGAAGTCTGCTGCGCTGGCCTGCTCGCGAAGGGGGTCGTGATATTGAATTTGTAGTGCGCGATCAACGTGGTGAAGGTAATGGCTTCTTGCTACCTGCCGGTCCTTTACGTGAGCCTGCATCACGCGAGCGCGATGCCACGTTAATGACTGGGGCAACCACACCCTCCAATCACATTGATGAATATTTTTTAGGGCGACGTGCTTTCACACTAAGCGGTCAACTGGGCACGCCCTATCAACTAAATAACCCAAGCAATACACAATCCTTATCTACCATTGCAGACGCCTATCTTCCCAACAAGATTACCGCTGTCGCTGCAATTGGTAATCCGCAGCGCTTTTTTGATGACTTACTGAAACAAGGCATAGCAGGCAAATGCATTGGTTTGGCTGATCATGCTAGCTACACCCCAGAATTTTTCTCTGCCATTAATGCCGAGTGCATCCTCATTACTGAAAAGGATGCCGTAAAATGCATCTCAATACAGGATGAACGTATCTGGGTAGTTCCGATGAGTTTAGAGATTTCAAATACATTGGCAGATTGGTTGCAGTCGATTTTGCAAAGACCTGATCCAAATCAATACACTTTATAAAAGATAGCAAAGATCAAATATGGACAAGCGCTTATTAGAGATTTTGGTCTGCCCTTTATGCAAAAGCACTTTGCATTTGGATGCAGAAAAACACGAGCTCATCTGCAAAGCGGATCGCTTGGCTTACCCCATTCGCAATGACATTCCTGTGATGCTCGTTGATGAAGCTCGCAGCCTTTCTGCCGATGAAATCAATTAATCATTGATTAAGCAAAATCAAACGAATGAGTATTAATACCCCAGAGTTTTTAGTAGTGATTCCTGCAAGACTGGGATCTACTCGCCTGCCTCGTAAGCCGCTTGCTGACATTGGCGGCAAGCCCATGGTGATTCGGGTAGCTGAGCGTGCGCAGCAATCCAATGCCCACAGTGTTGTCGTAGCAACTGACTCACCAGAAATTCAAGCTGTATGTGATGAGCATCGGATCGAGTGTTTATTGACTAGTGCAGATCACCCTACTGGCACAGACCGTATTGCAGAAGTAGCTCAACTGTTAAAACTTCCAGCAAATACTTTGATTGTGAATGTGCAAGGTGATGAACCACTGATTCCCCCAGAGTTGATCAATCAGGTTGCCCAAACTTTGGCTGACAATACTGCGTGCGCGATTTCAACTGTGGCGGTACCCATTACTGACGCCACAGAAATTAATAACCCCAATGTAGTCAAAGTAGTCCTCAACCGCTCTAATGAGGCGCTCTACTTCTCTAGATCCACCATTCCGTTTGTCCGCGATACAGAAATAGCAGGTAATGTGACTCACCTGCGTCATTTGGGCATCTATGCCTACCGAGCCGATTTTTTACAGGCCTATAACCGCCTCGAGCCGGCGCCGCCTGAGCAAGCTGAAGCTCTAGAACAGCTCCGCGCCCTCTGGAATGGCTATCGTATTGCCGTCTACACAGCTAGCGAAGCCCCACCAGCAGGGGTTGATACAGCCGAAGACCTCGAGCGAGTACGCCGCATCTTGGCCAGCTAGCCCAGAATCTGGTTATTCGGGGGTTCTCGGGGATAATCCTAGGAATTGGTAACAAAGGATCCCGAAAAAATACGGGACAATGAGGGCTTCTAAGGGGAAAACAATGCGGTTAATTCTGCTCGGTGCACCAGGTGCTGGCAAAGGAACACAAGCTCAGTTCATTTGCGAAAAATTTGCCATTCCACAAATCTCGACAGGCGACATGTTGCGCGCTGCCGTTAAAGCTGGAACTGAACTTGGCATTGCCGCTAAAAAAATTATGGATGCCGGCGGCCTTGTTTCCGACGACATCATCATCGGCTTAGTCAAAGATCGCTTAACTCAACCCGATTGCAGTAAGGGCTATTTGTTTGATGGTTTCCCAAGAACGATCCCCCAAGCACAAGCCATGAAAGACGCTGGCGTGCCAATCGATTACGTTCTCGAAATTGACGTTCCATTTGATGCCATCATTGATCGCATGAGCGGTCGTCGCGTTCACCCAGTCTCAGGTCGCACTTATCACGTCACTTTCAACCCACCGAAAGTAGAAGGTAAAGACGATGTGACTGGTGAAGCCTTGATTCAGCGTGATGATGACAAAGAAGAAACAGTTCGCAAGCGCTTGCAGGTATACAACGACCAGACTCGTCCGCTAGTGGAGTACTACTCTACTTGGGCAACGCAAAGTAGCACAGCCGATAAAGTAAAAGCTCCAGCCTATCGTAAGGTCAGCGGCACTGGTAACGTTGATGACATTACTGCTTCTATTTTTGCAGTATTGAAATAATCAACA
>JBBAQC010000036.1:0-6928 GCA_040400535.1 Polynucleobacter sp. | reverse complement strand
ATGGTCGGGGCGAGAGGATTTGAACCTCCGACCACATGCACCCCATGCATGTACGCTACCAGGCTGCGCTACGCCCCGACAAGAAGATAAATTGTAGCAGTAACTATTTGGAGAGAATTTGGAGAACAGCTTGCAGTTCATCACGTAGACGCAGTTCGCCACGAGCTTCATCTAAGCGATTTTTAGCACCACTGATAGTGAAGCCTTCTTCGTAGAGCAGTGCTCTAATTTTACGAATTAATACGACCTCATGATGTTGGTAGTAACGACGGTTACCACGACGCTTTTGCGGACTTAGTTGGGCAAATTCCTGCTCCCAATAACGTAATACGTGGGAGCGAACACCGCAAAGATTAGATACTTCACCAATCGTGAAATAACGTTTCGCTGGTATTGGAGGGAGCTGCGAATTGAGCAGCACCGACCCAGCATCAAATACTGTTTTCTCGAGCATGAGACTCAACTACATCCTTGAGCTTTTGACTTGCATGAAATGTAACGACGCGGCGAGCAGCAATCGGAATCATCTGACCAGTTTTTGGGTTACGACCTGGACGGGCAGATTTATTACGCAACTGAAAGTTGCCAAATCCCGAAATCTTGACCTCGATACCAGCCTCAAGTGACCTGCCGATGCGATCAAAAAATGCATCAATCATGTCTTTAGCCTCGCGCTTATTGAGGCCTACTTGATCAAAGAGCGCTTCAGAGAGCTCGTTCTTGGTAACGGTGTCGTTGTTAGCTAATTCATTCATATCTGAAGTCTCTTCGTGCGGTAACTATTGCTAATATTAAACCTAGCGCAGCCGGGCTGCGCAATTTTTTTCAAGTGATGCCAATAATGCACTCATAACTGCTTCAATTTGTCCATCCTGCAAGGTTTCTTGAGGATTGAGCAAGGTTACCCGAAAGGCTAAGCTTTTCTCATCATCAGCCATAGTGCTGGAACCAGACTTTGGCTTGAACTCATCAAATAATTCAATGGCTTTAACAAAGTTTTGTTTAGCGGCTGTCATTGCATCTAACAATGATTGCGCAGCAACGGCTTGCTTTACCACTACTGCTAAATCACGCTGTACTGCAGGAAACTTACTTAACTCTTGCGGCTGCGGAATAACTAAATTACGCACAGCATCTAAATCTAATTCAAAAAGCACTGGGGCTTGAGGCAACTCATATGACTGTTGTAGCCCTGGATGTAATTCACCAATCCAGCCAATATTTTTTTTGCCAGCAGAAGTGATTAACTGAATTTGTGCGCTACGACCTGGATGTAACGCCGGATGAACGGCAGCCTGCGTCATAAAACGGAGAGGGTCGAGTGCACGCTCCAGATCACCCTTGACGTCAAAGAAATCGACTGCACGATCTGCACTTGCCCACTGCTCCGGAACACAAGAACCATAAGCCAGGCCACCCACTTGTTGTGGCTGTTTAAAACCAAGCACTTCACCTGCAAGCTCGCCACCCTTTTCTTGCATACTGTCATCACGTTTAAATACGCGACCCGTCTCAAATAAGCGTACACGACCAGCACCGCGATTGAGGTTTGCCTTGAGGTTGGCAAGCAGGCCGCCCCAAAGATTACTCCGCATCACGCCATACTGACTGGCAATCGGATTCAGCACAGCAATCAGATCTTTTTCTTGAGCTGCAACCAAACGCTGCTCACTCTCAAGGTCGGTAAACCCAAAGTTCACCGCCTCTTGATAACCCTGTAAAGCTAAACGTTGGCGCAGTAGATGTATCCCACGCTTTGCTTCTGCCTTAGCACTCATTTTTAATGAGGAGATCGGCGGCACATCAGGAATGTTTTCAAAGCCGTACATACGTGCGACCTCTTCAATCAAATCTTCTTCGATTTCGATATCAAAGCGATAGCTAGGTGGTGTTACAACAAATACATCACTCACCTCTTGCTTGAACTCAAAGCCCAAACGCTTGAATACATCAGCAACGATTTCAGCGGTGAGCGGAATGCCGATAACTTTCATGGCACGAGCTAAACGCATACTCACTGGTTTGCGCTCAGGCACTGCTAATACTTGATCATCAATTGGTCCTACTTGGCCACCACATACCTCAACAATCAGAGTCGTTAAGTACTCCAAACAGTGAGCAGTATTTTGAGGATCCACACCGCGCTCAAAGCGATGAGCTGCATCAGTACTGAAATTAAAGCGACGCGCACGTCCTTGAATAGCTGAAGGCTGCCAATAAGCCGCTTCAACATAAATATTTTGAGTATCGTCAGTCACTGCACAATGATTGCCGCCCATGATGCCGGCCAAGGCTACAGGGCCCGTTTGATCAGCAACTACGCCAGCATCCTGGGTCTTGCCTGCAGAATCGGGGCCTTGCAAAGTCACTGTCTGGCCGTTTAATAGCTCAATACTCTCACCCGGCTTGGCCCAACGAACTAATAAATCACCAGACAGTTTGTCAATATCAAATACATGGGTTGGCTGACCCATTTCTAACATGACATAGTTTGATAGATCTACTAATGCAGAAATACTTCTTTGACCAGCATTACAAAGGCGCTGAATCATCCAATCTGGTGTTTGCGCTTTTGGATTAACACCACGAATCACTCGACCTGCAAAACGTCCACAAAGATCAATGTTCTCAACGGTCACTTTGAGCTTATCGGCAATAGTGACATTAGCAGCAGTCCACTGAGGTGCACATAGCGTAGCGCCAGTGATGGCTGACACTTCCCGAGCCATACCCATTAAAGATAAACAGTCTGCTTTATTGGGCGTTAATTTAATGACAAAAATTTGATCGTCTAGATTTAAGTATTGACGAATATCTTCACCGACTGGCGCATCTAGTGGCAACTCCAAAATACCTTCGTGATCATCACCCAGACCAAGCTCGCGACCAGAGCACAGCATGCCTTGGCTTTCTACACCGCGCAACTTACCTACTTTAATTATGAAGGGCTTATTTGCTGAATTCGCACCCGCTTCTGCTGGCGGCAATTCTGCGCCAACTAATGCGCAAGGAATTTTAATGCCAGCGCGGGCATTTGGAGCACCACAAACAATTTGCAACTCTTGGCCTGTACCAGCATCAACCTTACAAACCCGCAAACGATCCGCATCAGGATGCTGCTCAGCAGACAGAATCTGTCCCACAACAATTTTGGTAAACGGCGGTGCTACTGAGTGCTGCTCTTCTACCTCAAGACCAGCCATCGTCATTGCATGACCTAAAGCATTACTATCCAGCGAAGGATTGACGTATTGACGTAACCAGGATTCAGAAAATTGCATAGCGTTCTATTTTTTTATGCAGGAAACTGCGCTAAGAAACGGAGATCGTTCTCAAAGAAGAGACGTAAGTCATCAACACCGTAACGCAACATCGTCAAACGTTCGAGGCCAGAGCCGAAAGCAAAACCGGTATAGCGCTCTGGGTCAATACCCATATTACGCAAAACATTAGGGTGCACCTGCCCTGCTCCAGAAATCTCTAACCAACGACCAGCTAACTTTCCACTACCAAAGGCCATATCGATTTCAGCGGAAGGCTCCGTGAATGGGAAATACGAAGGACGAAAGCGCACTTGCAATTCATTCGTCTCAAAAAAAGTTCTTAAGAAATCGGTATATACACCCTTAAGATCTGCAAAGGAAACACTCTCTGCAATCCAAAGACCCTCAACCTGATGAAACATAGGAGAATGGGTTGCATCGCTATCCACGCGATAGGTTCTGCCTGGAGCGATCACTTTGATTGGAGGCATCACATCAGCATGGGCATATTTCTTGACATGCTCGCTCGCGTAACGAACCTGAATCGGGCTAGTGTGCGTACGGAGTAACAAAGGCTTACCATTGGAATCTTTGCCATCAATATAAAAAGTATCCTGCATTGAACGCGCAGGATGATTCTCAGGACTATTTAAGGCAGTGAAATTAAACCAATCAGTTTCAATTTCAGGGCCATCAGCTACATCAAAACCAATCGAGCGGAAGATCTCTTCGACACGTTCCCAGGTGCGCATCACAGGATGCAAGCTACCTACTACTTGGCCACGGCCAGGCAACGAAACATCGATCGCTTCCGCTGCAAGACGCTGTAGCAATACTGTGTCAGCCAATGCTTGGCGACGCTCTTGCAATGCACCTTCTACCAGGGTTTTGATTTGATTAATTTGGGCGCCAGCACTCTTGCGCTCATCAGGCGACATTCCACCCAGCGCTTTTAAACGCTCAGTGAGAACACCTGACTTACCGAGATACTTGGCTTTCGCGTCCTCCAGAGCTGCCGCATCGGCAGCTCCGAGGAAATCACGTTTAGCATCCTCGACAATGTGGTCGAGAGAAACCATTGCAGCTTAGTTTTTAAATGAACTAAGAATTAAGCTGCAGCGCTTACTACGGATTTGATCCGAGTAACCAAAGCAGCAAAAGCCGCCTTGTCAGCAATGGCCATATCAGAAAGTACTTTGCGGTCGAGTTCGATCGAAGCTTTCTTCATACCATTCATGAATACGCTGTAGGTCATGTCATGCTGACGAACTGCCGCGTTGATACGAGCAATCCACAATGCGCGGAATACACGTTTCTTATTGCGACGGTCGCGATATGCATATTGACCAGCACGCATAACTGCTTGCTTAGCAATACGGAATACGTTTTTACGACGTCCACGATAGCCTGTTGCGGCATCGGTGATTTTCTTATGACGGGCTCTTGCTGTAACCCCACGTTTGACTCTTGGCATTTAAATTCTCCTAATCTAGTCTGAGGTTAAGCGTAAGGAAGCATGGAGCGAATGGACTTAACGTCTGCCTTCGCAACTTCGGTAGTACCACGTAGGTGACGCTTATTCTTTGTGGTCTTCTTAGTGAGGATGTGGCGTTTGAAAGCCTGTCCCCGTTTAATCGTTCCGCCTGCGCGAACCGTAAAGCGCTTTTTAGCGCTACTCTTGCTCTTCATCTTGGGCATAAAGCACCCCTTCTATTACATGTGCAACATAGGTGGCAACCGACGGTTGCGCTTCCTGTACCCAGAAGCACTTCTTACTACCAGTGTCCTCAGTTATTCACTGTGGACACCTCCCTACATAAGAACCAGGTAGAACCTAGTTACTTAACCTTACGAATGGGAGCCAATACCATCACCATCTGGCGGCCTTCCATCTTTGGAAACTGTTCGACTTGACCATGCTCAACTAGGTCCACCTTCAAACGCTCCAACATTCTGACTCCGATTTCTTGGTGAGCCATTTCACGACCCCGAAACCGCAGCGTAATCTTTGTCTTATCGCCATCTTCCAAAAAGCGGATTAGATTGCGTAGCTTCACACCATAGTCACCATCGTCAGTGCCGGGACGGAACTTCACTTCCTTCACCTGAATCACTTTTTGCTTGAGCTTAGCTTCATGCAAACGTTTAGCTTCTTGGTATTTGAATTTGCCGAAGTCCATGATGCGGACTACAGGTGGCACAGCTGTCGGAGCAATTTCAACCAAATCGGTCTCTTTCTCTTCTGCTAAAGCCAGGGCTTCACTCAACATAACTACACCAATGGGTTCTCCATCTAGTCCAATCAGACGCACTTCAGGAGCAGTAATCTCCCGATTTATGCGCTGCGATTTATCAGTAGCGATCTTCTTAATTCCTTTAAAAAAACAATTAAAACCATTCCACCCCTAGCTAAGCTCGGGTCCGACTTTCTGAGAAATATCCTGCTGGAGTCGGGCAACGAAGGCATCCAGAGGCATTACGCCTAGATCCACTCCGCCACGGGCACGAACGGCCACCGAATTACTTTCAGCTTCTTTATCCCCTACAACTAACAAAAATGGGAGCTTCTGTAATGCGTGCTCGCGTATTTTATACGTAATTTTCTCATTCCGCAAATCTGATTCGACTCTAAACCCTTGTTTTTTCAGAGATTGCTGGACTTGTTGTGCATATGCAGCGGAATTGTCCGAGATATTCAGGACTACAGCTTGGGTCGGGGCAAGCCAAACCGGCATGTTTCCAGCGTGGTTTTCGATCAAAATACCGATGAAACGCTCTAAAGAGCCCACGATTGCCCGATGCAGCATTACTGGGGCCTTACGGGTGTTCTCTTCAGTGACATATTCAGCGCCTAAACGGGCTGGCATAGAGAAATCCACCTGAATCGTGCCGCACTGCCAAGTACGCCCAATCGAGTCTTTGAGGTGATATTCGATCTTCGGACCGTAAAAAGCGCCCTCGCCTGGCAATTCTTCCCACTCTTGGCCGGAGGCAGTTAAAGCGCCCCTCAAGGCAGCTTCGGCTTTATCCCAAATAGCATCATCACCAACACGTTTTGCTGGTCTTAAAGCTAGCTTGACCGCAACCTCAGTAAAGCCAAAGTCTTTATAGACAGCGCGAACTGCTTTATCAAAAGCAGCTACTTCAGCCTGAATTTGATCCTCAGTGCAAAAAATATGGCCATCATCTTGAGTAAAACCACGCACGCGCATCAAACCATGCAAAGCACCCGATGGTTCATTACGGTGGCACTGACCAAACTCGCCGTAACGTAACGGCAATTCACGATAACTATGTAAACCCGAATTAAAGATCTGCACATGTCCAGGGCAGTTCATCGGCTTTAATGCATAAGCGCGATTCTCCGACTCCGTTGTAAACATATTTTCTTTGTAGTTATCCCAATGCCCAGACTTCTCCCAAAGGCCACGATCTAAAATTTGCGGGGCCTTTACTTCTTGATAGCCTTCTTGCTGATACACGCGGCGCATGTACTGCTCAACCTCTTGCCAAATAGACCACCCTTTTGGATGCCAGAAAACTAAACCAGGCGCCTCAGGTTGAAAATGAAATAAATCCAGGAACTTACCAAGACGACGGTGGTCGCGCTTCTCAGCTTCTTCCAGCATATGAAGATGTGCATCCTGATCTTCTTTTTTCAACCA
>JBBAQC010000035.1:0-7409 GCA_040400535.1 Polynucleobacter sp. | reverse complement strand
TGATTCGTCGAAGAGATTAATGGCGAGATTGAAGCTGAAAATTATTCTTAAATCCGGCAATCACTTACTCGAAGGCAGTGAGAAAATTCGACTCTAAATTTGTGCAATAAAACATATACCAAACCAATATAAACAAGGGTTACAAGCGATCAGCACTCAATTCTATTGCATAATCTCAAGTCTTTAACTCATTGCTTTATATAGATATTATGCCGCTCCGACGTATAGGCTACGAACCAAGGGGTCGTGGGTTCAATTCCTGCCAGCCGCACCAACTCTTTGAGGGCCTAGTTGAAAAACTGGGCCCTTTTTCCTTTTTTGGCATTTGCAGCCTAATGTCATCTGGATCCCTTATAGTTTGCCTATGAGCATTTCAGACGCTAATTCCACTAATTCACTTGCTCCAGTAGCCGTTTGGTCACAAATTGACGCATCCCACGCTCAAGTCACCTTGAGTGGTGCAGTCAATGTCTATTCTTTGGCGGGAGTATGGAGTGATGTGCGGGTGAAGCAAGCTGCCTGGCTAGCTCAAGGTGGCGGTAATACTCAATCTCTCCTTTTTGATGCTTCACAGGTAAGTTCTTTAGATGGCTCTGCATTTGCATTCTTAATCGATGTTCAAGAGGCTCAACAAAGCGCAGGCGGGCAATTTGATTTGCGCGGATTAGATTCTCGGTATCAACCGCTCTTGCGAGAATTCGATCCAATTCATAACTTATTCCCAGTACCTGCCGCAAAACAAAAGAGAAGTTTTGTAGTGAGCACCGGTATGGTGGCTCAAAATTTTTTAGACGATGCCCGCGAGCTCATTATTTTTACTGGCCACCTGTCCGCAGATTTAGCTTGGTCGATACGAAACATGAGGCAGGTACGTTGGGGTGACTTTGTCAATACTGCTGTTGAGGCGGGAATATCTGCATTGCCGATTGTGGGATTAGTTGCTTTTTTGATTGGCGTCATTTTGTCTTTTCAGGCGGCTATTGGGATGGAGCAATTTGGCGCAGTTTCATTTGTGGGGCCACTTGCTGCGCTAGGCATCGTTAGGGAGATGGGGCCACTGATTACTGCGATCTTGCTTGCCGGGCGCTCATCAGCTGCATTTGCGGCCGAGATTGGCACTATGACTGTGAATAGTGAAGTGGATGCCTTAGTAACGGGTGGATTGAGTCCAATTCGATTTCTGGTGGTGCCGCGAGTACTGGCTGGAATATTGGTCGCTCCAATCTTGACCTTGTTTGCCGATGTGGTCAGTATTTTTTCTTCAATGCTGACAATGCAAATTTATGGCATCCCCTTTATCAATTTTTATAACGGTATGTTAGCTGCAGTGGATATTGAAGATGTTTTATCAGGTCTAGTAAAGGCTACCTTGTTTGGTGTAGTCATTTCAGCGATGGGATGTTTGCGTGGTATGCAAACGGGTACTGGTGCAGCAGCCGTTGGTATTTCAGCTACGCGTGCAGTTGTCAGCAGTATCGTCATGATTGTGTTGGTAGATGGTATCTTCGCTTATATCTCCTATCGGACGGGTTTCTGATGGATGCTCCCGATAAGGCCATTGACGTCCAGAACCTTACCGTAGGCTATGGCTCAAAAGTACTATTGCAAAATCTCAACTTCTCCGTCAGCAGTGGAGAGATCTTTGTTATTTTGGGCGGGTCTGGCTGTGGTAAATCGAGTCTCTTAAAGAATTTATTTGGCTTATATCAACCCCTAGCTGGTGATGTATTGATTGAGAATCAAAACATCACCACCGCTTTAGGCGCTGAGCGTCAAAAAATTATGACGCGCTTTGGGGTGATGTATCAGCAAGGCGCTTTATTTGGTTCTATGAATTTGCTCGATAACGTGACCCTCTTTATGGAGGAGTACACCGATCTGACCAGAGATCAAATGAATCTTTTAGCACGTTGCAAGCTTGATTTAGTGGGCCTGCTGCCTTATGAAGCTTATATGCCGAGCGAAATTAGTGGCGGTATGCAAAAGCGTGCAGCAATTGCGCGTGCAATGGCTTTAGATCCCAAGATATTATTTTTGGATGAACCTTCAGCGGGCCTTGACCCGATTACCTCAGCGGATCTGGACAGAACAATTTTAGATCTTTCAAAAAACTTGGGATTTACCTTTGTCATCGTTTCGCACGAGTTGGCGAGTATTTATTCGATCGCCGATAAAGTCATTATGTTGGATAAAGATGCCAAAGGCATTATTGCGCAGGGTGATCCTCAGGTTTTAAGAGATAGCAGCAAAGATCCTCGAGTACATCAATTTTTTAATCGCATCATGAGCAAGGACTCAGCATGAGTAATCAATCTAATCCTAATTACTTTCGTCTCGGTATTTTTGTTTTAGCGGCAATCGGTGCATTACTTGCCATCATCTTAATTTTTGGTTCGGGACAGCTCTTTAAAAAATCTTTTATCGTAGAGACTTACGTTAAGCAATCCGTTACAGGATTGGATGCTGGCGCAGCAGTTCGTTTCAGGGGCGTAAAGATTGGGCAAGTAACATCGATTGCTTTATCGGGTGAGTTGTACGAAAAAGATGTCCCCATGATGCAAAAGCAAGAATACGTTGTCGTGCGAATGCAAATTTTTGGTGAGTCTATTGAGAAGAATCAACTAGAAACTTTTATTAAAGATAATATCCGTGCACGCATTCGGTCGATGGGTATTACTGGCGTAAATTATGTCGAGTTTGATTTTTACCCTAAATCAGATCAGAGCTTCACTCTCAAATATCCATGGGTGCCAGAGTATCCAGTCGTCCCTTCAATGCCTAACCAGGCAGATGAAATTATTTCCGGTGTTCAGAAACTGATTGGCGCATTGAATGGTCTAGATATAAATCAAACACAAAGGAAATTTGATGACTTGCTAGGTAATCTGAACAAACTCATGGCTGGTGATGGCAAGGATAATGCTGGACTCATCAACTCGGTTAAAGATCTCAATATTCTGCTTGATCGTGTTGCTAAGGTAACTGATAAAGATCAGCTCAATATTTTGATGCGTGAACTCGTGGCCACCATAGTTTCTTTACGTCAAACCGTCACTAGTGTTCAGGGTGATACCACGGCTACCCTGGAGAACTTGCGTCAGGCAAGCGAGCAGCTTAATGAATTTAGCCGCGTAGCAAGCCAATCTCCAGCTACTTTAATTTGGGGTGAGCCGCCTACGCGTATTACACCCCCCATGAATGGAGCTCAAAAATGACGCCATTGAAAATTCAGATGACTAAAAACGTCAGCTTTATGAAGTTTGCTGCTTTAGCATTAGTCGTGACGGTTTTGAGTGCCTGCTCTCTGCCAAAAAGGCCGGCACTAGAGACTGCTAGTTGGATGGTGGCGCCGGAACGAACTGGAGCGCCTTACAAGCCCCGCAGTGATCTATGGCTCAAGATGGGTTCGGCATCAACCACACCTCCCTTTGATGGCAAGTCTTTAGTCTATCGCTTGGGCGATCAGCGTTATGAAAAAGATTTCTATAATATTTACTCTGCGCTTCCAAATGAAATGGTGAGTAATGCCACGCGACAGTGGCTCAATCAGGCCCAAATCTTTTCGATGACTGTAGGGCAAGGTAATAGCTTTTTCCCCTACTACAACCTGCAGACCTCGATTGAGGAGTTTTACGGTGATTACCGAGTTCGTCCAGAGGCTGTAGTAACGATAGAATTTTTTCTGACGGCAACCGATGCGAAAAAACGCAATCCTGTGATTGGAAAAAATCGCTATACCAAGAGAGTCATCCTTAAAGACAATACCCCTGGCGCATTAGTTCTGGGTCAGCAGGAAGCCTTGGCGCAAATCTTAAAAGAATACGAAGTAGTGCTATACGGATATGCGGCTAATCTGCCTCCACCGCTAGGGCAGTAATCACTCTAGAATGACAACATTAATCGAAAAGATGGAGAAAATATGGATTTAGGACTGAAAGGTAAAGTGGCTCTCGTTTTGGCTTCTAGTCGAGGCTTGGGTCAGGCTATGGCGGTTTCCCTGGCGCGTGAAGGGGTTAAAGTGGCCGTTACTGGACGTAATCCTGAGGGATTAAAAAAATCAATTGAGCTGATCGAGGCGGCTGGAGGCAAAGCATTGGCCCTAAGCTGGGATTTGACAGATAGCTCGGTGATTGATGCCTTGGTTACCAAGGTGGAGCAAGAGTTAGGTCCGATTGACATCTTGATTAATAACACCGGTGGCCCTGCGCCAACGCCTGCAGCAGGGCAGGACCCAGCTCTCTGGCAAAAGAGTTTTAACGACATGGTCTTATCGTTGATCAGCATCACCGATCGGGTTCTACCTGGCATGCGTCAGCGTAAGTGGGGACGCATTATTACGAGCACGACTTCAGGTGCCATTGCCCCCATTAAAAATCTAGCGATTTCGAATACCTTGCGCGCTGCATTACTGGCATGGTCTAAAACTTTAGCGTCAGAAGTGGCAGCTGAGGGTATTACCGTGAATGTGATCATGCCGGGGCGTGTGGCAACAGATCGCTTACGTCAATTAGATGAAGCACGTGCACAACGCGAAAATACCACTTATGAATCCGTTGTCAAAGCAAGTCAAAACCAGATACCGATGGGTCGCTATGGCGACGTTGAGGAATACGGTGATACCGCTGCATTCTTAGCTAGCCAGAGTGCCTCCTATATCACCGGGTCAGTCATCCGGGTTGATGGTGGTCAAATTCAGGCGGTTTAATTGCGATGCTAGTGAGCTGGTTTCAGAGTATTCGGCGTGAGCTACGATCTAGTGAGTTGCTCGCTCTACTAGTTGCCCTTACGCTATCGGTAACTGCTCTTTCCAGTGTCAGTTTTTTAGCGGATCGTATGCAGCGAGCTTTTGAGATCGATGCTCGCCAACTGCTGGCCGCAGATTTACTGTTGGTAGCAGATCAACCATTACCAGCACGCTTTATTCAAGAGGCGCAAGAGCGACAGCTCAGCTCAGCCCAAACGATTGTCTTTCCCAGTATGGCTACAGTCGGATCGCAAAGTAAGCTCGCCTCCTTAAAGGTGGTGAGTAGCACTTATCCTTTGCGTGGCACCCTGCAGGTTTCGCCTACGCAAGCCAATCTGACGCCGGCAGCTGGGTCGGTCTGGGTCGATCCTGCCATGCTCAATGCACTCTCTGCCCAAGTGGGAAATCAGATGCTATTGGGTGACAAGTCATTTCTCATCAGCGGTATTTTAGAGCGTGAGTTAGATCGTGGTGCTGGGTTTATGAACTTTGCGCCGCGCGTAATGATGTCGCTTGAAGACCTGCCAGCGACGGGCCTGATTGGCTTGGGTAGTCGAGTAACTTATCGCTTATTGTTGGCAGGAGAGGATTCAGCGATTGCTGATTATGAAGAGTGGGCCACAAAACGAATTGAGTCTGAAGGTCTTCGAGGTTTGCGGATCGAGACACTAGAAAATGCCCAGCCAGTAATGCGAAAAACTCTGGATCGAGCTGAGCGATTTTTATCTCTAGTGGCTCTATTAACTGCAATGGTGTCTGCCGTTGCAATTGCGTTGTCTGCGCGACGTTATGTTCTCAAGCAAGCAGATGTGTGTGCTGTAATGAAATGTCTTGGTGCAAGTCAAAACAGGATCCTCGTTAATCAAATTAAAGTGTTGATTGCTTTGTGTCTATCTGCTGCCATGATCGGTGCAGTGATCGCTTTTGGTGTCCAAGAAATTCTGACCCGTATCTTGGGTAACTTAGTGCTAGCAAACCTCCCCTCGATATCCGTTTGGCCGCTAGCTTGGAGTATTTTATTTTCTTCCTTTCTATTGATTGGCTTTGCCGGTCCGCCGATGTTCAGCCTGGTGACTATTTCTCCGGTAAGGCTGATTCGAAAAGAGTTGGGATCAGTCAGCATTAAAGTGATTTGGGTGGCACTACTAGGATTGATGACCTGTTTAGGCCTTATAGTCCTGGCAGCCAGAGATTGGAAGTTAGCTTCTTGGGTTGCCCTAAGTTTTGGCTCGGCCGTACTTATTTTTGCTGTAGTCGCTTGGCTCATGCTGCGCTTATGCAATTTTCTTTTTTCTCGATGGAGTGCTAATAGCTTCGCTTTACGTTTTGCACTAACAGTGCAAGCACGTCGCTCTGGATTTGCAGTCATGCAAATTACGGCTCTGGGTATTGCCTTAATGGCCTTATTGCTGATTCTGTTACTCCGGCAGGATTTATTAGCGACATGGCAGGGGAATGTTCCAGCCGATGCGCCAAATCGTTTTATGATTAATGTTCAGGAAGATCAAAAGCCGAGCATTACGCGATCTCTGATGAGTGCAGGAGTAGCTCAGCCTAGCTTTAGCCCGATGATTCGTGCGCGCTTAATCGAAGTGAATGGAAGTTCGATCGGACCCAATCAGTATGCAGATGAAAATGCGCGTCGCCTGGTTGACCGAGAATTTAATCTCTCTTATACCGATCAGTTGCCAGAAGGTAATCGCATTACTGCAGGCAAATGGATTGAGGGAAGTGCGCCACAGGTTTCATTAGAGGTGGGAATTGCTAAGACCTTAAAGCTCAAGGTCGGCGATCAAATGACTTTTGAGATTGCCGGAGAAAAAATTACGGCACCAATTTCTTCTTTGCGCAAACTCGATTGGAGCTCGATGAGAGTGAATTTTTTCGTCATCATGCCCCCTGCGATGCTAGCAAATATGCCGCAATCTTGGATTACTTCGTATTACCAAGGCGCTGTTATTGACGGTCTCGATTACCAGCTTGCACAGTCTTATCCCAACTTAACTATTGTGGATGTCGGCTCCTCTTTGCAGCAAATACAAGAGGTGCTAGATCGCCTTTCTTCCGTATTGGGTTTATTGCTGACCTTTACGATTGCGGCAGCGATTTTGGTGCTGGTGGCTGCCATTGCGGCAACTCAAGACGAACGCTTTCGGAGTGCGGCATTACTGAAGGCAGTAGGCGCATCACGATATTTACTGGGCAAGATTGCCTTGGCGGAGCTTTTACTCATCGGAGCACTTGCAGGTGCTTTGGCTGGAATAGCAGCTGGGGTAGCGGCATGGGCGCTAGGACGTTTTGTGCTGGAGGTTGAGTTCAATGCTTTTGCGCAGTCCTTAGCGATGGGCATTGTCTTTGGAATCACTGCCTGTCTCTTAGCAGGCATTCGCTTTCAGAGAAAAATTCAATCAGCTACAGCCATGGAATGTTTACGAGAAATCTAATACGTTTTGGCGTGTTACTTTTTTAGTTCTGTTTACTTCAGTGTGACTAGGTTCTTTGGTAATTCTACTAAACGGGTTTTACTAAAACGGTCTGGCAGCGTTTGACGAAGTAGCGGGCTGACACGATGTAAATAAATACTCAGTGGCCACAGAAATAAAGCGACCGCAAATAGCATTTGAATAATCTGCCATTTTTGTAGTTCAAAAAGCCATTGCAAAAT
>JBBAQC010000034.1:0-9435 GCA_040400535.1 Polynucleobacter sp. | reverse complement strand
TCTGGAAATAAATCAATTTTGACGTGCTCTAAAAATTCTTGCGAATCCCCACTGCTATCCTGAATATCAATCAAGGACTGGAGCCATTGATGAGCGCGGTTTTGCACCTCACTCATATCAGGACCACCATCTTTATAGGCCCAGTGAGCTGCAACGCCGGCTTCAGCAACCGCATGCATATCGCTTGTACGAATCTGAAACTCTACTGGTACACCAGAAGGTCCTAAAAGCGTCGTATGCAAGGACTGATAGCCATTGAGTTTCGGAATTGCAATGTAGTCCTTAAACTTTCCAGGCATGGGCTTAAACAAGGAATGTAAGATGCCCAAAGCGCGATAGCACTCATCAATCGAATGTACCGTCACTCTAAAAGCATACACATCGAGCACCTGAGAAAAACTCAAGTGCTTGCTACGCATTTTGTTATAGATGCTAAAGAGTGTTTTTTCTCGACCCTGTAAATCAACTTCAAGATTCGATTTGGCAAAAGCCGTACGCATGTTTTGCAGAATCTTTTCTACCATCTCCTTACGATTGCCACGCGCCCGCTTCACAGCGCCCTCGATCACCCTAAAGCGCATCGGCATCGAGTAGCGGAAGCTGAGATCCTGTAAGTCGCGGTAAATAATATTTAGACCAAGACGATGGGCGATTGGGGCATAAATCTCAATGGTCTCAGCAGCTACTCTGCGACGCTTTTCCATAGGAACCGCATCGAGCGTGCGCATATTATGAGTACGATCAGCGAGCTTCACCAAAATCACCCGGACATCGCGCGCCATTGCCATAAACATCTTGCGAAAGCTTTCGGCTTGCGCCTCGGCATGACTTTGAAACTCGAGCTTATCAAGCTTAGTAAGCCCCTCTACCAGCTCGGCGACCTTGCTACCAAACTTGCCAACTAGGTCAGCTTGAGTACATCCGGTATCTTCAATCACATCATGTAATAGAGCTGCCATGATCGAAGGAGCATCTAGATGCCAAGTGGCACACAGTTCGGCAACCGCTACAGGATGAGTAATGTAAGGCTCGCCACTATGGCGGTACTGACCTAAGTGCGCAGCATCTGAAAAATGAAAAGCCTGCTTAATGAGGGCAACCTCTTCAGGCTTAAGGTAACCCAATTTAGAAATGAGTCCCTCAATAGAAACAACTTGATACTTTAAGGGGAGTGTTGGCGCTGAGGTAGGGCCAAATAAATGTCGACTCGACTGAGCCAACAAGGATGCAATGATGGAGGGGTTTTGTTTATTAGCGATCTCTTTAGGCGAGACCATGCCTTTAAGTTCCGCTGTGTTTGGGTCGCCTAAGGGGAGCTCCACAACGGAACCCCTAAATTACAAAGGTACTTTGGTCAACATGTCACGGTCTGTTACACCAGCAGCAACTTCACGCAACGCAACTACCGTTACTTTATCTCTGGAATCAACACGTGGGGAGTGACCTTGAGCCAATTGACGAGCGCGATAAGTCGCTGCCAGTACTAGCTCAAAACGATTGGGGATAGTTTTTAGACAATCTTCTACAGTAATACGTGCCATGCTCAACTCACTTATATTTAGCTTTAGTACCTATAGGATAACTGATTAGACTCCCAGGCGCCTCAAAAGTGCGGGGTTGCGAGCCATAACCGGCCCTGAGCGTAAGCGGCTAGCGGCAAGTACGTTCCGTAAATCGATCAATGCCTGCTCAAAATCATCGTTGATCACTATAAAATCTGCCTCATGGGCATGCTGAAGTTCTAAATGGGCTGCAGCCAACCTTCTCTGAATAGTGGCCTCATCATCCTGCCCTCGCTTGCGCAAGCGATCCTCAAGAGCCTCAAATGAAGGTGGAAAGATAAAGATCCACTGCACCTCTGGAATGATTTGACGAATCTGCTGTGCACCCTGCCAGTCGATTTCTAGCATGACATCGCGCCCGGTTTTCATCTGGGTCTCGATCCAGTCTTTGGAGGTGCCATAGAAATTACCATGCACCTCGGCGTGCTCTAAAAAATGGCCTTGCTCACGCTCCGCTATAAATTCTTTTGTAGTAATAAAACGATAGTCCTTGCCATCAACCTCACCTGGCCTAGGCGCGCGCGTTGTCGTGGAAAGAGAAAGTTTGAGTGCTGCATCCTCTTGCAATAAGGCATTGACCAAAGAGGATTTTCCAGCGCCTGATGGAGCAACGATCATCAACATACTGCCTTGATAGGCAGGAGAAAGATTGGGTTTAGGTTTCGGGCTGGCCATAGTGACTGTCTAAATATCAATTACTCTAAATTTTGCACTTGTTCACGCATTTGCTCAATCAGGAGCTTGAGCTCTAGAGCCGCTTGGGTACATTCCTCGGAAACCGATTTGGAGCTTAAGGTATTGGCTTCGCGATTGAGCTCCTGCATTAAGAAGTCCAAACGCTTACCTACAGGACCCTTACCTGCCAGGGCGGTATCTACTACCTGAAGATGGGTCTTGAGTCGGGCAAATTCTTCTGCTACGTCGATACGCACGGCATAGAGCACAACCTCTTGACGAATACGCTCCATCAACTCAGTACCGGACCCGCTACTGCCCTTCCCTTGCTCTTGAGCAGCTAGGGCCTCAGCCAGGCGCTCGGTGAGCTTTTCTTGGTACTGGGTCACGTAAACCGGCACCTTTGGCTCAATCACTTTCACAATCTCCCGCATCTTGCTGGTGATATTGCTTAAGACCGTTACCAAGGCTTTACCTTCGGCATGACGACTATCCATTAGGGCAGCTAGGGCAGCGCGACCAGCTTCAACGGTAGCGGCAATCCAGCCCTCTTCCTCGCCCCTCGGCTCAGAAACAATCCCAGGCCAACGCAAAATATCAGCAATACGTAAAGCTTCTGCATTCGGAAAGGCAATTTGAGCATGTTCTTGCAGGGTGTAAAGCGCATCTAAGCGATCTTTATTTAAAGCGCCCAAGGCATGGGGGTTGGCTTTAGCCGCTCCAGCGGCACCCGAATTAACGCGCCAGGCAGCCCGAAACTCCACCTTGCCCCGAGAGAGGCTTTGGGTAGCCAGTTCTCGTAAGGCAGGTTCAGCCCCGCGACACTCGTCCGGAAGACGAAAGCCCAAATCCAGAAAGCGGCTATTGACAGCCCGACATTCCACTTGCAGATCAGCTACCACGCCAGCTCCTAGGGAGACTTGGCGAGAAGCGCTGCCATAACCAGTCATGCTCGATATCATGTGGGTATTGTAGATCTTTAGGACCACACCCCATGACTCAGCCCAACATCACCCGCCCTAGTGGCCGCGCCCCTTCCCAATTGCGCCCTGTGAGTATTAGTCGTGCCTTTACCAAGCACGCAGAAGGCTCAGTCCTAATTGCCTTTGGGGATACCAAAGTGCTCTGCACGGCCAGCGTGTTAGAAAAAGTGCCTCCCCACAAAAAAGGCTCTGGTGAGGGTTGGGTTACCGCCGAGTACGGCATGCTACCCCGCTCCACCCACACCCGCAGCGATCGTGAAGCAGCTCGCGGCAAACAGTCTGGTCGCACGCAAGAGATTCAGCGCTTAATCGGACGGGCGATGCGCAGCGTCTTTGATCTGAAAGTATTGGGTGAAAGAACCATCCATTTGGATTGCGATGTTTTGCAAGCTGATGGTGGAACCCGAACTGCATCAATTACCGGAGCTTATGTTGCGGCACGTGATGCGATCAATACCCTGCTTGAAAGTGGTGTGCTCAAGTCTGACCCGATCATCGATAGCGTTGCTGCAATTTCTGTTGGCATCTATCACGGTGTTCCTGTACTGGATTTAGATTACCCAGAAGATTCTTCTTGCGATACCGATATGAATGTTGTCATGACAGGTAAAGGCGGCATGATTGAGGTACAAGGCACTGCTGAAGGCCCCGCTTTTTCTCGCGCCGAGTTAAATGCTTTGATAGATCTTGCGCAAGAGGGCATCCGTGATTTAACTCAATTACAAACAGAAGCGTTTAAATAAGAGATCAAAGGTAGATGGTGCAAAAGCTCGTTCTCGCCTCTAACAATGCTGACAAGGTCCGCGAATTTCAGGAGCTCCTAGCGCCCTTTGATTTTCAGGTCATCCCTCAGGGTGATCTGGATATTCCGGCTGCAGAAGAACCGCACCATACCTTTATTGAAAATGCCCTTGCTAAGGCGCGTCATGCCAGCGCAGCTTGCGGCTTACCTGCACTTGCAGATGACTCCGGAATTTGTGCCCATGCGTTAGATGGCGCGCCTGGAGTGTTCTCAGCCCGTTACGCAGGCCTTGATGGCGATAATGCGGCTAATAATCAAAAGCTGGTTAAAGCATTACAGGATAAAACTGATCGTGGAGCACATTATGTCTGCGCTCTAGTAATGGTCAATAACGCTAACGACCCAGAGCCACTGATTGTGCAAGCCCGCTGGTATGGGCAAATCGTTGCTGATGCTCAAGGGGATCGTGGCTTTGGTTATGACCCCCACTTTTTTATACCAGAGCTCGGCAAGACTGTCGCCCAATTAGAAGCTTCTGAGAAAAACCAGATTAGTCATCGAGGCCAAGCCTTGCGTGAACTAATTAATCAACTCCAAATTCGTGCTCAATACGCTTAATCCTGTTTTGGTGTCACAGCCAAAACTCACCGCCCTGCCACCGCTGTCTTTATACATTCACTTTCCCTGGTGTGAAAAGAAATGTCCTTACTGCGATTTCAACTCACATCAAATTAAAGATGTTGGCAGTGATTCAGGTAAATCTCCCGGTTTTGATGAAGCACGCTATATCAAAGCGCTGATTGCTGATCTAGAGACAGAGCTTCCTCGCATCTGGGGTCGTCAAGTACACAGTATTTTTATTGGTGGTGGCACCCCTAGCCTTCTCTCGGCCAATGGTATGAATGAACTCCTGTCAGCTATTCGGGCACGGGTGAACCTAGAGCCTGATTGCGAAATCACTATGGAAGCCAATCCGGGATCTGTCGAGGCTGAAAAGTTTGCTGGCTTTGCTAAGGCGGGGATTAACCGAGTCTCTTTAGGCATTCAGAGTTTTCAAGATACGCAGCTCAAAGCCTTAGGGCGCATACATAATGGTGAAGAAGCCAAGCGCGCGATTGTGATTGCCCTGCAACACTTTAAATCAGTCAATTTAGATCTCATGTTCGGCTTACCAAATCAAACTCTAGAAGCCGCAAGATCCGATATTGAAACTGCCCTCTCGTTTAAGACACCACACCTGTCTTTCTACAACTTGACGCTGGAACCCAATACTTATTTCGCGAGCTTTCCTCCAAAGCTTCCTAGCGAAGATGAGATTGATGCAATCTTTGAGCAGAACTTGAACCTTCTAGAGGCAGCTGGCTATCGACGCTATGAAGTATCTGCTTACGCCAAAAAAGATCAGGAGTGCAAACACAACCTCAATTACTGGCGCTTTGGTGATTACATCGGCATTGGTGCAGGTGCGCACGGAAAGATCTCTTTCCCAGACAAAATTACTCGTCAAGTACGAGAGCGTCATCCAGAAACGTATATGCAGGCGATGGAGACCAAGGGCAATGCATTAATCGAAGCGAGAGAGATCCCTGCTAAAGATCTCCCTTTTGAATTCATGCTCAATACCTTGCGCCTAACAGAGGGTGTAGATACTGTCACCTTCAGCGAGCGTACGGGATTACCGCTCAGCACTGTCTCTAAAGGCTTAGATGAGGCGAGTAAAAAAGGTTTGTTAGATTTAAATCCCAGCAAACTGAAGGCTACAGAACAAGGTCTGCGCTATCTTAATAATCTGCAAGAGATTTTTTTATAAACTTCTTCTCAGTCTTAGGAGCTGGATTTACTTTCCAGTCCAGCTGGCTGGCTTGCCGTCTAAAAATGAAGTGACTCCATTTTTGAAGTCATCACTGCCATAGCACTCTCGAATGAGGTCATTGCAATCGGGTAAATTATTTTTAATGATTCTGGCAAGAGTTTGCTTGCTAGATTTTTGCGTGATCGGCGCCAAGCTCATTAAGCGCTCAGCTAACTGGTTTGCCTCATCCTCGAGCGCCTCAGCAGGATAGGTGGCCAAGAGGTAGCCCTGCTTGAGTAGCTCAGGCGCAGTAACTAGCTCCGCCAATAAGAGCATACGCTTGACGATATTGATGCCCAGGTGCGCAACGAGCCAAGCAACATTCCCGGCAGATAAGCAATTACCCAATGTTTTAGCAATGGGGACACCAAAACGCGCATCCGGCGTAGCGATTCTGAAATCGCAACAACTGGCAATTGCAAGGCCGCCACCAACCGCCATGCCATCAATCACTGCAATCGATGGAATAGGCAACATGGCTAAAGGTGCGAGGTAAGCATCAATGTCCTCTTCATAACGAATACCATCTTCACCAGAACTAAATCCAGAGAACTGGGCGATATCGCTACCCGCGACAAAAGACTTACCACCGGCGCCTCTCAGAATAGCAACTCTCGCTGAAGCATTCTGAGCCAAATCCTCGCAAATCGATTTCAGACTTTGATACATTTCCACCGTCATCGCATTGCGAGCAGCAACCTGATCAAAGGTAATGTAGGCGATGTGATTGCGCAGCTCTAAACGAACTTGCGCAACACGATCAGTAGTGGAGACTGTGGCTGTTGTCATGTAATCAAAAGATAAGCAAATTATTCAGCCTTGATGTTTAAGGTCTTTACCAAGCGCTGATACTTTGCTAACTCGCCCGCCAAGAATAAACTGAAAGCTGCTGGAGTTGCTGGACCCTCGGCTTGTAAGCCTTGAGCGTCAAGCGATTTCTTAATAGCCGGATCGTTACTCGCTGCCTTGACCGCTTGATCAATCCGATTGACGACTGCAGGATCCATTCCCTTTGGACCCATCACAGAATACCAATTGGTAACATCGAACCCGACGATGCCTACCTCATTAAAGGTCGGGACATTAGGCAATATTACTAAGCGTTTAGGCGTGGAGATTGCTAATGCTTTCAGATTACCCTGATTAATTTGTTGCAAATTGGGAGGCAGAGTATCGAAGTTCATAGTGATTTGACCCCCGAGCAAGTCAATAATCGCTTGGCCACTACCTTTGTAGGGAACGTGATTCATTTGCACGCCAGCAATGTTTGAAAATAAAGCGCCAGCTAAATGCTGTGTGCTGCCAATGCCAGATGAGCCATAGGTCATCTGACCTGGGTTTTGCTTTGCTAGAGAAATCAACTGCGCTACTGTGTTCACTGGCAGAGAAGACTTCACCACCAACACATTGGGCACGTAACCCAAGTAGGTAATGGGTGTGAAATCAGTTGCTGGGTTGTAAGGCACATTTTTCAGTACAAATGGAGAAATCGCATTTGAGTTGGAGTGCCCCATCAGCAAGGTATAGCCATCAGGGTTCGCCTTAGCAACCAAATCCGCACCAATAGTTCCGGCCGCGCCAGATTTATTTTCAATAATGATGCTTTGACCTAAGATTTCACTCATCTTAGGAGCAATCGCACGAGCCACAATATCCGTGCCGCCACCAGGAGCAAAGCCTACGATCAAACGGATGGGTTTAGTAGGAAATGGCTGCTGCGCAGTTGCAGCTAATGGCAAGGCGCTACAAATACCCAATGCCCAAAAAGTCAATTGACGCACTATTCGCCCAGAAGTTTGATTGATCATACGGTCTCCAATTTTTGTTTTATATTGATGGCTATTGATAAGCCTTGCTATATAAACATATAAAAACAATTGAGACAATGATGAAAACACCTAACGGCAAGCCTTTGCCCCTGGCTGGCGTTCGAGTTCTTGACGTGAGTCAAGTGATGGCAGGCCCCTACTGCTGCATGCTCTTAGCCGACCTAGGTGCCGATGTCATCAAAATCGAGCCTCCTGGTACTGGAGATCAAACCCGGGGAGCCATGGGATTCAAGATGAAGGGCTCAGACAGCATGGGCTTTCTGAATATGAATCGTAATAAGCGTAGCGTGACCCTGAACCTCAAAACAGAAGCCGGCAAAAAAGTCTTCTTCGAATTGGTGAAGACTGCTGACATCTTGGTCGAGAACTATCGCCCCGGTGTCATGAAAAAACTGGGGATCGATTACCCGTCCCTGAAAGATCTCAACCCAGGACTGGTCTATGCCAGCATCTCAGGATTTGGCCAAACCGGGCCTTGGGCAGATCGCCCTGGCTTTGATCTGATGGCACAAGCGATGTCTGGTGTCATGAGCGTCACAGGTTATCCAGATGGGCCTCCAGTGAAGGCAGGCGTGCCAGTGGCCGATATTGGGTGCGCCCTATTTGCAGTCTATGGCATTTTGTCAGCCTATATCGGCAAGACCAAATCTGGTGAAGGGCAATTTATCGATGCCTCCCTATTTGATTCTGCTTTAGCCTTTTCTATTTGGGATACAGCGCAATACTGGGGCACCGGTGTTGAGCCCTATAAGTTAGGCACTGCAAATCATATGAGCGCGCCCTATCAGGCCATGAAAGCCGCCGATGGTTATTTTGTGATGGGCGCAACCAATCAAAAACTCTGGAAACTCCTCTGTGACAAAATTGATCGCCCAGAATTATTTGAAGACCCGCTCTTTAGAACCAATCCTCTACGTCTAGCCAACCGCTTGATACTGGCTGCTGAGTTAGAGAAAACTTTTATCACCAAAACAAGTGAGGAATGGGTCGATCTTCTGTTGGCAGCAGGCGTTCCTGCGGGGCCGATCAATACCTATCCCCAAGCATTTGAAAGTGAACATGGGCAGCATCGCCAGATGCGCATGGAGATTGATCACCCGATTGAGGGCAAGGTTCCCAATATTGGCTTTGCAGTCAAAATGAGTGGTACGCCCCAACAGGTGACGCGGCACCCTCCTTTGCTAGGCGAACATACCAATGAGGTACTTCAGGAATTGGGTATTACAGGAGATGCACTTAGGTCACTTGAGGCTGGTGGTGCGTTTAACCCTTGATTTAAAGCCATTCCTATTTAACAAATATGCCAAAAGATTAAAATTCAAACAATTGCATATTACATAAAATAACGGAGCATATTAATGAATAAATCTAAGGCTAGCCAAACCTTAATAAACATGCTTTGCAAAATTCAAAATCAAGATGAAATGCGATTTTTTCTCGATCAAATATTAACGACCGGCGAAATCAATGATCTTGTCGACAGAATTCGTATTTATCAAATGCTAGCCTGCACCGAAGCCTCGCAAAGGGAGTGTGCAAAATCTCTTAATGTGAGCATCTCAAAAGTAACTAGAGGCTCGGCAAATCTGCAAAAACCGAAATCAAAAGACTATTGGATAACAAAATTTGACAAGCTAGGATAAATTCTCAGCAACACCAAAACGCTTGTGAACTTCGTGCATCCTGTCCACGGTTTGTTCTAAAGCCTCTAGCGCTTCAACATCATCCAAAACACCGCCAAGCATACCCATAAATAGCGCTGGAAAGCCTGAGCCAGCCATAATCATCTTAT
>JBBAQC010000033.1:0-9735 GCA_040400535.1 Polynucleobacter sp. | reverse complement strand
GCACTGCAAATCTTGGCGCCCAACTTCAAGTAGCCCTTGATCAATGGCGGCGGCTCTACATCTAAGCCACCATTCAGGCGCTCAAGCGGCAATGGTAAGCGGGGAAAGGCGTGACTCTCTACCGGAGCCATTTGATCATTACTCAGCGAGTTATACAGACTAGCAGCAAAGTGTCCGCCATCAGCCATTGGAATGCTTGCGCAACCGAGCATGATTTCATAATCGTGCTTTTGCATATATTGGGCTAAGCCACTCCATAAAGCCATGATGACAGCGCCAGAGCGATAGTCTACGTGAACGCAAGATCTGCCCAATTCAACCAACTTAGGGCGCAGGTGATCTAAGCGTGATAGATCAAACTCTGAATCAGAGTACAAGCGTCCAATTTCTAGCGCTTTGTGCGGAGGGAGTACGCGATAGGTGCCGACCACCTTTAATGACTCTTGATCACGTATCAGTAAATGATCACAATAGGCATCAAATTCATCTATGTCTAGATTTTCAGAATTCTTCGGCAGATTAGCGCCCATTTCTTCGGCAAATACCTTGTAGCGTAAGCGCTGCGCTTCTTTAATCTCACTAGCATTACTAGCCCAAGTGATCTGTAATGCTGGGCGCTTCGGCTTCTCAATCCTTTTATCAGCAATCACTGGCTCTTGTAAAACAAGTTCAGCACGGGCTTTTGTAGCAAACTTTTTACCAAAAAGTTTTTTTGCTAGCTTCTTTGAAAATAGTTTTTTAAACGCCTCAGTCTTGCTTTTTTTAGGCAGGCTATTTTTCTTTTCAAAGCGAGAATTGAAAATATCAAATGCGCCTAATGGATTTGGAATATCAGACATAGTGTTCCTTAAATAGTAATGACAAGGGGAAAACAAATCGTTACCCACAGGAGTGTGGCTATCAGAAGCGCCAGCATGACTGCGGCTGAGCCAAAGTCTTTGGCTCTTTTGGATAAATCATGGTGATCAAAAGAAATCCGATCGATTGCTGCCTCTACGCTGGAGTTAAGTAATTCAACGACTAAGACCATGATGAGCGAGGCAATCAGAGCCCATTTTTCAAGTGGGCTAACAGATAAAAATAGTGCAACTGGGGTTAAAACAGCAAGTAAAGCAAGCTCCTGACGAAAGGCGCTCTCCTCTTGAAACGCATAGACAATGCCACACCAAGAATTCTTAGCTGCATGCCACGCGCGTGTTAGGCCGCGGTTACCCTTATGTGGGTTTTGCTTGATGTTGTAAGGGGTAGACAAAATACGTTCTTAAGCGAGGGCGGTGATATGAACGGCAGTAGACGGTACCGGCTGCAAATGATTAGCAAACTGCTCAGAAGCTGCTCTCCAAGAAAACTTTTCAGCATGAGCACGAGCAGTTTCACGAGGAATTTTGAGAGCCTGCATGCAAGCAATGCGAAGATCTTCATGCATTGCACCAGCGGCAGAGTTCCCTAAAACATCAATTGGGCCAGTCACCGGGTAAGCGGCTACTGGCGTACCACAAGCCATTGCCTCTAGTATGACCAAGCCAAAGGTATCGGTTTTGCTCGGGAAAACAAACACATCAGCGGCGGCATATACCTTAGCTAATTCGTGCTGTTGCAAAACGCCCAGATAGTTAATGTTGGGATATTTTTCTTTAATGCCGGCCATTGCCGGGCCATCACCCACCACCCATTTAGAGCCAGGTAAATCGATCTCTAGAAAAGCATTGATATTTTTCTCAACTGCAACGCGACCAACATAGAGAAAAATTGGGTGGGCACTATTAAGGGCTTTAGAGTCTTGCATTTTGAAGATATCTAAATCCACACCTCGTGACCACAAAACAACATTCTTGAGACCGAATTTCTCAAGGTCATCTTTCACCACAATCGTGGGAGCCATTACTGCCATTGAAGGCCCATGGAACCAACGTATAAACGCATAAGTGATGGATAGTGGAATGCCAGTACGGGCTTTGACATACTCTGGGAAGCGCGTGTGATAGGCGGTAGAAAAAGGCAGTTTATTTTTAACGGCATAAGAGCGCGCTGACAAACCGAGCGGGCCTTCAGTGGCAATATGCATTGCATCTGGTGCAAATTCTTTAATTCTGCGAGCTACCTCTTTCCCTGGAAACAAAGACAAGGCAATGTCAGGGTAGGTAGGACAGGGAATAGATTTAAAACCAGTAGGCGTAATCATCTCCACTTCATGACCCATGCCGATCAATTCAGCTCTGGTTTGCTTGAGAGTTCTCACCACACCATTGACTTGAGGATCCCATGCATCCGTAATGATCATAATTTTCATATAACAGCCTCTTTAATAAGAACTTGAGTAGCGGGTTGAAGGATAATTTCTGGTAGTTCTACTGGATCACCTTTAATATGTGTCCAGTAAATAATTTTGAGTTCGCCGGTGGTGGTTTCGACTAGGGCTGACAGGCTTTCAACCCAATCACCATCGTTGCAGTAGAGTAGGCCATCGATTTCACGGATTTCCGCTTTGTGAATATGACCGCACACCACGCCATCGCAATCCCTTAGGCGGGCTTCTCTGGCCATAATGTGCTCGAAGTCTGCAATATAGCTAACCGCATTTTTTACTTGGTGTTTTAAGTACTGGGAGAGTGACCAGTACTGCATTCCCATCTTGACCCGCAGCATATTGTAGTAGCGGTTGATATACAAAATAAAGGAGTACATCGAGTCACCAACATAGGCCAGCCATTTAGCGTATTGCATGACCCCATCAAACAAGTCTCCATGGGTTACCCATAACTTACGACCATCTAATAGAGTGTGAATCACTTCCTCTTCAACTTTAATATCCCCAAAAGACATGCCAAAGTACTGACGGGCTGCTTCATCGTGATTGCCGGGGATATAAATAACTTCAGTACCTTTGCGAGCCTTGCGCAATAGTTTTTGTACAACATCATTGTGTGATTGTGGCCAGTAGATGGACTGTTTAAGACGCCAGCCATCGATAATGTCACCAACTAAATACAGTTGATCAGCTTCATTGTGCTTCAAGAAATCGAGAAGGTAGTTTGCCTGACAACCTGAAGTTCCCAGATGTACATCTGAAATCCAAATAGCTCTGTAGTGCATCATGAGTAGTCATTAAGCCAAGGGATTGTGAAGACCTCATGACACTTTTATGGCAGTTTGATGACTTGCTTTATATTACGGGCAGATATGCAGATTTTCCAATCAGAACCCCATTTAAGCCCGAGTAGCTATCAATGCTGCTGGGTTTGGATGCGAATTGTTTTGCATGTAATTGTGGGGGTCTGCAAGCTCTCCTTTTTATTTCCCTTTCTGAATCCCGGCCAAAAGAAACGCCATATTCAGCAATGGTCACAGTATCTTCTCAATATATTTCATATTCGCTTGCAGGTGCTTGGTCCTGATCAAGTCGTTCACGGACCCTATCTCATCGCATCAAACCATATTTCCTGGTTAGATATTCACGTCATCAACACCTTTAAACCAGTGCGATTTGTTGCTAAGTCTGAAGTACGAGGATGGCCCGTATTTGGATGGATGGCAGAGCAGCTTGGGACTGTCTTTATTCGTAGGGATAGTCCGCGTCATGCTAGGCAGGTGGTGAATCAAATAGCGGAGGTTTTGAGGCTCGAGTCCGTCTGCATTTTCCCCGAGGGGACTTCCACGACTGGGCAATCAGTACTGCCGTTCAAGCCCAACCTGTTTGAATCTGCCATTGTGGCCAAGGTCGCAGTCTTGCCCATCGCCATTATTTATCGGTCAAGCGTCACTGGTGCTAGAAGTGATATCCCCGCTTTTATTGGGGATATGGGCTTATTAGAGTCTATGTCCAAAATCATCAAAAACCGTTTTTTGGTGGCTCAAATTGTCATCTTAGACCCATCCTATCATAGTGAAATGCCGGATATGGATCGTAAGCAATTAGCCAGTTTTTGCGAGGAGTCTATCGCTAAAGCACTGTTATAAATGCTGTAATTCAGTTATGTAATAAAAGTGTCATATCCTATAGGTACAAAGAACTATCAGTATCAGGAAGAGACATGACGTCAAAACATAAAGAAATCGATGCGTGGTACAAGCGCGCTCGGGAAGATATCTTAGATAGTATGGATGAAGAGCTCGAAATGGAGCTCGATGATGGTCGCCTTTCTCCGGATGGTGGAAGTGGCTCAGTCATCCCCAGAAATGTGTATTTCAAAGAACTGTTTCGATTACAAGGCGAGCTCGTCAAATTACAAGACTGGGTTGTAAAAAATAATCTTAAGGTAGCTGTTTTATTCGAAGGTCGTGATTCTGCTGGTAAGGGTGGGGCGATTAAGCGGATTACCCAGCGGTTGAACCCTCGTGTGTGTAAGGTCGTTGCATTGACTGCGCCGAGCGAACGTGAAAAATCCCAGTGGTACTTTCAGCGCTATGTATCCAACTTGCCTGCTGGTGGCGAGATCGTATTGTTTGACCGTAGTTGGTACAACCGTGCCGGTGTGGAAAAGGTCATGGGATTTTGTAACGATGCCGAGTATGAAGAATTCTTGCGCACAGTTCCCGAGTTTGAGCGCATGATTATTCGCTCTGGAATAATCTTAATTAAATACTGGTTCTCCATCTCAGACGACGAGCAATACAGTCGCTTTATGGTGCGAATACATGATCCACTGAAGCAATGGAAACTCAGTCCCATGGATCTTGATGCGCGCCGCCATTGGGAAGCCTATACCAAGGCCAAAGAGACCATGTTAGAGCGCACTAATATTCCTGAGGCGCCATGGTGGGTTGTGGCTGCGAACGATAAGAAAAAAGCCCGTTTGAACTGCATTTCACATTTGTTAACTCAGATTCCTTACCAAGAGATTGAGCATCCAGAAATTACCTTGCCTGCACGAGTACACAATCCTGATTATCTGCGTGGCCCTGTACCGAAGGATATGTACGTTCCCGAAATCTATTAATTTGCCAGGTTAATGCCCAGAGGATGTTAATCTCTTATTACTAAATAAGGGGTTAGCACTTGAAAGCAAAGCACAGCATTACCAATAGAGAATTTAAGCTCCTGATTAAACCGCAGGGCTTGGATCGACGTAGCCGTATTACTGCCCTAAGCGATCAAATTCTGAGTTTCTGTAAAAAGAATAAGGTGGAGTTTTTTCATCTCGATAACGCTACTACTGGCTTACGGAATATTTATTTCTACGATACGCCAGGAGAGGATTTTAGGCGCAATAATATTATCTTACGCGTCCGCGAATCACGGCAAAATATTTGGGTTGATGATTGGTGTGAAGTCACTTTAAAGTGCCGCACTGATGATTTAGTTAAATCCCATCAATTTGATCCATCGCCCAAGAAATCGATCAAGTCCCGCTTGCGCCTAAAAGAAGAAATTCTACGTGGCGATACGATTGGAACAGCCAGAGCGATTTACTCTAACAATGCGATTTTGGACGCAGTACCCATCGATAGCTTATTTGAAAAGTCTCTAGCTAGTGTCGCAAAATTCTTCCCTGGCTTAATGACTTTGCCCATTGATAAAAAAGCCCCCATACGGATTGTGGGTGGACGTACCAATAAAATTCTTGAGGCTTGCTTGCCTATTGGAAACCTCGTCTTTGGGGATGGCGTTCAGGCTCATTGTGAGATTGCCATCTGGATGAAGAGCGTAGGCGACCCGATTGTGGGTGAGTTGGCTTTCTCGTATCGCGTGAATGATACTAACCGAGGCGAAATAAAAGCCCACAAGCGCGCTGATAAGTTCTTTAAGAAACTCCAAATTGAACTAGCTGACTGGCTGGAGATTGGTAGTACTAAAACAGCTCTGGTTTACGGAAAGCCTGAGTGAGCTCACAGCTTCAAGGTCATGTGCAGGTAGATAAGCCAGTGAAGTCTACCGATTTACGAGATCTATTTATTCAGTTTTTAAGTATTGGCGCTATCAGCTTTGGTGGTGGCATCATCGCTTACGAACGCATCCTTTTAGTCGAGAAGCGTCAGTGGTTGAGTGCGGATGAGTTTATGGCCTACTTAGCAATTAGTCAGACGATGCCGGGCTTAAATTCTGTCAACATGGCTGTATTGGCTGGGGATCATCTTCGTGGGGTTCTGGGTGCGGTCATTGCAACCTTGGGCTTGATCCTGCCGGGCTCACTCTTTGTGCTGGGGATTGGCCTCATCTACGCCAATGCTGGAGATCACCCCTCAATTAATTGGATTCTTGGGGGCATTGCAGCAGCAGCTACAGGGTTGCTGGCCGCTATTACTTACAAAATTGGCGACACCCACTGGCGTCACCTGAAGTCTCTCGCCATCATTCTCTGCACATTTGTTTTGATGAGCATCTTTAAGCTTTCGCTGCCTTATGTGATTCTGATCATGGCGCCGATTTCAATCTATTTATACCGACCGGTGAAGTCGCAATGAGTCTATTGATTCACTTGGCTTTGACCTTTGCCTTGCTTTCCATCTTGGCGGTGGGTGGTGGTACTGCAGTACTACCAGAAATGCAAACCATACTATTGCATCAATTTAGTATCGACCATACCCAATTTGTTCATATTTATAGTATTGGTCAACTGGCACCCGGCCCGAATATGCTGATGGTCCTAGTGATTGGCTATCAAATTGCTGGGTTAATTGGTGCTGGCGTAGTCTTGCTATCTTTTTTCCTCCCTTCAAGCTTAATGTGCTTTTACATGGGAAGACTCTGGAATCATTTCGGTGAAAATCCGTGGCGACGATCTGTTCAAAATGCGCTTGAGCCGATCTCTATCGGGCTGATGTGTTCTGGCGTTTATGCCGTGGCCAAAGCATCGATCGTCAGTAGTATTACTTTAGTACTTGCGCTTCTCACTCTGTACCTTATCCTCAGAACCAAAATAAACCCAGTGTTGGTTATTTTAGGTTCTGGAGGACTTGGTGCCTTATTGATGGCTTATTTAGCTTAGTTACAAGCTTAGAAGGTTCCCCGTAAACCAACCATCAAACTTCTACCAGGTTGTGGGGCATAAAGTCTGACAGCCATTGGAGTAGTCGCATATCGAATTTGCTCATTGAGTAAATTTTTGAGGTTCATATATAAAGTCCAGTTCACATCCCGTACTCGTTCTGTGTAAGAGATGCCCGCATTTAATAAGTTATAGCTTGGTGCGGGCCCTTGTTCCCAGTTAGCTAATTTGTTTTGCTGATAGCTGTAGATGTAGGTCGCATTGGTGAGCCAGCCATTACGTTGATGTGCAATTTCAGCGCCTAGACGTGGGGCAGGTTGGAGGGGTAAATTGCCACCGGCATCAAAAGTACCCTGTGAGGCATCACCAAATACACGACCCCCAACACCATGCTGCCGCCAGTTATAGGTAATTTCTCCCTCGATACCTTTGATGGTTGCTGCAGCTTGCTGCGCAACCACTACAGAGAAGTTTTCTACACTGGGAACAGATTGACCGGTGTAGTAACCGTAGATGTAATTATTAAAGCGATTGGCATACACACTAGCCTTGCTCCTGACCAAACCGCTGGTCTTCTGGATGTTGAACTCCAGGTTATGCGAAGTCTCTTTATTCAGGTTAGGGTTGCCGATATCAAAAGTAGCAGTAGATTCATGAGCACCATAGGAGTAGAGCTCTTGTGCACTTGGAGCCCGTTGTGAAACTGTGTAAGCAACTCCAGTGCCATAGCCTTGCGTGAAGTTCCATAAACCACCCGCAGAGTAAGACAATAAATTGAAGCTACGGTTTTGCAAGTTAATGCTTGGTGTATCAAGGCCTGTATTCATCGCTTGTGGAACCAGCTCAGTACCTAGATCGGGTTTTTGTGCCACGTTGTTATATCGCAGTCCTAAATTGCCTTGAAGAGAATTCCATTGACCTTCTTCAATCCAAAACAAGGCATTGGAGTTAGTCTTAGTCGGCGGCACAATCGCATAGCTACCAGAACCTACCTCAGTAGCATTGAGTGATGCTGCCGATACTTGGGCACCAAAGATACCCTTCAAGCCGGCCAAGGGGTTGTGTGCTAGTTCAAAGCGGGCTTCATTGGCAATATTCTTCCATTGCGAGGCTGCCTCACCAGCGTTATTAAATTCAGTATGGATGTAATTCGAATTCGCTGCGCTAAATTTGAATGAGGAGAAGCCCGCAAATGGATCGCGAGTTTGATGTTGTAGGTCATAGCGGTTTTGTGACTGATTAATCGAGCCACCTTCGGGTGTTGGGATGCCGTAGTTGTTATTCAGGCGCTCTACTGAAACCCCGGTGTAGCCATTCTGACCAATATAAGAAACGCCCGCACCTAAATTATTTTGATTGCTAAAAGAGTTAGGTAGCTTACCGCTGTAATTATTTCCGCCATTGCCGCTTGCTGGTACAGTCCAACCGCCTGCCGGTTCACCTTGGGATTGGGTTGAGTTGCCGGGGATGCGGTAATTATTGGCATTATTAATAGCGGTATCCACATGTACTGCAACTGAGCCAAAAGCACCATCAACTTCTATAGCTCCAGCTCTGCCATTGTTGACTGTTTCATAGCTGGTATTGATAGCACCGGTTGGTCTATCAGGTAAGTTAGTCAGGATGCGATCGTTCACCACATTAACTAGACCACCACTTGAGCCTGAGCCGTAGAGTAAAGCGGCAGCACCACGAAGGATTTCTACCTGATGGGTGTTTTGCATATTGTTAGCAACCGCATGATCTTGCGAGATATTCGAAACATCACCAACGGATAAACCATTTTGCAAGATCTGCACACGAGAACCTTCAAGTCCCCGAATGACAGGTCGTGATGAGCCGGCACCATAGCCAGTTGCAGAGACGCCTAACTCATTGGCGAGTGTGGCTCCCAAAGTAGTGCCTAATTTATTGAGTAACTCATCCCCTTGCAAAATCTTCGTTGGGGTCAAAATACTTTGAGTAGCTTCCTGTGAACCTGTTGCAGTAATTTCTAGAGAGGGCTGTGATTGCGCCCAGGCGCTAGAGCTGATAAGTCCAGCGATGACAAGATAGATCAGCTTGCGCTTAGCCAATGGCTGCTTACTTAGATACATATAATTTCTTTCATTCCACTAGCGCCACCCCAAAAGAGGTTGACGTAATAAATCAGGGAGCTAAACCCAAAAAGCTTAGCTACTGCTGCAATTTACAGAATGAAAGTAGGTGGGGCCCTAGATTGATAGAACCCAATATGAATTCGGGCTGGTGAAGGGCTATTACTAGCCAATGGCATTTCATGAAAGAAATTACTGCCAATGTAAAGTTGGGTTGTGGAGGCAATAAAGCCAGCCAGTGTGAGTGCATCTAATAGATGGCAATTAGCAGAGCTATGGCCGAGGGCAGGGGTTTGGTCTACACAACTTAACTCAGTGCTTGCTTGGTGTATTCCGGAGTGGGCTATCCCGTGTGTAAAGCCAATTGAGTGGTTACCAATTAAGCTAACAAGCAAAAAACTCAGGGCAATCCATTCCCTCAAATGTTTGCGTGTTTTGCTTAAAAGTAAGGCTCTCATGCTTGTCATACTACAGGATTTGCCCCTCTAGGCCATCTCAGTGTAGAATATCGATTCCGTCGGAGTGTAGCGCAGCCTGGTAGCGCACCTGCTTTGGGAGCAGGGGGTCCAAGGTTCGAATCCTTGTACTCCGACCACTTTCCCTGATTGTTCTAGATAGACCCAGCACATAACTGCCCATAGCTCAGCTGGATAGAGCAACGCCCTTCTAAGGCGTAGGTCGCACGTTCGAATCGTGCTGGGCAGGCCAAAAAA
>JBBAQC010000032.1:6253-10483 GCA_040400535.1 Polynucleobacter sp. | reverse complement strand
CTCAGAGAAGCCATTGGCAATCTCACGACCAGTGATGAAAAGCTCAAAGCGCTCGGTAACACCAGGGCGAGTATCGGACTCACGGGCGAGGGGGCTCACTTCAATTGGATAATCAATAATGTAGGTTGGCTCCCAGAGATGCGCTTCAGCAACCAATTCAAAGAGAGCTAATTGAAGCGCGCCGATACCAGCATTCTTGAGGGCTGGGGCGTCAGGGTTCTCGCCACCTTTTTTCAATTCGGCGCGAATGAATGCAGCATCTTCTAATTGAGACGCTTCGTAGCTCTTATTAGACTGGCCACAATATTTTAAGATTGCCTCGGTAATCGTTAAGCGTTGGAAAGGCTTGCTCAGATCGAGTTCACGACCTTGGTGTGTCAGAACAGCGGTGCCTTGAGAATCTACTGCAGCAGCACGAATCAAGCTCTCCGTGAAATCCATCAGCCAACGGTAATCTGTATAGGCTGCATAGAACTCCATCATCGTGAATTCTGGATTGTGCCGTGGACTTACGCCTTCATTGCGGAAGTTGCGGTTTATCTCAAACACGCGCTCAAAACCACCGACAACTAAGCGCTTGAGATAAAGCTCTGGCGCAATCCGCAAAAACATTTGCATATCTAAAGCATTGTGGTGCGTAATGAAGGGCTTAGCCGTTGCACCACCAGGAATGGGATGGAGCATCGGCGTTTCAACTTCCATAAAATCTGCATCGAGCATATGGCGACGTAAGGAGGCAATCGTATTACTACGCGCTCTGAAGGCATTACGGCTCTCTGGATTGACGATCAAATCAACATAGCGTTGACGATATTTAGTCTCCAAATCGGAGAGGCCATGAAACTTATCTGGCAGAGGGCGCAAAGATTTGCTTAGTAAGCGCAGATTGCTGCACTCAACAGAAAGCTCACCTTTATTGGTCTTAAATAAATGGCCTTCAGCAGAGATAAAGTCACCCATATCCCAGTGCTTAAATGCTCCGTGGGTATCAGCCCCACTGATTTCATCATTAATGTAGAACTGAATCTGACCACTGCGGTCTTGAACTGTGGCAAAACTCGCTTTGCCCATGACGCGCTTAAGCACCATGCGACCTGCAACTTTCACATGAACCTTTTTGGCAGCCAATTCTTCTTTAGTGAGGCTGTCATAGTGGGTATGTAAATTGCTAGCCAAATGAGTAGGCACAAAATCATTCGGGAACGCTATGCCACTTTCACGAAGTTTTGCTAATTTTTCGCGGCGCTCTGCAATGATGTGATTTTCATCAACCAGCTCGGTTGCAGGGGCTTGGCTAGGATTGGAATTCACTGGATCGTTCATATGGAGTGTTAATAACTGGAATGGGTGTGGTGAATCAAACGCCTTGCTTAAGGCTGGCTTCAATGAAGGCATCAAGATCTCCATCCAATACTTTTTGAGTATTAGAAATCTCAACGTTAGTACGTAAATCTTTAATGCGACTTTGGTCAAGTACATAGGAGCGAATCTGATGACCCCAGCCCACATCTGTTTTAGTGGCTTCGAGCTTATCTTGCTCCACGCGACGCTTTTGCATCTCATGCTCATACAGTCGTGACTTGAGCATCGTCATTGCTTCAGCTCTATTGCGGTGCTGGCTTCGGTCATTCTGACACTGCACAACAATTCCGGTGGGAAGGTGGGTTAAGCGAACGGCAGAGTCAGTTTTATTAATGTGCTGACCGCCTGCACCAGAAGCACGATAGGTATCGGTACGAATATCTGCTGGATTGACATCAATCTCAATCGAGTCATCAATCTCAGGGTAGACGTAGATACTGGCAAAAGAGGTATGGCGTCCGTTAGAGGAATCAAAGGGTGACTTACGCACTAAGCGATGCACACCAGTTTCTGAGCGCAGATGCCCATAAGCATACTCACCATCTACTTTGATAGTGGCACTCTTGATGCCGGCAACATCACCGTCAGATTCTTCTAGGATTTCTGTTTTGTAACCTTTGCGCTCGCAATACTTTAAGTATTGGCGAAAGAGCATGCTGGCCCAGTCGCAAGCTTCTGTTCCACCGGCGCCAGCCTGAATATCAATAAAGCAGCTGCACGGATCCATTTCATTATGGAACATGCGACGGAATTCTAGGTCATGAATAATTTTGCTGTAGCCATCAACATCTAACTCAATAGCACTAATGGTTTCATAATCACTTTCTTCTTTAGCCATATCGAATAATTCGAGGGCGCCAGTGATATTGCTATTTAAGTCAGTGAGGGTGGCAACTACGCCATCGAGTAATTTCTTTTCCTTACCGAGGGCTTGCGCTTTTTTTTGATCGTCCCAGATGGTGGGATCCTCTAGAATCGAGTTCACTTCAGTAAGGCGGCGTGACTTTACTTCGAAGTCAAAGATACCCCCGAAGTGCTTGCTCACGGGTGAGCAGATCGGAGAGGGTGTTTGAAATCAGGTTGAGTTGTTCGGCTTCCATCCCCTGATTATAAGGTGGTTATTACTGCTCAGCCCTCATCGTGAGCTTCAATCATGAGCTGTACGCGTGCTTGCCCTTGAAAGCGGTCAGTAACGAGGCGGTAGGCTAGCTTGGCCTTAGCTGGCAAGGTTTGGGTGTGGTTAAACCAGACCCCAGTAAATGGCTTGCTAGCCAGTTGGCCCTCCCCAATCGGACGAAGCTGTAAGCGCAGATGCTTTTCTTTCATGAGACTTTGCTGCCCGATTTCAAATTCCCCATAAAAAATCGGCTGGGGGAACCCTTGTCCCCAGATCTCTTCGGCCAGGAGATCGCCCGTTTCTGGGGTGAATTCGGATAAATCGAGCGTGCCATCATGAATGTGTTTTCGCTCCAGCAACTCATCATTGAGTAGTTCGCTCGCAGCTTTCTGAAAGAGGCTATCGAACTGTTCAAAGTCTGCTTTTCTAATAGATAGACCAGCAGCCATTGCATGCCCGCCGAATTTGAGAATCAAACCAGGCTCGCGCTTAGAAACAATATCTAAGGCATCGCGCAGATGAAAGCCAGCAATAGACCTTCCCGAGCCCCTCAACTCTTCCCCGCTAGCGCCATCCGCTGGAGCAAAGACAATCGCAGGGCGATTAAAGCGCTCTTTCAGGCGCGAGGCTACGATACCTACAACGCCTTGATGCCACTCTGCATTCCACAGGCAAATACTCGAGCGCTCTGCCATGGTGCCTGCTAATTGATCTTCGGCGAGATGGGCGAGAGCAGCTTCTTGCATACCACCTTCAATTACACGTCGCTCGCGATTAATACGATCGAGCTCATACGCTAGCTCAATGGCTTCTTCGGGCTTATCGCAAATTAATAAACGAATACCTAAGGTCATGTCCGCCAGACGTCCTGCTGCGTTTAGGCGAGGGCCGATCGCAAAACCTAAGTCAAAGGTATTGGCCTTGCGAGGATCGCGCACAGCTGCCTGAAAGAGTGCTTGTATACCTGCTTGTGAGGCTCCCGCACGAATACGCTTTAAGCCATTGGAAACTAGGATGCGATTATTGCGGTCGAGCTGCGCCACATCGGCTACGGTGCCTAAAGCCACGAGATCTAATAGGTTCTCAATCTTGGGTTGAGTTTCTGCAGTAAATTTTCCGCGCTGACGTAGTTCTGCACGTAGGGCTACGAGCAAATAGAACATCACTCCAACACCTGCCAATGCTTTGCTAGGAAAGGTGCAACCTGGTTGATTGGGATTGACGATTGCAGTTGCTTTAGGCAGTCGATCTCCTGGTAAGTGATGATCGGTCACGATCACCTCCATGCCAAGTTCGCGAGCTCGGTCTACGCCGGCCTCACTAGCAATGCCATTGTCGACTGTGATGAGGTATTTGGGTTTGGGAGTTTGCTGGGCAGCTAATTCCACCACTTCAGGCGTCAGGCCATAGCCCATGGTGAAGCGATTTGGTACCAGAAACTGAATCATCGTCTCAGGACCACCAAGCATTCGTAGCCCGCGTAGACCAACAGCGCATGCCGTCGCACCATCGCAGTCATAGTCAGCAACGATCAGCATCGACTCTTTTTTATCAAGAATGTCTGCTAGTAAAGAAGCGGTACTAATGCAATTCTTCAGCTCTACTGGCGACAGTAATTGCTTAAGATCCAAAGAGAGTTCATCTGGTTTATCAACACCACGAGCTGCATATAGTCTAGCTAGTAATGGATGTAGGCCGCTCTGTTGTAACCAATTAGCCGTCCGGTCAGAAAAAGGGCGTTGGGCAAATAC
>JBBAQC010000032.1:0-6153 GCA_040400535.1 Polynucleobacter sp. | reverse complement strand
AACTCCATATATCTGTTGGATGTTTTCAAGTAATGGCGGAGTCTGAATGTCAGTCAGTTTTCCAATACCGCTAATCCACAAAGAGTTGATGCTTGGGTGTCCGCGTTGTTCACGCTCCTGATTAACGGGATCAATGTGCCAGAGCATCTGAATTTCATTTTGGAGTTTGCGCCAGAGTTTAGCGATTCCTATCTCATTAGTGTCACGCGGCATCCACCAATCAATATTGCGACCATGCGCTTGATCAATAGAGTGTGTGGCTAAGTTAGCAAATGGCCCTGCTGGAATAAACCAATCCCGCTGTCCCTGAAATAGCACCTTATTTTTAAAATCTTCTTCGATGCAAGGGAGGGCAACCTGTAGCAAGTTGGCAGATTCATTTGCCGTCAGATCAATCTGACTTTGGGCCATCAGGATTAAGTGATCTCGGGTAGCGTGAAGATGGACTGGCTGTAAACAGGCAATCATTTCATTCGGGTTGATAGCCAAGTTACTCTGTCCAACTAGTAAGACTGGAGCAATCGGTAGCTTATTTCCCAATAGGAAGCGCTCTTGCGGAAGTCCGCTGGGCGGAGTATCCCGCTGTAATTCAGCGTCAATAGCATCTTCCCCCGACACCATCAGGGTAAAGCGTCGTGAAGAGCTTGCTTGGGAGGTCAAATTGGCATTCATTCCCCTGATTTTAGGTGGCATTTACAGAATCCATCAGTTTGTCCATTCAATTGTCTAAACTGTGACTATGTTGAGACTTCCCATTGAGCTAGAAATAGGCCTGCGCTACACCCGATCCAAGCGTCGTAAGACGGTGGGTAAACGTGATGGCTTCCTCTCTTTTATTTCCGGAATCTCCACTGCCGGTATCGCTTTGGGCGTTGCTGCCCTGATTGTGGTGCTCTCAGTGATGAACGGTTTTCAGAAGGAAGTGCGCGACCGTATGTTGTCCGTCCTTTCTCATGTTGAAATTACCGCCCCAGATGGTTTGGCCAATTGGGAGCCGATTGCCCTCAAGGTAGCTGCCCAACCCCACGTAGTGGGTGTTGCTCCAATGGTCAGCTCGCAAGGTTTACTCAGTCGTGAGAACGTGATGCGTGGCGTTTCTATTCGGGGAGTATTGCCAAGCGAGGAAGGTAAGGTTTCTGATTTACCAAAGCAATTTGTTGCCGGCAGCATTGATGATCTTAAGCCAGGTAGCTTTGGGGTTGCTTTAGGTGCGCAACTGGCAAATATGGTGGGTGCACGCCTAGGTGATCGCATTAACTTAATCGTGCCTGAGAGTGATCTCACTCCAGCAGGCGCGATGCCCAGAATGCGGACGCTACAAGTGGTGGGTATTGTCGATAGCGGCCATTATGAATACGACAGCTCTCTGGCTATCCTGCATTGGAAAGATGCCGCCGCTTTATTGCGCTTGCAAGACCCCTCTGGTTTGCGTGTTAAGGTCGATGATATGCAACGTGCACCTCAGATTGCTGCTGAGTTGGCTCAAGTAGTCCCACAAGCACTTTGGGTGTCTGATTGGTCACGCTCTAATCGCAATTGGTTTGCCGCCGTGCAAACTGAGAGAAAGATGATGTTCATTATTCTGACCTTGATTATTGCGGTTGCTGCATTTAATTTGGTATCCACCTTGGTGATGACAGTAAATGAGAAGCAGGCTGATATTGCCATCTTAAGAACGATGGGTGCAAGTCCAGGACTAATTCAGCGGATCTTCTTAGTGCAGGGGCTGGCGATTGGTTTACTAGGCTCTTTGGCTGGCGTGGGCTTGGGCCTTCTGATTGCTTTAAACATCGATGTGATTGTTCCCGCAATTGAAGCTATCTTCCGTGTCCGTTTCTTGCCGCGTGATGTGTACTTTATTAGTGAGCTTCCTTCCGATGTCCGCCTATCTGATGTTGTCACTGTTGGTCTCATGGCTTTTGGTCTTTCTGTATTAGCTACCCTATACCCTAGTCGACGTGCCGCTCAAGTTCAGCCAGCGGAGGCATTGCGCTATGAGTGATATCAAAAATACTCTGTCTGATAACTTTATTCTGAGTGCATCTGGCCTTGCAAAGACCTATGGCAAGGGACCGACTGCAGTTGATGTTCTGAAAGAAATTGATTTACAGGTAAGTCCTTCTGAGAAGGTCGCCATCGTGGGCTCTTCTGGCTCAGGTAAAAGTACCTTACTGCATCTATTGGGGGGCTTAGATACCCCCAGCGCCGGTACTGTGATTCTGGCGGGTCAGAATCTCCACCAACTATCAGTGAATAAGTTAGATCAGTTACGTAATCGCAGTCTTGGGTTTATCTATCAGTTCCACCATCTTTTAGATGAGTTCAGTGCTGTTGAGAATGTGGCACTACCTCTGCGTATTCGTGGGCTGAGTAATGATGAAGCTATGGAGCGCGCTAATACGATATTGCATGCGGTGGGTTTAGCAAAGCGCGTACAACACACGCCGGGAGAGCTATCCGGTGGTGAGCGTCAGCGTGTTGCAGTTGCCCGTGCGCTAGTTGGCAATCCCTCTTGTGTTCTGGCGGATGAGCCAACAGGTAATCTCGATACCGAAACTGCTGACGGCGTATTTGACTTGATGTTGGATATTGCTCGTGAGCAGGGTACGGCTTTTGTGATTGTCACTCATGATCCTATTCGCGCGAAACGTTGTGACCGAATCTTGCATTTAGAGCGCGGAGTATTAAAGACCTTCGTACAATGAGCGAAGTTCATAAAGACCTTGCATGGATTGATACCCATTGCCATGTAGATGCTCCGGAGTTCAAAGACACGCTTTCAAAGATCCTGGCTAAGGCAGCAGGCGAGGGAGTTCATGCGATTCTGTTGCCAACAGTGCAAGCCTCTGATTGGGTTCCAGCCAAAAGCCTAGTAAATCAATACAGTAAAGAGATTCCTGGACTGGTGTACACGCTAGGCATTCATCCGCTGTATATCAATCGGGCACAAGAGAGTGATATCGACATTCTTAAAAATCAAGTTGAGCAGTCATTGGATGATCCTCGATTTGTAGGTATTGGTGAGATTGGATTGGATTACTTTGTCGAAGGGCTTGATCCCCAGCGTCAAGAATTTTTCTTTCACAAGCAATTGGATTTGGCGCAGCAATTTCAGTTACCGGTCATCTTGCATGTACGTCGTTCACAAGATGCCATTCTCAAAGCTCTGCGTAAAAGAAAAATTCCTAGTGGTATCGCACATGCCTTTAATGGCAGCCATCAGCAGGCTGAGCAATTTATTGAGCTCGGATTTAAGCTGGGTTTCGGTGGCGCGGCTACCTACGATCGTGCTTTGCAAATTCGACGACTTCTGCAAGAGATGCCATTAGATTGCATCGTTACCGAAACCGATTCTCCTGACATTCCTCCAGCCTGGTTAAAAGAGGAGGGTGGCAAGTTCAATGAACCTGCCTTGCTCCCCAGAATTGCTAACCAATTAGCGGATATTCGTGGAGTTAGTGAAGAAGCATTTTCAAAAGCAGTTTGGCAAAACGCCATGCAAGCATTACCCCGTTGGTCATCCCTAATGACTGACAACCCAAACCTACAATCCGCTTCTTAAGAACTTGCGCATCAATATTGCGGCGTTCATCGCCGGGGGATCGCTTCTACTATTTTTGCCTACAGTGCCAGAGGAATGGCGCTGGAGATGTAGCGTAATCATCATCGCTTCTTTGGCGGGGGTTTACGTAAATCATGCATTCCTTCAATATCGCCATGCTATTGGCGTATTACTGGCGGTCTGTGCTTTCACCTTGGGATTTGCTTGGAATGCGGATTACGCGCAGGATCGTTTAAGTAACATCCTCTCAATCGAGCATGAGGGTAAAGACCTTGTGCTCGAGGGTAGAGTCAATGCCTTACCTCAGAGCTCTCCTGTTGGTGCCAAGTTTTCTTTTGAGGTGGATCAGGCATTCTTAGGTAGAGAGCTAATTGAATCTTTTCCTGCGCAGATCTATTTGAGTTGGCAGCCTGCGTGGCGTAATCCTCAGGATGTACCAGAAGTCATTCCAGGTCAGCGTTGGGAATTCAAAGTCAAAATCAAGAGGCCATACGGATCCCTCAATCCCCATGCTTTTGATTTTGAGCGCTGGTCTTTTCATCAAGACTTTGGTGCCAGTGGATCCGTCAGGTCTGGAAAGTTAATCCTGGAGAAGGATATTACCTTTACAGAATTTGCTCTAGCCATGGAGTACCAGCGCTGGAAATTAAGGCAAAAGATTCGGCGCTCACTACCAACAGATGCTCGCTATGGCGGTGTGATTGCCGCCTTGGTAATGGGTGATCAAAATGCAATCGACCAAGATGATTGGCGGGTATTTAATGCTACTGGTATTGGACATCTCATCTCTATATCGGGTCTTCATGTCACGATGTTGGCTGGATTTGGTGCCATGTTCGCCACATTTCTCTGGCGTCGCAACACTCTGCCACTTTGGGTTCCGGTTGGTAAGGTCGCTGCTGCTGCAGGTTTTTTGACAGCCTTCGTATATGCGTGGTTGGCAGGCTTTCAGATTCCGGCGCAGCGAACGATGTATATGGTGGGTGTCGTTGCCTTCGCCTTATGGTCCGGCAGAAATCCTCGCTCATTTGATATTTGGTGGTGGGCTCTATTTTTTGTACTAGTGATTGATCCGATGGCACCCTATACACCAGGTTTCTGGCTTTCGTTTGGAGCGGTAGCAGCAATTTTGTATGCCATGCAAGATTCTGATGGCTTGCTTGGGCTGCCCACTGGCAGAGAGCTGGAGGTTCATTGGAAAGATAGGGCAATTCAAGCGCTGCGTGAAGCTTGTCGGGTACAGGCGGTTGTTACCATCGCACTTCTTCCATTGACCTTGTATTGGTTTTATCAAATCTCGATCGTTTCACCACTAGCAAATGCTATTGCTATCCCTGTAGTGAGTTATATCGTGACACCCTTAGCTATTGCTGGTGCTTTGTTGCCTGACTTCATCGGTAGGTGGTTATTGATGCCAGCCCATGCCACGATGGACTACTTGGCCATCATGCTTGCCTGGATGGCGAACTGGAAATGGTCGATTGCTTGGTCTAACCAGCCTGCTTGGTGGGCGTTAGCCTTATCCACTATCGGAATCATCGTGGCGATACGTCCTGGTGCTATTCAAGAGAGCTGGGTCTCAAGACTTGCGGGTCTCGCATTGTGTGTAACTCTATTTATTCAGCCGCTAACCCCTGGTCATTTGAGCAAAGGTGAGTTTCGTGCGACGGTGCTTGATATCGGCCAAGGTACGGCAGTCCTGATTGAAACCAAAACCAAACGACTGCTATACGACACCGGACCTATTCAGGGGAAAGATAATGCTGGTCAAAGAATCATACTGCCGTATTTGAGGGGTAGGGGAATCAATCACATTGATCGCATGGTGATTAGCCATAGTGATAGCGATCACATTGGAGGTGCCGCAACTCTTCTTAAAGAAATCAGCTTCGACTCCATGATGGGATCCTTACCCAGCACCAATCCCTTGCTCGCTAATTTAGAAAATAGAAAGATCCCCGCCATTCCCTGTCGCTTTGGTCAGCAATGGTCATGGGATGGGGTGGACTTTCATATATGGCATCCGCATGAGCAGACGGTTTTTGAGGATCAGCATCCCAGAAAACCCAATGAGGTTAGCTGCGTTCTCGAAGTTCGAAATTCAACAACTTCCTTCTGGTTAACGGGTGATGTAGAAAAGCAGGGTGAGGCTGAAATTACTGAGCGCTTAACCCAAACAGCCCTTAATCATTTAAAGGATAAGAACTTAATATTTATGGCACCACACCACGGTAGCAAAACATCTTCTTCTCAAGAGCTCTTAACGGCACTAAGTCCTGACGAAGCATTTGCCCAAAACGGGTATCGCAATCGTTATGGACACCCCCACCCTACAGTCACTGCTCGATACCAAATGATGAATATTCCGTTTTATCAAACACCAACTACTGGTGCGCAGATTTGGACTTTTTCACGCAAACCAGAACTGAACTCTTCGGAACCCTATTTTTGGCGCAAGGATGTTTCAAGGTTGTGGCATCGTCCCGCAGCTGCTGTGGACAAATAATGGTTTCCTAAAAAAGCAAAAAGCCCTTAAAAATAAGGGCTTAGAGCTGTAATACTGGTTGCGGGGGCAGGATTTGAACCTACGA
>JBBAQC010000031.1:0-10570 GCA_040400535.1 Polynucleobacter sp. | reverse complement strand
AAAGGAAATTCTCATGATTTTGGAACACTGCGATATAGAAATTGACCCTACTAAGGGTGCTGAGTTTGAAGAGGCTATTTTGCGGGGCGTCAATACGGTGATTGCTAAAGCTCAGGGTTTCCAGGGCTTTAAGGTTAACCGTAGCATCGAGAGTCCTGCGCGCTATCTCTTGCTGATTTACTGGGATACCCTTGAAAATCATACGGTGGACTTTAGGGGATCAGCCGCCTTCGCCGACTGGCGAGCGGTTGTTGGCCCCTTCTTCACAAAACCACCTTTTGTTGAGCATATGACTTTGGTTGGTAAGTCGAGCTAAGTTGGTCAGCTATTGGGGCAGTAATCTATCTAGGCAGTAATCTTTTTGCGTATAGAGCGTTCGATAGGAATGGTGTCTAGGTTAGGCTCCAATGCTTCGCGCTCATCAAATACAAAGCAGCTGCCGCTGTAGTGCGCTGATCCCACTTCCTCGAAATACTTCAGGATGCCACCTTCTAATTGATAGCTGTGCTCCATGCCGATTTCGCGCATATAAAGGCCGGATTTTTCACAACGAATTCCTCCAGTACAAAAGCTCACTAAGGTTTTATCGGCCAACTCCTCTTTTTTAGCGGAAATTACTTTAGGAAAATCGGTAAATTTTTCGATATTGAAATGCAGGGCGTTTTCAAAAGTTCCATATTCAACTTCAAAGGCATTACGCGTATCCACCATGACTACGGTACGCCCCAAATCGTCAGTACCTCGATCAAGCCACTCCTGTAATTTCTTTGGGGTAATAAAGTTCGCGCGACCTTCTTCCGGACGAATCGTGGGGTGATTCATCCGAATGATTTCATTCTTCACTTTAACCAACATCTTTTTAAAGGGCTGTGTTTCAGACCAGCTGTCCTTAGTTTGTAGAATCGCAAAGCGGGAGTCTTGGCGTAACCAATCTAAGAAGCTACGCAACTCCGGCTCTAAGCCAGCTAAGAACATATTGATACCCTCACCAGTGATGAGAATAGTCCCCTTGAGATGGTGTGAATTGCACTCATCTAATATCTTGACGCGCAACTCGGCCAAATTGTCTAGGCCGACAAATAAATAGGCTGCTATGTTCAAAATAGGCTTCATTTTTGATCTCTTTTTTACTTCAACTGCCATTATCAAACAAGCTGCCGGGAGCGGTGGTAATCTTGCAGTCTTAATTGAGGGAGACGATCCAATGACGAATTTATTAAAAATAGCTAAAAAAGCCCTGTTATTGAGCCTATTATTGATGAGCGCTAGCCCCATCGTGAGCGCTCAAACAGCAGGGTTAGGGACTTGGCCCACCCAAAAACCAATTCGCCTGATTGCGGTGTTCCCACCAGGCGGCTCCGTAGATCAAGTGGCACGTACTTTAGCTCCTGCTTTACAGGCCGAATTGAAACAAAACGTCATTGTGGAAAATATTGGTGGCGCCTCTGGGGTGATTGGTACCGCAGCCATGACACGTGCAGATCCGGATGGTTATACCTTTGCACTGGTATTCGATACGCATGGCGTAAATCCAATCCTCAAAGACAAGCTTCCGTACGATACGATTAAAGATATTGCACCAGTAACCTTGATTGGAACGTCTCCAATGGTGCTAGTCGCGAGTAAAAATTCTGGCATTACTAGCTTTAAGCAGCTGACCGATCAATCTAAGGCCGGTAAGCAGTTTAGTTATGGCTCTATTGGCATCGGAAGCTTGGGACATTTAGCGATGGCACGGACGGCCAAACAAGCGGGCTTTGACTGGAATCATATTCCTTATCGTGGAGGTGGCCCCTTGATGCAGGATGTGCTCGGAGGCCAAGTGCAGCTGGCGGTCGGCTCAGAATTTTTGGTTAAGCCTCATGTAGATAGTGGCGGCGTTATTCCACTAGTGATTACAACTGCAAAACGCTCACCAGAGCTACCAAATGTACCCACTATTTCTGAAAGTGGCTTCCCTGGATTTAATGCGCCAGCATGGTGGGCAGTCTTGGCGCCTGGTAAAACATCGCCAGCAATTGTCAATGCAACGAATGAGGCGATCACCAAAGCACTCAAGACGCCTGCTGTGTCCGAGAAGTTGAAGTCGCAAGGTATTCTAATTGTCGCTGGCAATCCTGAGACTTTGCGGGATTTCATTGGCAAGCAAATTGCAGTGTGGGGTAAGTTTGTGATCGAGAACAACATTAAAGAAACGCAGTAAGGGCAAAGCATGACAGAACGTTTAATTCCTTATCAGCCGATGGATTTGGCTGAGCCTGCGCAGCTGGTAGCTGCGATTCGCCAACGTAGGGGTGGGCAGTTTATTAATTTAGACCGCATGCTGTTGCATAGCACCCCTATTGCTGAGGGTTGGAATCATTTCGTGGGTGAGATACGGAACAATCTCGCATTAGATCCAAAGTTACGTGAACTGGCCATGTGTGGGGTGGCAGTACTGAATGGCGCCGAATATGAATTCTTTCATCATGCTCCGCCGTTTATCAAAGCAGGTGGTACCGAGGAGCAAGTCCAAGCTCTTCGTTTGATTGGCCAGTCTAGCTTTCCTAATGGGCTTTTCTCGGATGTTGAAAACGATGCGGTAGAGCTGACCTTTCAGATGACGCGCAATATTCAAGTGGACGGCGCTTTAATGAAGCGTCTTCAGTTTGCTTTAGGAAATACCGAGACCGTGGAATTAGTTACCGTTATTGCTGCCTACAATATGGTCTCCAGATTTCTGATTGCCTTAGATGTGCATCCCGAGGAACATCCTCCTGAGTAATTCATGACACCAGATGTCTCCCTGTGTTGGGAAGAGGGTGGCCATGACTGTTCAGCAGTCTGGCATTCTGAAAATGGCATCGCAGTTCACAAAAAGGTGGTAACTGCTGATGACACTTTAACTGCGGACGATGCTTATCATTTGGCCTGCGAAGGCACTGCCATTATCTGGAAGGGAGACTTCCAAAATGCTCGCCAACTATTACAGGCATTGGTACGACGCATAGACAAGCCCTCAAAAAAATCCAAGCGTGCAGGCAAAAGGACCAATAAGCCAGGCGAGAATACTCCTCAGAAAACACCCAAAGAGATTTTCAATCAGCATCGACTCATACGGTCTCAGCGAGCCAGAATACTGGGCATGCTCCTGATCCAATGTCAGGCTGATCACACGATTTCATTGCGCCGTGCACCGGATGTATCGCAAGCCTGTATGGAAGCTTATGGGGTTGTCGATAAACCCTATGTCGTTTCCTTACGTGAACTATTGGGTGTCATTAGCGCTCATGAATGGCGTAAGCATGGACTACCTATCTTGGCTGATAGTGATGGAGAACCTATTTTTGTTCATCCCCACTATGGCGTTTTCTCTCCCGTCCGCGGCGAATATATCAAGTTAATCTGTAATGCGCCTTTGCCAACATGCTTTGATGAAAAATCTACGGCTTTTGATATTGGAGTTGGCACTGGAGTGCTGTCAATCATCTTAGCAATGCGCGATGTGAAAAAAATTATTGCTACTGATCAAGATGATCGAGCGCTAACTTGTGCCAAGGAAAATATTGCACTATTGAGTTTAGGCTCCCAGATAGAGATTGTGAAAGCCAACTTATTTCCATCTGGAAAGGCTGAGTTAATTGTGTGCAATCCACCTTGGGTTCCAGCAAGACCAAGCTCTGCTCTAGAGCACGCAGTCTATGATCCTGAAAGCCAAATGCTCAAGGGATTTTTAGGGGGATTAAAAGATCACTTAATGCCCCAAGGTGAGGGCTGGCTGATTCTTTCTGACCTTGCTGAACACCTTGAGCTCAGGACTCGACAGGAGTTACTCTCTTGGATAGAGGATGCAGGATTAGTTGTTTTGAGCCGAATAGATACCAAGCCAAAGCACCCTAAAGCGTTTGATGAATCGGACTTACTTCACTTCGCCAGGGCGGCTGAAATTACTTCACTCTGGCGCTTACAAATTCGACAGTAGAGCAGTGGTGGCAGAGGTAGATTTTCCGATTAAGCTTTCTAAATACCCTTGTCACTCACAGGTTCTTCACTTGAGGGCTTGTTAGCAAACAAAACATCTAATAAAATAAATGAGAATGATTATCATCTTTCATCATTGAGTTGATGTGTGCGGGGTTTGTTTGCTTGATAGGTAAAAAATTAAAGATTAGTTCATCGAAGCTCATTACTCTTTGGGTAATTGGTGCACACATGTTCATTATTTTTGGAGCGGGGGTTTTTCAAGAAAGAGCCTCGCAGACTGGGATGCCGGAGAAATTCACTCTCAATTTGAAAAAGTCTCCTAATAATGAGGTGATTCCACAAGCATCGCAAAAAACTCAGAGCATTAATTTAACTAGTGGACACTTTGAGTCGGCGCCCGCAAATGAAGCAAGGCATCATGAGCTGAGCGTATCACCCCCAGTAGTAAAAAACTTGCGCGACAGGGATGTCTTCATCAATCCAAAACCAACATACCCTCTGTTAAGCCGGCGTATGCGTGAGCAAGGCGCAGTCCATCTGAAGCTATGCATTGATGAGCGAGGCCATGTGGCTAACATTTTTTTGGCTAAAAGTTCTGGTTATCAAAAATTAGATAGATCGGCAATAGAGACCGTAAGTGAGTGGAGATTTTCCGCTCTAGAGTCACAAAATACACCCTCATCTGACTGTTACCATCTCCCAATTCATTTCCGGCTGGAGTCTTAATTGCATCTAGACTTCAAAAACGCTGGGAATAATTTAGAGTTCCCTAGGACGAATTTAGAGAAGGTCATAGCCAGCACAACTCTTTTCGGCAAAGAGAAAACGATTGTCATCATTCATGATGACGAAAGATATATTTTGAGAATTACTAAATTAAAGAAACTTATTTTGACTAAATAGTGTTGCACTAATTACCGTAATTTATTAGCCAGCAAAAGTATTTTGATATGCGATTAGCCAGCGATTGGATGTTTTTATCTCTGGAGATTGCATATGAAGCAACAAAAATTAGCTTGGGCCTCACGTTTTGCTATGGCTTGCGGATGTTCCTTAGCCCTCAGTATTCAGGCTAAGGAAATAGATTTACCAAGGATCGACATTGTCGGCAGTGAAGAAAATGCACGGTCGAAAATTCCTGGTACGGTCGATGTGATTAATCAAAAGCAGTTGGAGCTACTTCAACCCTTATCCATACAGGACGCGCTGAAGACTATTCCGGGTATCAATATACGCGGTGATGAGGGTGGCTTGGGAGCCATTCCGAATATTGGTATTCGCGGGCTCAATCCTAGTCGCAGCCAGAAAGTATTGTTGCTGGAGGATGGTGCGCCTATTCATCCCAGTTTATTTATTTCTAGCGCCTCCTATTACAGTCCACCCGTTGATCGTATGAGCGGTATTGAAGTCTTAAAGGGGGCATCAGGACTACAGTACGGCCCCTCTAATATTGGCGGCGTTATCAATTACCTCACCAAGACCCCCGAGGAGGGCTTTAAGCTTTCCGGTAAAGCAGGTAATTATGGCTATCAATTTGCTCAAATTGAAGCGGGTGGCAAATCAGAGAGTAATGGCGCTATCGCAGGTATCAACATCATTAAGTCAGAGAGTGACGGATATCAAGGTAATGGCTTCAAGATGTATGACATGCTGTTCAAGGGTGGGGTAGCGATTGATCAAAATCAATGGCTAAGTCTTAAATATACCCACTATGACAACAATATTAATACCTCATATGTCGGCTTAAGACCAAATCAATATGACTCTCGATTTTCAGGAAATCCAGCTCCTAATGATTACTTTATTACGCAGAGAAATGCCGTTGATCTCAATCACTCTTGGGAGTTAAGCGCCAGGACAAAATTGAATACATTGCTTTATTGGAGTCGCTTAGATCGAGATTACTGGCGTCAAGGTGTGAGTGGTCGCGCTGTGGATAAAACCAGTTTTACTTCGTGCAATGGTGACAATGATTGCTTGTTCGGGCGCAATCGGGAGTTTCAAATGCTCGGGGTTGATTCCAGAATGACGCATGCTTATGAGGCGATGGGTATCAGTAATGAGTTTGAATTTGGACTACGCCTACATACTGAGTCGCAATCTAATCAACTAGTGACCTCTCGTAGTTTGGCTAAGTCCGGGAAAGTCTCTGGGCATGAAGAAAACAGAGCTAATTCAATCGCTTTCTTTACGCAAAATAGATTCTTGCTATCAAAGGATTTTGCAATTACGCCTGGTATACGGGTTGAAAGCTATAACCAATCTCGAAATAATGTCCTGGCAGAAAAGTCGGGAAGTTCCAAGAATTTAGAAACTGTGCCGCAAATTGGAGCAAGCTGGCAACTGATTCCTGAATTACAGCTTTACTCAAGTATTTATAAGGGATTTGCACCCGCTCAATTGGCAACTGCCATTAGTGAAAAGGGCGTAGATCAGCAATTGGATCCTGAGAGATCTACCAATCTTGAATTCGGGCTACGGGGAGCAAATAATGGGTTTAGCTATGATGCAGCGATTTTTAGTATGAACTTTAGTAATCAGATCGTTAATCAAAGTCTAGCTGCAGGTATTACCAAGGCCAATGGCGGCAGGAGCTTACATCAAGGCATGGAGTTATCTTTGGGATACGGCCTTGAATCTGGATGGGGCCTTAATGGCAATCTGACTTATATTCCGATAGCTAAATTTGTTGGCAATTCATCTATGGGGAGAGATGGCAATCGCATCCCGTACACATCCAAACTAGTATCAAATTTGGGTGTGAATTATCAGAAAAATGGCCTCAATACCTTAATAAGCCTAAATTATTTATCGTCTCAATTTGCCGATTCAGCAAACACTGCCCCGCCAAACTCAATTGGAACTCTGGGGGAAATTTCCGCCATTACTACCGTGAATTGGAGCGCAAATTATGCGATTGATAAAAACTGGAAGATATTCGGTGTAGTGAACAACTTATTAAACAAGCGCTACATTAGCAGCAGAAGTCCTGATGGGATCTTTGCTGGCGCACCCATTAATTTTCAGGCAGGCATGAGTTACCAGTTCTTTTGATGCAGTAAATAGCTTTAAGTCAATTACCCCTATACCAGCCAATTATTTAGCAAATAGCTGGCTGGGATCCTCGAATGCTTTGAACTCCAAGGCATTGCCAGCAGGATCGAGAAAGAACATGGTGGCTTGCTCACCAACTTTTCCTTGGAAGCGGATTTGTGGCTCGATGATGAATTTCATGCCACTATTGCTTAATTTATCCGCTAACGCATGCCAATCGGGCATTGTCAGCACTACTCCAAAATGTTTTACGGGAACTTGATGTCCGTCAACCTCATTTGAGGTCGCATGACTGCATTCTTCAGGTGCAAGATGGGCGACTAATTGGTGTCCAAAGAAATCAAAGTCAATCCATTCATCTGAGCTACGACCTTCCGCACAACCTAGGGTGCTGCCATAAAAAGTGCGAGCAGCTTCCAAGTTATCCACGGGAAATGCAAGATGAAAGGGTTGAATATTTGACATAGTGGTCCTCGGCGATATTAAGTATTTGAGCTAAGCATGCCCCAAGTTGGGTCTAGGTAGAGTTTAGTATATTGAAATCATCAAAATAAAGCTGTTTAAAGGAGATAAAAATGATGGCGCGTAAACCTGGTAATTTCATCCGTTCTTTAGTCCAGATAGTCCTTATTTTAGGATTTTCTGGTCTGGCGCACGCAGTGTATCCAGATCGGTCGATCAAGCTGGTTGTTCCCTATCCTCCCGGTGGGGCAACTGATGTCATTGGACGTATCCTCGCCAAGAATCTCAGTGAGTCTCTGGGGCAGCAGGTGTTAGTTGAGAATCGTAGTGGGGCTGGTGGCAATATTGGTGCAGAAGCTGTGGCTAAGGCAACTCCAGATGGTTACACCCTCTTAATGGGTGCGGTAACCTCACATTCCACTATGGCAACCCTTGAGAAAGGGAAACTACGCTACGACCTGCTGAAGGACTTTGTCCCAGTGATGATCGTTGGCTCAGTACCTTTAGTGGTGGTGGTCAATCCCAATGTGCCGGTGAGAACTTTAAAAGGCTTAGTTGAGTACTCAAAAGCTAATCCAGATAAGTTAAATTACGCTTCTTCAGGCGCGGGTGCCCCCCAAAGAATGGGTGCTGAAATTTTTCAAAAAGAAGCTGGCATCAAAATTACCCACGTACCTTATAAAGGAAGCGGGCCAGCCATGACTGATTTAGTAGCAGGCCAGGTCAATATGATGGTCGAAACTGTCCCAGCTGCATTACCGTTCATTACTTCTGGGCAATTGCGCCCACTGGCAGTAACAACGGCAAAGCGGATTTCGATGTTGCCAGATGTTCCTACTACGGCTGAATCGGGTATGCCTACCTTAGAAGTGAGCTCTACATTTGGAGTTCTGGCGCCAGTAGGTACGCCAATGCCCATCGTTGATAAGCTCAATGGAGCGATCGCTAAATTACTGCTCAATCCTGAGGTAAAAGAAGCCTTCCTCAAGCAGGGTGTTTATGCTGCAGCGCCGACCAAGCCTAAGCAGTCTGCAGACTTGCTGGCTGGGGAAGTTAAGCGCTGGGAAAAGGTCATCCGAGAGGCTGATATCAAAGCGGAGTGAGCCCTATTTATTTTTTCAACTATAAGATTGATTCATGATGAGTAAAGATAAAAAACTAAATCCAGAAACTGGCTTGCGCAAAGGTTTGACAAGTTACGGCGATAAAGGTTTTTCCTTGTTTCTGAGAAAAGCATTTATCAAGGGTGCTGGCTATACCAATAGCGCCCTAGATCGCCCTGTCATTGGCATCATCAATACTGGTAGCGCATATAACCCTTGCCACGGAAACATGCCGCAACTCATCGAGGCGGTAAAACGCGGTGTGATGTTATCTGGCGGCTTACCAATGGACTTTCCAACGATTTCGATTCATGAAAGTTTTGCTGCTCCCACTAGCATGTACTTACGTAATCTGATGTCGATGGATACCGAAGAGATGTTGCGTGCTCAGCCGATGGATGCGGTAGTGATGATTGGTGGCTGCGATAAAACAGTACCTGCACAAATGATGGGCGCGGCTTCTGCCGGTCTTCCGGCAATTCAGCTCATCACTGGATCAATGCTGACAGGTTCTCATCGTAGCGAGCGTGTAGGAGCCTGTACAGATTGCCGTCGTTATTGGGGTAAATTTCGTGCTGGCGAAATTGATGAAGCAGAAAAAGATGAAGTCAATGATCAATTAGTAGCAAGTGTAGGCACTTGCTCTGTGATGGGTACTGCAAGCACGATGGCCTGCATTTCTGAAGCCTTAGGTATGACGGTAACTGGTGGAGCAACTCCGCCAGCAGTAACGGCAGATCGTATTCGGATTGCGGAAGAGACAGGCACTCGCGCAGTACAAATGGCTAAGGATGGATTAACCATTGATAAGATCTTGACTGCCGATGCTTTTGAAAATGCGATGCGGGTGTTATTGGCTATTGGTGGATCTACAAATGCCATTGTCCACTTGGCAGCCATCGCTGGCCGCATGGGTTTAGAGATTGATTTGGATGCGCTCGATAAGATGGGTGATGAGACGCCAGTGTTGGTGGATTTGAAGCCCTCTGGCGATCACTACATGGAAAATTTTCATGATGCTGGTGGTATGACCACACTGCTACGTGAGCTCAAGCCTTTGTTAAAGCTGGATGCGATGACAGTAACCGGTCGCACCTTAGGTGAGGAGATTGATGCCGCTCCACCAAGCTTTAAACAAGAGGTAGTGCGCAAGTTTGATAACCCGATTTATCCACGAGGCAGCATTGCTGTCTTACATGGCAACTTAGCTCCAGGTGGTGCCATCATTAAACAATCAGCGGCTAATGAAAAACTCATGGAGCATGAAGGCCGTGCTGTTGTTTTTGAAAATGGTGAAGATCTAGCAAATCGTATCGATAGTCCAGACTTAGATGTAACGGCAGAAGATATTTTGGTGCTGAAGAATATTGGCCCCAAAGGTGCGCCTGGTATGCCTGAGGCGGGTTACATACCGATTCCGATGAAACTTGCCCGTGCTGGCGTAAAAGATATTGTGAGAATTTCTGATGGACGCATGAGTGGTACGGCGTTTGGAACGATCGTCTTGCATGTCACCCCAGAGGCTGCAGTAGGTGGTCCACTAGCGTTCGTCAAGAGTGGTGATCGTATTCGCTTGAGTGTGAAGAATCGCGAGATTAGCTTGTTGGTCTCGGATGAAGAGTTGGCCAAGCGAGCTAAAGAGAATCCAGTGATAGAACCAACTGCAGAGCGTGGCTACCTAAAGCTATTTTTAGATACGGTTACGCAAGCAGACAAGGGTGTTGACTTTGATTTCTTGCGGGCGGCGAAGATGGTAGGTAAGACACCCAAGCGTTGAACTAAGCAATGCGAATAAAAAAAGAAGTAAAGAAAAAATAAAAGCAAAGAAAAACGCCACCTAGATAGGTGGCGTTTGACTATTGCGTACTTCAAAATGGTGGAGTCGGCGGGAATCTGAAGATTCCCTTATCTATATGATTCATATACAAATAAAAATATAAAAAAATTGAAGTGCCCCCAGACGTGCCCCCAGTCCCAAAAAATAACCG
>JBBAQC010000030.1:11195-12581 GCA_040400535.1 Polynucleobacter sp. | reverse complement strand
TCGGCCTCTTTGGAACTGTATGGGGCATCTATCATGCTTTGATTGCGATCAGCAGTTCTGGTAGCGCGCAGATTGACCAAGTTGCGGGCCCTATCGGCGAAGCACTCATCATGACTGCACTAGGCTTGGCTGTAGCGATTCCAGCAGTCTTGGGCTTTAATGCCATTAATCGGGCTAACAAGTTATTAGTTGCTGATCTCAATCGCTTTGGCAATGACCTCCTTGCCTACTTTGTGACTGGTGCCCGTGTGAAGTCCGGAGAATAAACATGTCTTTTAATCTTCAGAACGATCAAGAAGAAAGTGGCATCATGGCCGAAATCAACATGACTCCGATGGTGGATGTCATGTTGGTACTCTTAATTATTTTTATCATTACCCTGCCAGTCATTCAGCAGGCAGTGAAGGTTGAGCTTCCAAAAGCAAACAGCGTACGCAATGAAGTCAAGCCAGAATCAGTTCAACTATCGATTGATGCTCAGGGTCGAATATTTTGGAATAGTACGCCAATTGATTTAAAAACTTTTGATGGCTATGCAGAAAAAACTGCTCAGAAAGAACCGCAACCAGAAATTAACTTGCGTGCTGATAAGTCTGTGAAGTATGAGTATGTCGCTCAGGTATTAGCTGCATCACGTCGTGCTGGCTTAACGAAGCTAGGATTTGTTACTGAGCCAGACTAAGGCTTTAAAACAGCTGTGCACTGCTCTTGATAGTTTTTGGTACCTTCGCCGAGAGTTGCTGACAGAATTCCGCCTCGAATAGTTTCCGCTTTAATAAGCTGACCAGTTTGGCGATTAATCGTGATTGCCGTATTTACCGAACCAGCTCCATACTGAATGCCATCAAAACTCTCTGGCGGGAAGAGGGCATCGATTGAAACCAGAACTGTCGATTCAGTAATAAGAACATTCTTAACGGTCTGCCTACCCAACTCGCTAGCCCGATCTAAATCTCGGTCATCAACAAAAACTGTGGCCTTCTGATTTTTTGCGGCTGGGGTAATCTTTAATTTGTAGGTTTCGGTGTAATTCTTTTCTGCACGCTCACAGGTAAACAATAGGGATTCCACCGCCAAACTAGGGGCAGCGTAAAGGATGAGAAAAAAGATAGAAAAATATTTCAAGAGTGCCTGAAATCAATCGATTGGTGCCCGAGGCCGGAATCGAACCGGCACGACTTTTTTGAGTCGGCAGATTTTAAATCTGCTGTGTCTACCGATTTCACCACTCGGGCTCGCACGAGCAATAAAGCCGTACTAAATAAATCAAGACAGGTGAAATTTTAACATGCGAGTCCTATAGGATCTTGGAAGCCATATTTCTCATGGGCTCGACTGAAAATTTGGGGATTCTGCAATATCCCCACTAAACTATTCCCATGAAAA
>JBBAQC010000030.1:1921-11095 GCA_040400535.1 Polynucleobacter sp. | reverse complement strand
GCCGCTGAAAAACAATATGATCGCTACCCTATTTCTACCAAACGGTCGCTGCAATCCTATGCAGATGGCGTGAATGCCGGTAATGCCCATTTGGGCTGGGCACTACCAGTTGAATATTTTCTGACTGGCTCAAAACCGGGTCATTGGTCTCCTACTGATAGCGTGGCGTGGATGCTCATGATGGCGCTGGATCTTGGCGGCAATTGGAGTAAAGAATTGCAGCGCCTTGAGCTATCCCAATTTTTAACAACTCAGCAAGTATGGGAAGTCATGCCAGCCTACACGCCAGGTGAGCCAGTGAGTCAGGTTGACTTCGCTAAAATATATCGCGACCTCAATGTCTTTAATCCGAACTCAAGTACGCGCGATCAAAAATCAAAGAAGCTGCCTTCGACAGAATTAACTGCCAATGAAATGCCCGGCGGAAAAGAGGGTATCGGCTCCAATAATTGGGCACTTGGCGGAAAGCTGACGGCCTCTGGCAAACCCTTGCTAGCTAACGATCCACACCTAGGCCTGTCTGCACCAGCGATTTGGTACATGGCTCACTTGGATGCTCCAGGACTAAAGGTCATCGGCGCTACTCTTCCCGGCATTCCGGCTGTGGTTTTGGGTAGAACCGATAAGTTTGCTTGGAGCTTTACTAACACCGGTCCTGATGTTCAGGATTTATACATTGAGCAGTTAGATCCTAAAAATCCTGGAGTGTATCGAGGCCCAGAGGGTCCGCTACCTTTCAAAGTTCGACAAGAAATCATCGATATCAAAGGTGAGCCCCCGCTACGTTTTTTAGTCAAAGAGACCCGGCATGGTCCAGTGATTTCTGAATCGTATGCACGGGCTCAGCGGGCAGTTGATCCTCAGCGATTTGTCTTAGCCTTGCGCTGGACTGCGCTCGATGATGAGAATCAATCTGTTGCTGGCTTGCTAGATATGAATCAGGCTAAGGATTTAGACGCATTCAAGCAGGCATTACGTAAAAACTATGCGCCGATGCAAAACGTCGTCATGGCAGATGTCGATGGCAACATCTCCCTTCAAACTACCGGCATTGCTCCTAAACGTACCTTACATAAAGGCTTGTATGGGGTTGCTCCAGCATTAGGCTGGGAGAAACAGTATGACTGGGCTGGTTACGTTCCTTTTGAACAGCTACCCAGTAGCAATAATCCAGATGCCCACTGGATTACTACAGCGAACCAAAAAATATTAGCCGCTAATGATCCGAATCCACTGACAGGAGACTGGGAGTTGCCCACCCGCTATGACCGAATTGTGGAGCTCATTAAAGAGAAGTCCGCACATGATCTTGCCTCGATGAAATCCATGCAGGCTGACACGATGTCTTTGGGTGCAACTCCATTATTAGCATTATTTAAATCCACGCAATCTACTCACCCGCTAGCTCAACAAGCGATCGATCTCAGTAGAAACTTTAATGGTGATATGAAAGTGGATAGCACTGGTGCACTCATTTTTAATGCCTGGGCCGATCAACTGACCCGCAAACTCTTTTCACGTTTAGGCTATTTATTTACTGAAAACTATGGTTCACGTAGTTTTAGGCAGGCCTTAATTGTGCAATTACAAAATCCCAATAGCCCCTGGTGTGATGATCCTCGAACTGAGTCCACTGAAAACTGTGCCGATGCATCAACAGCAGCCTTTGATCAGGCACTTAAACAACTGAGTGCGCAATTTGGTAGTAATCCTAAAAATTGGGCTTGGGGCAATGCCCATATTGCCGTGTCAGAGCACCGTCCTTTTAGTAAGATTCCGGTGCTGGGAAGCCTTTTCAATTTGACGCAGCCTTTCCCTGGGGATAGCTTCAGCATCAATGTAGGACGTCTCGAGCTTCTGAAAGCGGCCAACCCATTTGAGACCAAGCAAGCAGCCAGCTTAAGGGCAATCTACGATCTCTCGGATTTAGAGCAATCTCTCTTTATTTATCAAACAGGTCAATCAGGCTGGGTACAAAGCAAACTTTACCGAAATATGGGGCCACTTTGGGCTCGTAACGAATATCTTCCCTTGCAAATGAAGCCCCAGAAGATCAGTCGGCAACTCCATCTCAATATTAATGAGAAGTAATGAAAAAAGGAGAAACTAGAACAAATCAGGAAAAGCAAGCCAGTGAGTTTAAAATAATATCCGCTAGCCCGATTAGGACTAAACCCAATTAATCACAATGCGACCACGCCACCAATGATGAAAAAAATAACAGTACTTACCATTTTTACAGCGCTTTCTTTATTACCTCTGACCAACAGCTTTGCGGCTTGGAAAGAGTTGGGAGCCAATGAGCTGATGGTAGTTTATGTGGATCTGGATACGATTAGCGATGCTGGTGAAAAAGCGCGAATACTGTCGATGTTAGATTTTAAAAAACCGGGCATGAACCCAAAAACAAAACAGCCGGTGAGTTCGATCATCGGCATCAATGAATACAACTGTCCTGCTATCAGCTACCGCCCTATTGAATACAAGGAGTTTGCTGGTAATAAAGGTACTGGAAAAGTAGTCTCAGATAATAAAACCCCCGATAGTGAATTCGAGCCAGTCGTCAATGAATCATGGGCAGCGGGAGTTTTTAATGTTGTTTGCCAACGTAAATAACTCGCTCTGGTGAGTTATATATCAAGACAAGATCCAATAGGCTGGCATAGTCTTGCTTGCATCACACTATGTCTGCTGATCACTGGCTGTGCGGCCCCCTTACTCGCCCTTGGAAGCTCAGCTACAACTGCTGCCAGCTCGGTTGGTGGTGCGGCAGCTACTGTGGCTGTGGCTAACCCCTCAACTGCAGCGAGCGCTATCTCCACAGTTACCACTGGCAAGTCACCCTTAGAACATGCTGCCTCGGCAGCGACAAAGCAAGATTGCAACTTTCTGAATGCTTTGGGTCCAAAACCCATATGCTCAGATATTCCCATTCCTACTGTGAAAGATATGAGTGAATCTTATCTAGGACCAGCAGATAGAGTGCCTCCCCCAAAATAAGCTGTCTAAAATCAGCCCTTACAAGCAATACTTTTTACTATTGAAACCATGACTACTGAAAATTACTACCTCACACTGACCTGCCCTAATCGACCGGGCATTGTTGCAGCTGTATCAACCTACATCTATGAAGCAGGGGGTGATATTGAAGAAGCTCAGCAGTTCGATGACAAAGCTTCTAAACGTTTCTTCATGCGCGTAAGCTTTAGTTGCAGCACTGATAGTGCCACCCTGAAAGCAGGTTTTATAAACATCGCTCAAGGTTTTGATCTGACTTGGAACTTACGTGCCGTAAAAGAGCTCAAGCGAGTGCTGATCATGGCATCCAAACTAGATCATTGCTTGGTAGATCTTCTCTATCGCTGGCGCATCGGCGAGCTACCCATGATCATCAGCGGAATTGTGTCGAATCATCCGCGTGAAGTCTATTCCAGCATTGATTTTGCTGATATTCCTTTCTTTCACTTGCCTGTGACACCTGATACTAAGCCAGCACAAGAGGCTAAATTACTGCAGATCGTTGCCGACTCCAAAGTAGACATGGTCATTTTGGCGCGTTACATGCAAATTCTGTCAGATCACTTATCTACCCAATTATCAGGACGCTGCATCAACGTTCACCATTCTTTCCTGCCCAGTTTTAAAGGTGCCAAGCCCTATCACCAGGCGCATGCTCGCGGCATCAAGTTGATTGGCGCTACCGCACATTTTGTTACTAGTGATTTGGATGAAGGTCCGATCATTGAACAGGACGTTACTCGTGTTACCCATGGCGATACGCCGGAAGACTTAGTTCGTAAGGGTCGAGATTTAGAGCGTACCGTCTTATCACGCGCCCTACGTTATTACCTGCACGATCGCGTTTTGATTAATGGTGCGACTTCAGTAGTTTTCTCAGACTAAAATCTCACTTATGGTCTGACCCCTGGAGTTTCTAGGGTCATACCTCTGGCTCGCCACATCAGAAATAGTTCTAACTGAGCCATCTCCTGTGAGCCATATTCAAACTGTTTGGCGCGCACACCGCTCATGCAGTTCCGTAAACGCCTTTGTAAGGACCCCATAGTCTGCCATTCAATTCGGTAGATTGGGTAGGCGGTAGGATGTCCCTGTGGAATGAAACTACCTCCTAGTTTCAAACCAGCACGCTCTTGATGACATTGCGCACAGGATAAATTGAGTTGACCCATGCGCTCATTAAAGAACATCTTTCCTTGCTGCAGATCTTTTTTGTTCTGGGGCGTTACTTGAACGGCGATCGGTAAGCCCTTAGATTGGGTTGCTACAAATGTCGTTAAAGCTAAAAGCGCTTTGCTTTCGTAGCTAAGGGGCGAGGCGTCTTGCTGTGATGTCCGGCATTGATTGATTTGCCCCTCTAAAGTCTGTAGCTTACCTTTAAGTACTTTAGGAAATTGGGTCGCAATGCCAGCCATCTTTTTTCCAGAATCCCCATGACAAGATGCACAAGAAACATTCTTGTTTCCTGACTCTTCTCTCCAGAGGCTGTGACCATCCATGATCCAAAAAAGGGCAGGATTTAAATTTGGGTCATCTTGCATCGCTTGGTTCTCAAGCGTCATGAGTTGATAACTCGATTGGCGATTATCTTTCCGAATATCGCTTGCAAATGCAGACTGTACAATCATGAGCGTCAGTGCTATTTGCGCCAAACGATTGCAGAGTGGTGAAGCTTTCACGAAACAGTAATTTTTACTTGGTTGAGCGCTTCATAACCGTTATCTCCAACCCACTGACATTCAATCGTGCCCGATGTGACAGCAACTGTAGTAAAAATAATGAGGGGATTGGCACCAATTCCAGAATAAAAATCTGTCTTAAAGACCTCTTCACCGTTATAGCGGCAGGTGAACACACGAATAATATCCCGCGGAATACGTTTGCCATCCTCTGTATAGCGAAAACCAGTTTCCATGTCATGCTGAGCAATCGCTCGGATTTCAATAATCGAATCCTTCTTGGCATTTGCGGGGGCAGTGATACCGGTACGAGAGGTCTTACTCATATCATCTCCGTACAAGCGGATAAAGTGACCGAGGTATCGGCATAACCACGCCAATAGCTGCCATCATTCATTTGGGCAATCGCCCACACTCTTTGTGAATCAGCTAGACGCACTCGAGTAGTGAGCTCTGCACGGCCAGAGCGTGGTGTGAAATACGCTACGAAAATATTGGGTGACGGATTTTCCTCAGAAATAATATGAACGGCCTTGACATAATCACTCACAGTCATTGGGCTCTCGATCGCTACTTTGAGCACAACCAAATTACCGCTCTCTACCAAAGGTGGAATGACTAACTTGACCCGTCCATCCTTCACCATATTTGAACCTACGATCTTAGCAATAGCTTCCATTGCCTCGGGTTTTTTAGCTGTTGCAGAGAATGGGGTAATCCAACTCGATAAACCCAAAACTCCCAGCGTTGACAAATAGAGTCTGCGAGTGAGATTAGGGGATGAAGTAGTTACTTTGAATAAATTCATTTTGATAGTGTATTGCTTATTGAGCGCCTGTTGTTTTCAGGCTCACCAGGAAAGCCACGACATCCTCAATCTCTTGCCCGCTCAACATAGTCTGCCCTTCAAACTTGGGAGCTACTCGGTTTAATCCTGCTACACGGTAATAAGAAGGCATGACGGTGCCGGGATTGAAACGGCTGGGATCTACCATTCTGGCTCGCAACTGTGCCTCGCTTAAGCGCCCCACGCTGACCCCCATTTCTGGAGCCAAGTTTCCCTGAAAACGCTCCTCCGGAAAGGGTCCACTGTGACACAGTAGACATAAACCGGTTTGACGGCTCGCCACAATCACTCGGCCTTTAGCTACATCTCCTGGAGTAGCAGTAAGGGGATTCACGATGGAATCCCCTGACCAGGTTTGCGCTTGACCTAAGCTGGCAAAGAGTAAAGTCAATACTCCTAGCAATAACACAGCCAGCGCACTTCTCATTCCCGCATTACCCCTTGCCTAGGCCCTGAAGTATTGAACTTACACCAGCTTGATACCACTGTTTTTCAACGGCACCGTGCGATAGCGTTTACCCGTTGCCCGGTAAATCGCATTGAGTACCGCTGGTGCTGCGACTGCAATTGTGGGCTCACCAACACCACCCCACTCTTTGCCGCCACCTTGAATAATGATGGTTTCTACCGGTGGCATCTGTGACAGACGAATAGAGTTAAAGGTATCAAAGTTTTTCTGCACAACTGCGCCCTTCTCAATCGTAATTTCTTCTTCGAAGAGTGCAGATAAGCCATAGACAAATGAACCAGATACCTGACGAGCGATTTGCCCTGGATTAACCGCATAACCCACATCAGTTGCAGCCACCATACGAATAATCTCTACTTCATTGCCGTTTTTTACAGTGAGCTCACACGCTGCCGCGACGTAGCTTCCAAATGAACGCATCTGAGCTAACCCACGAAATACGCCTGGCTTGGCTGGCTTAGTCCAACCAATGCCATCTGCTACCGCATTGAGAACAGCCACTGCACGCGGAAACTTCTCCATATGCTTGCGACGGAATTCAACAGCATCCATACCGGTAGCCTCTGCCATCTCATCCATAAACGTTTCTAAGAAGATAGCGTTTTGATTGATGTTGACGCCGCGCCAAAAACCAGGTGGCACATGCGTGTTGCGCATCGCATGATCAATCATCAAATTCTGGAAGCTGTATGTAATACCGTGTTCGCCTGCGGCATCTAGCCCCTGGAAAACTACAGGATCCTTACCTTTATTAGCGGCCACTACTGCTGGACGTACTGAGGCTAAGATGGATTGACTTGAGATACGCATATCTAAGCCAGTAATATTCTTCTTATCATCAATCGCCGCAGTCATTTTGCACATCGTCACTGGGTGATAACGACCTTGAGTCATATCCTCAGAGCGACTCCAAATTAACTTAATCGGTGTGCCCGGCATTTGCTTGGCAATATTGACTGCTTGCGTTGTGTAATCTTGAAAAGCGCCGCGACGACCAAATCCACCACCGAGGTTGACTTTGTAGACGTTGCATTTTTCAGCTGGCAATCCAGAGGCAGCAATCACCGCCGCTAATGAGGCTTCGCCATCTTGGGTAGGAACCCAAGCTTCACAAGAATCTGCTGTCCACTTTGCAGTAGCCGTTTGAGGCTCAAGTGTGGCATGGTTTAAGAATGGATAAAAGTAGGTTGCTTCAATTGTTTTAGATGCTTTAGAAATAGCCTCTTTTGCATCGCCATTCGAATTACCTACAAAAGTATCACTCGCAGTTAAACCACCTTCAAGCATCTTCTTAATAGAAGCACTTGAGACATCACCATTGGCACCGTTGTCCCAATTGATGCTCACTGCATCCATACCCATTTTTGCTTGCCAGTAGGTATCGGCAATGACTGCAATGGAGGAATCACTAACCTGAACTACCTTCTTGACGCCCTTCATGCTCGAGGCCTTGGAGGCATCATAAGTTTTGACTTTGCCGCCAAAGACGGGAGATTCTTGAATGGTGGCTACCAACATACCTGGTAACTTCAAATCAATGGCATATATCTGCCTTCCGGTAACTTTATCCGCAGTGCCATCAATACGATTAACTGACTTGCCAATCAAAGTCCAATCTTTAGGATCTTTTAAAGGAACTTCTTTAGGCACTTCCAACTTGGAAGCTGCTACAGAAACTTTACCGAAAGTCGTTTTACGACCAGATGGGATATGGGTAATCACGCTATCTTTAGCGACGCATTCAGATACAGGCACACCCCATTGAGTGGCTGCAGCCTGAATCAACATCATGCGAGCTGCGGCACCGCCCTTACGAACATATTGCTCAGAGGTACGAATGCCACGGCTACCGCCTGTGGAATAACTACCCCATACTTTATTGCGCTTGAGATTCTCACCAGGCGTTGGATAGTCGTAAGAGACTTTTTTCCAATCGCATTCCAGCTCTTCGGCAACCATTTGCGCCAAACCAGTAATTGTTCCTTGACCCATCTCGGAGCGCACGATACGCACTACGATATCGTCATTCGGCTTGACCTCTACCCAAACACCAATCTCAGATGTTGATAAAGGTGTCATACCAGTGATACCGGAACCCATTGCCGCATTGGCTGAAGAAATCAATGAAAGATCAAAACCAATTGCTAAACCGGTTGCAATTGCGCTGGTACCAACAATAAAGTGGCGACGTGAAGTATTAGTAGTTGCTGTTTGAATAGTTTTAGTCATGATTGTTCCTTAAGCCTTGCTCACGGCGTGAATAGCCTCACGTACTTGTTGGAAGGTTCCGCATCGGCAGATATTCGTGACTGCTGCATCAATTTGTGCATCAGTTGGCTTGGGAGTATTGCGCAATAAGGCGGTAGTAGCCATCACCAACCCGGATTGGCAGTAACCACATTGCGGCACTTGATTGTCAACCCACGCTTTTTGTACTTTAGAAAGTTGGCCATTCTTTTCTAGGCCTTCAATCGTTTCAATTTTTTTACCCGCAGCAGCACTCACCGGAATTGCACAGCTCCGGATAGCCTGACCATCGAACAATACGGTGCAAGCACCGCACTGGCCGATACCACAGCCATACTTAGTACCAGTTAAACCGACATGATCTCGAATCACCCACAACAACGGGGTTGCTGGATCAACATCTACTTTGTACTTTTTACCGTTGACGTTTAAGTCGGCCATGCGTGCTCTCCTGAATTGATTTATTTTGAAGTCTTACTAGTTACTAAAGACCCTGCTTTTGATGTGCTTATATTAACCAAGAAATAATTTATTGCTATGCAACATACATAGCGGGGCAGTAAGATCGATTGATGATTTCTGGTCTGGTTCAAATTCTCTTATTTCAAAGCTTGGGGGAGCTTATTTCCAAGTTTGCCTTGCCCACCCTACCCGGCCCCGTGATTGGCTTGGTGTTACTCATTTTTTGGCTAGTTCTACGTAAAGGGGTGGATGAGGATCTCGCTTTAGTGTCGGATACGTTTAGCCGATACCTTGGGCTCTTGTTTGTGCCGGCAGCGGTTGGGGTAGTGCTATTTTTACCCCAGCTCAAGGCCAATGCGCTCGCTATTGTGAGTGCCTTAGTAGGCAGTGTGATTCTCACTATTGCCACGAGCGCCCTGGTTGTCCGCTTTTTGAGTCCAAAGCCAAAAGAG
>JBBAQC010000030.1:0-1821 GCA_040400535.1 Polynucleobacter sp. | reverse complement strand
CAATTTATTCACTTCTTATTGGGTTCGGCAACCGTCTCTTTAGCCATCCCCATTTATAGAGGCTTAAGTAGCTTGAAGGGTCGATCCCTGCCTTTGCTAGCATCTTTAATTGCGGGTGGCTTGGTATCCATTATTGGCGCTGTAAACATCGCTAAATTATTTGGTGCTGACTCCAGCATTACGGGTGCCATGTATCCCAAATCGGTTACCGCACCCATTGCCATGGGTATTGCAGAGCGCATCGGTGTATCTCCAACCTTAACCGCCATCTTTGCCGTGACCACCGGAATCTTGGGGGCTATTTTGGCGCCCTTTATTCTCAATGCACTCGGGATGAAGGCTTGGTGGCAACGTGGTTTTGCCATTGGTATTGGAGCGCACGGCATTGGAACGTCTCGGGCATTCAGCATTCATCCAGAGGCAGGAACTTATGCCAGTCTCGCGATGGGTATGAATGGGGTTATTAGCGCGGTGGCCATCCCCATCCTGTATCACTTATTCAACTAAGATCCTATTGACCGCCACTCGGTATTAATTAATTTTCATTGCATCATCGATGGCATCACTCAGAACACTCACCAAGAACTCCACTTCGGCTGGTGTTGATATGAATGGAGGACCAACTGCAATCGTGTCATTCGTAATTCGTACTAAGGCACCTCTTTCTATACAAGCCTCGAGAGTCTTCATGGCTCTCAATCCCGGCTTGCCAGCAATCGGAACTAAATCGACCGCGCCAGAAAGACCAAAGTTACGAATATCTAGTAAGCCTGTTTTTCCCTTGAGAGCATGCAAGGAATTTTCTAATACTGGCTCAAGCGCTTTAGCTCGATTAACTAAATCATCAGATTCAAAAATATCCAGAACGGCATGAGCTGCTGCTGTAGGAATTGGATGGCCAGAGTAAGTGTAGCCATGGAAGAATTCAATCGCTTGTTCTTGGCCGCCTTGACCCATGACCGCATCATAAATATCACCGCGCACCAACACACCACCCATCGGAATTACACCATTGGTGATGGCTTTTGCGAAGATGAGCATATCTGGCGTTACACCAAAACGATCCGCACCAAAGTTGGCCCCTAAGCGCCCAAAGCCGGTAATGACTTCATCAAAGATCAGCAAGATGCCGTGCTTTGTACAAATATCCCGAATCTTCTGCAAATAGCCTTGCGGGGGGACCAGCACACCTGTCGATCCTTGCACTGGCTCTAGGATCACCGCAGCAATCGTATTGGCGTCATGCAAAGTGACGATATTTTCTAGCTCATCGGCTAAGTGTGCGCCCCACGTAGGCTGCCCCTTTGAGAAAGCCATTTGTGAGAGGTTAAAAGTATGCGGTAAATGATCTACTCCCGGCATCATCATCGGAGCAAACGCTTTTCGATTGGCCACAATGCCGCCAACGGAAATGCCGCCAATACCAACACCGTGATAAGCGCGCTCGCGCCCAATCATCCGAAAGCGTGATGCGTTACCCATACAACGATGATAGGCCACTGCGATTTTAAGTGCGGTATCTACTGCCTCCGAACCAGAGTTAGTAAAGAAAACTTTATCCAAACCGCTTGGTGCCATGTCAACAATGCGACGGGCCAAAGTAAAGGTGGCCTCACTCGCCATCTGAAAGGCGGGGCAGTAATCCATGGTTTCATACTGCTTTTGAATGGCTGCACCAATTCGTGGATCAGCATGCCCCAAAGGTGTACACCATAAGCCCGATAGTCCATCAAATAATTTTCGACCATGGTCATCAAAGTAGTAAGCTCCTTTGGCTGACTGCATCACTTTGGGATGCTGATGAAAGTAACGATTTGGCGT
>JBBAQC010000029.1:6077-13859 GCA_040400535.1 Polynucleobacter sp. | reverse complement strand
GCAAAGCTTCTATAGACAGATGCAAAGCGAATGTAGGCCACTTTATCGAGGCGCTTGAGTTCACGCATCACGAGTTCACCAACACGCTCACTGGGGATTTCTTTTTCGCCAAGGCTGAGTAACTTCTCTTCAATACGAGCAATCGCTTCATCTACAGAATCGGATGAAACGGGTCGTTTGCGTAGTGCCAGCTTAATTGAGCTAGCCAGCTTGTCGTGGCTGTAATCAACACGGCTACCGTTCTTCTTGACGATTGCTGGCAACACCAGTTCTACACGTTCGTAGGTCGTAAATCGTTTATCGCATTTGGCACAACGGCGGCGGCGGCGAATGGTATCGCCTTCGTCCGATACCCTGGTATCTAAAACCTGGGTATCGTCGTTATGGCAAAAGGGGCAGCGCAATGAATACTCGCTTAACCGTAGACTGGGAAGCGCTTAGTCAACTCAGCAACTTGTGCACGAACCTTAGCAATGTTGTCAGCATCATTTGGGTTATCCAAAACGTCTGCAATGAAATTACCAACTTGACGTGCCTCAGCTTCTTTAAAGCCACGCGTGGTCATTGCTGGTGAACCCAAACGAATACCACTGGTGACCATTGGCTTTTCTGGATCATTCGGAATGCCGTTCTTATTACAAGTGATGTGTGCTTCACCCAATACACGCTCAGCCTCTTTACCAGTCATCTTCTTGGCGCGCAAATCAACTAACATCACATGAGAATCTGTACCACCAGAAACAATCCGCAGGCCGCGAGCAATTAATGTCTCTGCCAAAGCTTTTGCGTTTGCAATCACTTGTTTTTGATATTCAATAAAGCCAGGCTCTTGCGCTTCTTTAAACGCTGTCGCCTTAGCAGCAATCACATGCATCAACGGGCCACCTTGCAAGCCTGGAAACACCGCAGAGTTAATTGCTTTCTCGTGCTCAGCTTTCATCAAGATGATGCCGCCACGAGGGCCGCGCAAACTCTTGTGTGTTGTGGAAGTAACAATGTCAGCATGCGGTACTGGATTTGGATACACGCCAGCAGCAATCAAACCAGAGTAATGTGCCATGTCGACCATAAAAATGGCGCCGACTTCTTTTGCCAACTTACCAATCCGCTCCCAATCGATCACGAGAGAGTAGGCAGATGCACCAGCGATGATTAATTTAGGTTTGTGCTCGCGCGCCAAACGCTCCATTTGCTCGTAATCGATCGCTTCGTTTTTATCGAGGCCATAAGAGATGGGGTTAAACCACTTACCACTCATATTCAAAGCCATGCCATGGGTCAAGTGACCGCCTTCAGCCAAACTCATTCCCATAAAGGTATCGCCAGGTTTTAGGAAAGCCAAAAATACCGCTTGGTTTGCAGATGCACCGCAATGAGGCTGAACGTTCGCCGCTTCAGCTCCGTATAAAGCCTTCACTCGATCAATTGCCAACTTCTCAGCCACGTCGACAAACTCACAACCGCCGTAATAACGCTTGCCTGGGTAGCCTTCGGCGTACTTATTGGTAAGCTGAGAGCCCTGCGCCTGCATCACCGCTGGTGAGGCATAGTTCTCAGAAGCAATCAACTCAATGTGGTCTTCTTGACGCTTATTTTCATTCTGAATCGATGCCCATAATTCTGGGTCGGTTTTGGCTAAAGTATTTTGGCGGTCAAACATGGTCATAATCCTGATGAAGTTGTATTGCTGAGTGAATTAACTTAGTAAAATCTACCTACATCATACAAAAATCCATCATGACACCTACTCAAGACCTCTCGTTCCTCTCTCTCGTGCTAAATGCCAGCCTATTAGTCCAGTTGGTAATGTTGTTATTAATAGGTATGTCGATAGCCTCTTGGACCATCATTTTTAAGAAAACCGCCATTCTGCGGGGCGTCAGGCGGGATACCGAACGTTTTGAGCGGGACTTTTGGTCCGGTGGAGACCTAGAGACCCTACTGAGCGCAGCCCAACGCAACACGCGGAGCGATGCCGTTCTAGAGCATATTTTTGAAGCTGGCATGCAGGAGTTCCTAAAAGTTCGTGAGATCGATGCCGCTCGCCGTGCCATGAAAGCCACTTATCAACGCGAAATGGATACCCTAGAAGCCAACTTACCCTTCTTGGCGTCCGTAGGCTCAGTCTCTCCTTATATCGGCCTCTTTGGCACCGTTTGGGGGATCATGCATGCCTTCCGTGGCCTTGCAAACGTACAAAACGCGACCTTGGCGGCAGTTGCCCCAGGTATTGCGGAAGCACTGGTGGCTACCGCTATTGGCCTGTTTGCTGCTATTCCTGCAGTAGTTGCTTACAACCGCGCTGCGACCGATGTGGATCGCTTAGCAATTCGTTTTGAAACCTTCATCGAAGAATTCACTAACATCTTGCAACGTCAAGCTTCAGGTAAATAAGCATGGCTGGCTCACTCAGAAAATCCTCCAAACGTCGGGCAATGGCCGACATCAATGTGGTTCCTTACATTGATGTGATGTTGGTATTACTGGTCATCTTTATGGTGACCGCGCCTATGGTCAATCCTGGTGTTGTGAACCTACCAACAGTTGGCGGTGCGAAAGTGCAATCCTTGCCACCCGTCTTTCTAACCATCGATGCCAATGAAAATGTCATTGTTCGTAAAGATGGCGATCCCGTTCAAACCTTAAATAAATTTGAGCTTGGGGCATTTGCCAGATCACAAGCAGAAAAATCTGCCGAGCAACCCGTAGTGCTTGCAGCTGATAAATCCATTAAGTACGAAGTCGTCATGGAAGTGATGTCTAAGCTCAAAGAGAATGGTGTGAAACGTGTTGGTCTTGCCGTAAAGAGTCAGTAAGCCTCTTTGTATTGCATTCATGAATAGCGCACAAACATTTAACTCAAGCCCATCGACTTTTAAACGAGGTCGTCCTACTAAAAACGAAAGCACTCAACGTGCTTTTAGTTTTTCACTAGCCGCGCACTTAGGTTTACTGGCTTTCTTGGTCATTGGAATTAGCTGGAATAGCTCAACACCTTCAGGGGTTGAAGTTGAACTCTGGGATGCTAGCCAACAAGTCCAGGCGCCCGTCATTCCTGAAATCAAAACTGAGATGAAGGAAGAAGCGGCTGATATCGCGATCAAGAAAAAGATGGTTGAAAAAGAGCCTCCTAAAAAAGAAGTGGTGAAAGAAACGCCGAAACCGGTGAAGCCACCTCCCCCAAAAGAGAAAGCTAAAGAAAAAGAACCGGAGAAGCCCAAAAAGGCTGAGGCCCCAAAAACTGCTACGCCAGCCGAAACTAAGGCCAATGCTGCTGCAGAAAAAGTACGCGCAGATCAGCTTGCTCGCCTGCGGGCAGCTGCTGGCGCGGAAGGTGGGAGTGGCGGTACCAGCGGAAGTGGTGTAGGTGGTGGTGGCAATGCACCCCCGGGGTGGACTGATAAAGTCATTAAGAAGGTAAAGCCTTTGATTGTCTTTAACCCAGAATCGGTTAGCGGTAATCCAGCAGCAGTAATTAAGGTGAATCTCGCACCCGATGGCGCCATTTTAGAAACCAGTATTCTGACTTCGAGCGGTAATATTGGCTGGGATCGCGCAGTTCTTCTGGCACTAACCCGAGCAGAGAGTCTGCCGAAAGACGACAATGGCAAAATTCCCCAAAGAGAAGTGAAGCTGACCTTTAAACCCAAGGACTAAAGCATGTTGCAAGTTGCTAAAAAGTATTTTTCATCAGTGTTATCAGCATCACTAGTGATGCTGTCATTGACTGGTATGAGCTCATCAGCGCTAGCGCAAATGAATATTGAAATTACTGGCGTAGGGCAATCTCTCTATCCGATCGCCGTCATGCGCTTTAAAGATGAAAACAAATTACCTATCAGTATTACCGATATCGTTCGCCAAGATTTGGCTCGTAGCGGCTACTTTAAAAATACTGAAAACGGTAACGCTAGCGAGAGTGATGAAGGAACACCAAACTACAAATCTTGGGCAGCTCGCGGGGCGGATGCTTTGGTACTAGGTTCCGTCGTACAGACTAGCGCAGGACAGTTTGAGATTCATTACAAATTATTTGACATACGAAAATCTTTGGGTTTAGGTGGTTTAAACATTAACTCTAGTGCAGATAATCTGCGCGCTGCGGCTCATAAAATCGCTGACGATATCATCCTCAAGTTATTGGGTGAGCGCGGCATCTTTTCTACGCGACTTTCTTATGTAATCAAAGAAGGTAAACGCTATCGCTTAGTCATCTCCGATGCCGATGGCCAAAATATTCGTAATGCCATGAATAGTGGTGAGCCAATCATTTCCCCATCCTGGTCGCCAGATGGCAAAAAAGTGGCTTACGTTTCTTTTGAAGACCGCAAACCTGTCATTTATGTTCATGAACTAGCGACAGGTCGCCGCATTGCCCTATCTAATCAAAAGGGCAATAACAGCGCACCAGCTTGGTCGGCTGATGGTAAAAAATTAGCTATCTCCCTTTCCAAAGATGGCAATACCCAAATTTATAGCGTCAATGCGGACGGTACCGGTCTACAGCGCATTACCCAGGGCCGCACGATTGATACGGAGCCACAATATTCAGCGGATGGTCGCTCTATTTATTTCACCAGCGATCGTGGCGGCAATCCCCAGATTTACCGAATGAGTGCGGATGGCGAACAAGTTGAAGGTGCCAAACGAATTACCTTTAAGCAGGGCTTTGTCACCTCACCTCGCATCTCTCCAGACGGTAAGTACTTAGCTTATATCGCCAATATTGGTGGTGCTTTCCGTCTCTATATTCTCAATCTGGCAACAGGTGATTCTCAAGCTCTCACTGATGGAACTAGTGATGAGTCTCCCTCTTTTGCAGCAAATGGTCGTTATGTCTTATATTCCACTAAGGTGGGTGGCAAACGAGTATTGGCAGCCGTATCAGTGGACGGCAACTCTAAGCAGATATTAAGCATTCCAGGATCTGATGTGCGTCAGCCATCCTGGGGTCCGTTTATGGACTAAGGCTTTACAAGGTCAATCAGAAAACTGAATCTTTTTCGCGTAATAGCCAATATTGAGCTCTTAGGGGCATAATATTAGCTATTAGCTTATTTGGTTACTCAGTTTGTAGGAAAAGGACAGATCATGAAAAATTCTATCGCGCGCCGGACAGCCACACTTACCCTTGTTGGCATTACAGCATTGTTTTTAGCGGCCTGCTCCAGCGTTAAATTAGATGATGTTGATAGTGCTAACAGCGGCGGCGGTAGTGGCAACTTTGGCTCACAACCATGGAATGATCCCAAGAGTCCCCTCTTTCAGAAAAGTATCTATTTTGATTTGAATGAATACACCGTTCAGACTAAGTATCAAAAACAATTGTCTGCGCACGCTAGCTTCTTAAAAGCTAATCCCAAGCAAAAAGTCATTATTCAAGGCAATACCGATGAACGCGGCACTGCTGAGTACAACTTAGCATTGGGTCAACGTCGCTCAGATGCGGTTCGTAAATCCCTTAACTTAATGGGTGTTTCTGATGACCAGATGGAACCCGTCAGCTTTGGTAAAGAAAAACCAAAAGCTGAGGGAGATAACGAAGCAGCTTGGGCAGAAAATCGCCGTGCTGATATTGTTTACATCACGAATTAATTCGTATGCTCTCGCACAATCGGTCTCACCTCTTCAAACAAACGCTCGTAAGAGCGTTTTGTTTAAGTGCTGTCATGTTTTGTTTATCCAGTAATGCTTGGGCACTCTTTTCTGATGATGATGCTCGTAAGGCAATTCTCGATTTACGTAAGTCATTAGCAACAGCGCAAATGGACCTTCAAAATCAGATCGAGAAACTGAAGGTTGAAAACGCAGAATTACGAGGTAAGGTAGAAGTTCTTGAAAAGCAAGGCGATGACATCAACACGAGTCAAAAGACCTATTACCAAGATCTAGATACTCGCTTAGGTAACTTTGAACCACGCACTGCGACTATTGAAGGCGTGACTGGCACTGTTCAACCTGACGAGAAAAAAGCGTATGACGAAGCCTTAAAAGCGTTTCAAGCAGGAAATCTCAAAAGAGCAGAGGATGGTTTCTTAGCTTTTGAGAAACGCTACCCCAAGAGTCCTTATGTACCACTGGCTATTTTTTGGAATGGTAATTGCAAATATGCAAACAAAGATTACAACGGCGCAACTGCGCAACTGCAAAGCCTGATTAAACGTTACCCAACACATCCCCGCATTCCGTCAGCCATGCTAACCCTGGGTAATGCCCAGTCGGAGAACGGCAATAAAACTGCTGCCAAGAAAACCTTTGCCGAGATCATCAGCAAATATCCTGACACTGAAGCAGCAAAGGACGCCCAACAACTTCTTACTGCTATAAAGTAAGTAGTTGAGAAAATAGATCCGCACTATGTCTACGTTGTCTGCCGCATTTCAGAATATCGCTCCCCGTAAACCCAATGCACCTGCGGTTATTTTATTTTCTGGTGGATTAGATTCCAGCACGATTCTGGCTTTGGCAAAAGATCTCGGATACTCACCATATGTACTATCAGTTGCTTACGGCCAACGCCATTCCTCTGAACTGGCTGCAGCAAGGCATATTGCCAAGAAAATAGGTGTCATTCGTCATGAGATAGTCAATCTAGACCTCACGCGTTTTGGTGGATCAGCTTTGACTGACGCTTCTATTGCTATCCCGATTACCCCTGGGAAAGATCAAGAGATTCCCGTGACCTATGTTCCGGCGCGCAACACGATTTTGCTCTCGCTTGCTTTGGGTTGGGCTGAGTCATTAGGTGGATTAGATATTTTTTATGGTGCTAATGCTGTAGATTATTCAGGCTATCCAGACTGCAGGCCTGAATATGTCACCTCGTTTGAAATGATGGCGAACTTAGCCACTAAAGCCGGAATAGAAGCCATCAATAATGAGAATCGCTTTCGGGTCCATGCGCCAATTATCAACATGAGTAAGGCAGAGATCATTCAACTAGGAGCCACTCTGGGCGTGGACTACTCGCAAACAGTATCTTGCTACCAAGCCAATGATTTAGGTGAAGCCTGTGGTGAATGTGAATCTTGCCGCCTAAGACAGGTAGGATTTAAGCAAGCCAACTTAAGCGATCCAACACGCTATCAAAATAAGTAAAGCTCAGTGAGCTTGCTAAGCTTGTGTTTCTATCATCCGCGCAACATAACGCGCAATTAAATCTACCTCTAGATTAACTAGATCGCCCTGCTTCAAGTTACCTAAAGTGGTGTTCTCTAATGTGTGGGGAATAATATTAATATCCACCATGCAAGCATCTTCGCTATCTCGTGTTTTATTGACCGTTAGTGAAACACCATTCACAACAATCGATCCTTTGTAAGCTAAGAATGGTGCTATTTCCTTTGGAGCCTCGATCTGAAGTAACCAGGAGCCATAAGCGTCGTTAGCGACAGTTGCAAAGTGCGCTACCTTGCCAACACCATCCACATGTCCACTCACCAAATGACCACCTAAGCGATCATTGAGGCGTAGTGCTTTTTCTAGGTTCACTGGCCCTACTTTATCAAGGCCAATCGTCTTGTTCAAAGACTCGCGTGAGATGTCTAAAGCAAAAGTGGTATCAGTCAATTCAGTAGCAGTCATGCACGCGCCCTGAATCGCAATACTGTCACCCAATGCAACATCATCGAGATATCCAGAAGGCACTTCAACTACTAAGTGCAGACCATCGCCTTTAGCTTGAGCGCTTTTAATTTGACCAACTGCCGTAATAATTCCAGTAAACATAGTGAGATCTTAAATAGGGGGGTTATAGTTTTTTTGAATCGTGATTTCTTATTT
>JBBAQC010000029.1:0-5977 GCA_040400535.1 Polynucleobacter sp. | reverse complement strand
CAGGCGCAAACGAAGATCAGAGCCAAACAGACTTTGATCAATGATTTGCCAATCTTGACGCTGGTCTAAGGTTGCTAATGGGGAGATATTGGCCATGCCAATGCCCTCACTCATAAAGAAGGGTGCGTAATAAAGCAAGAGCTCATCAACACAAGCTTCTCTGAGTAAAGATCCGTTTAACTTAAATCCAGCCTCGACATGGATTTCGTTTATTTGGCGCTCTTTGGCTAAATACCTCAAGAGTTTTGGCAGATCCACTTTACCATGGGCATTGGCCATAGCAATCACCTCAACTCCGAGAGCTTCAAATGCTTTTGCCTTATTTTGACTTTCTTGAGAGTCTAGTGAGGCACAAACCAAAATAACTCCTGATGCTTGGGAATGGCTAAATACCTTGGCATTAAGTGGAGACTCCAGTCTAGAATCCACAATAATTTTTCGAGGCTGGCGCTCAGTTTTGACATCACGAACATCGAGTCTTGGATCATCCTCTTTTACCGTGCCCACACCAGTCAAAATCGCACAAGCCTGTGCGCGCCAGTGATGGCCATCCGCCCGCGCTAAGGGACCAGTAATCCATCGGCTTTGACCATTGGGTAAAGCAGTCTTACCATCCAAGCTAGCAGCAATCTTCATGCGAACCCAAGGTAAGCCTCGCGTCATCCTCGAAATAAAACCTCGGTTCAATGCCTGGGCTTCCAACTCCAATAAACCACAACGCACATCAATACCAGCGGCTTTTAAGCGATCAAGTCCTTTGCCGCTCACCAAGGGATTGGGATCTGACATCGCCACAATCACCATGGCTGGCTTGGCTGCAATTAAGGCGTCAACACAAGGTGGCGTTCTTCCGGTGTGATTGCAAGGCTCTAGAGTCACGTATACCGTTGACCCCTTGGGATCTAGGCCCTTCGCCTTTATATCCGCCAGGGCATGGACCTCAGCATGAGCATCCCCTACTTTTTGTGTGTAGCCACGCCCAATCACTTCCCCATCTTTCACAATGACGCATCCTACCCGTGGATTTGGGTTAGATAGGTAAAGGGCGTTTTGAGCTTCGGCCAATGCCTCGCTCATAAATTGATAGTCGACTGCGTTGTACATGGGTCTATTAAAACCGATTGTGGCTAAAAGCGGCAAATTTCCCCATCCTACCTGCAGGCTTTAGGGTCCCTACTGGGATCACAAATTCTCCAGCGACCCCCGCTACCCAGTATGAGCTGCCTCTCGAGCCGTGAATCACGGTCATGGCCCAATATAAGGCGATTGGCTACAAAACCCCCTTGAGCCATCTTGGCGGCACCGGCTGCATTAAATAAAATACCTCTTTTAGATGTGTGAGGGTCGATAAACTGCTTACCCCCACCCTTAAAATAAACCTGCCTAAGATCCCCTTGGGAAAACCATTCTCTTTCAATACAGGCTGATTTCAATTGACGGTGGTCGCAAGCATTTTTCACTATCCACCCCTCCTCCCAAAGACCCGCTTTCAAGGGAGTGATTCGCACGGGCATGCCAAGCATTAATGCTTGCGCCCTTGCAAATTGAGCGTGTGCAATAAAACGTCTAGCAATAATATCGATTTCTCGTGCAGCCATTTGTTCATGCAATAAGGGCAATGTTGATATTGCGATGATTGCAATAATCAGAACAACAGCCATCATCTCTAGTAAGCTAAAGGCTCGATCTTGCTTATTCAAAGTTTTGTCGCCAATTGAGTCGCGAAGCGATGTTGGTTTTCTCATCTAAAAATATCAAAACCTCCAACTTAGGTTTTGCTTTACTTGATATCAACCATAAATTTTTTCCTACAGACTGAATCTGGCAATGAGTATTTGATACGGCAGTGATATTAGAAATATGTTGCTCGCATTCCAACAAAGATCTTTCGGCAGCAATAAATTCTTTATGAGATTGTGCATAGCTATTGACACTGATTACTTCAAGCGCAGCTAAACGCTCTAGCTGAATCACTAGCATGGAGAGCAGTACCAATAGAGATAAGACCCAAGCAATGATCATCTTAGGTTCACAGCAGATTACGAGTAGTAAATATGCGCTCAAACTCCTGATGAATCGAAACCCCATCAGTCATTTGAAGCTTAAGCTTAAAAGCCCTGCCATCGCTCCCTGGGAGAGTCTCAATCGAAAAGTGGTTAACGCCATTCATTAAGGTGGTATTTTGGATACGGCCATGGCGATCCAGTGATTGGCAGATCAATGAGCCACCATTCACTTTCGTACCTTTTGGCGCAGTGGCCTGCCGATCTACAAAAAATCCTTGCTGTGCTAAACCCTCCTTGGTGCGATCTTTTGAGATCGTATTACCAATACAATCAAAGTCTATTCCTGGAGAAACTTCGTGTTTCACCGTGAGCGAATCTGATCCTCGATAACCATTATTTTTTTGAATCTGAATGTAATCACCTGGAGAAAATTTTTTTCTAGCAGATGGGGTCAATGAATTCGCATTTCGATAAGCAGCCATCCGAATAGCGCGCCCCATTAACTCCAGAGCACGATCAGCCTCAGCAGTAAGAGATTGGGATTTTTCATATTGAATTTGTTTAGCAATCAACTCACCACTATTTTTGATGAGTGGTGCGACTAAGACCAGGGATAGGGCGAGGCCAACGAGACATTCCAATAGACTCATCTATTCACTTTCGTGATGACTGATTTAAGTCACTTAACTGCATAGTGGCTAATATGGCAAGTTCATATCGATCTGACTCTTTTCTTAGTTCTGCTCTTTTTTCCTGTAATTGACCTATGCGAAGAGTCATACCCTGGAAGGCATTTCCCAAAGTCATCCAGCTGCTGGCAACTAGGCTCATAGCCACCAGCACCTCTAAGAGGATGAAGCCATTCCCCTGGGTGTCAGATTGGGATTTCAAGTGCGAGAAAAAGTCATATTGGGGGATCCTTTGGGGTATGTGCCATTTTCTCGGGATCTCGGTTGTAAGAACATGCCAAAGATTGACTGCTCAAGTCAGAAACGCTGGATATTGAGCCTGAGCTAGGGCAGGAACCCTAAAAACCTCTGCTCAGCATAAAATAGAGGGCTATGCAAAATATCCTCGCCCCCACAGAAGAAATCGTTGCTGAGCTCAAAGCTGGCAGGATGGTCATTCTGGTGGATGAAGAAGATCGTGAGAATGAAGGTGATTTGGTGCTTGCCGCCGATCACGTCACTCCAGAGGCTGTCAATTTCATGGCCAAACATGGTCGCGGCTTAATTTGTCTTACTTTGACGCGTGAGCGCTGCCAACAAATCAACCTGCCTTTAATGGTGCGGGATAACGGCACCTCGATGGGGACTAACTTCACTGTTTCGATTGAGGCAGCCAGCGGTGTGACTACTGGCATCTCAGCAGCAGATCGTGCTCACACCATCAAGACGGCAGTTGCTGCAAACGCTAGACCTAATGATTTAGTTCAGCCTGGCCATATCTTTCCATTAATGGCGCAGCCTGGTGGTGTGTTGATCCGCTCCGGTCATACTGAAGCTGGATGTGATTTAGCTGCAATGGCTGGCTGCTCTCCCACCGCCGTTATCTGCGAGATCATGAAGGATGATGGCAGCATGGCGCGATTGCCAGATCTATTTGAATTTGCAAAAGAACATCAACTCAAGATCGGCAGCATTGCTGACCTGATTCAATACCGTAGCCAACATGAAAGTATTGTGGTGCGCGAGGGTGAGCGTGAATTCACTACGCCTTGGGGTAAGTTCCAGGGAATCATTTATCGCGACACACCAAGCTCTTGTATTCACTTGGCGCTAGTTCATGGCAAACCTGTAGAGACTGAAGAAACCCTAGTGCGCGTTCATGAGCCCGTCACTGTATTGGACTTCTTAGACTCGAATGTCAGCACACACTCTTGGCCTTTGGCTCAAGCATTACAGAAGTTAGCAGCGGCACCTTCGGGTGTGGCGGTTCTATTAAATGCATCCGGCATTGCAGCCCCTAATGATGCAGATTGGTTAGCCCAATTTCATAAATTAAATGGCACACCTGCTGAAGCTGCAGTCAAGCCACTAGCTCGCAAAACTGATTTCCGTAGCTATGGTATCGGCGCGCAAATCCTCAAAGATATCGGCGTTGGCAAAATGCGTTTACTTGCCAAACCCATTCCAGTGCCCAGCCTTTCCGGATATAAGCTTGAAGTCACCGGCTACACCCCATTTGAACCTACAAAATAAGTAACTCTAGAAAACATGATCAATACATCCAATGATGAATCTGCAGTAGGTGTACTCGCTACCGACCTCAACGGGGAAGATCTGCGCGTAGGTATTGTGCAAGCGCGCTTCAATGAAGAGCATTGTGTTGCCCTAACTACTGCTTGCATTGAAGAGTTGATCAAGCTGGGCGTCTCCCAAAGTGATATCAAACTAGTAACAGTACCAGGCGCACTTGAGATCCCTTTTGCATTGCAAAAGTTAGCTGAAACAGGTGAGTTTGATGGCTTGATTGCGCTAGGCGCCATCATCCGTGGCGAGACTTATCACTTTGAACTCGTATCAAATGAATCTGGTGCCGGCATTACCCGCGTCTGTCTTGAATCTGGATTGCCGATCGCCAATGGTGTTCTCACCTGTGAGACGGATGAGCAAGCTCAGGTTCGTGTTCAGGTAAAGGGTGCGGATTGCGCAAGAGCCGTTGTTGAAATGGCTAACCTGGCTTTAGCCCTTACTCCCGATATTGATTTTGAAATCAATCCTTCAGAAGAGTAATGTCCAAGATGAATAAAAACGTCCCCAGCCAACAGGCAGCACCCGGTACACCGAGTGCACCCAGCGCACCAAGCGCACCTAAGCGCTCCCTCACACCACGTCGTCGTGCCCGTGAATATGCCCTGCAGGGCGTTTATCAAAGCCTTGTCATGCGCCGTGCAGGCAGTCTTCCGAATGCTGCGGCAATCGCCAAGCAGTTAGCCGAAGATCCTGGCTTTCGCCGTTGCCAACATGATTTATTTCAGGGTATTTTTACTGGCGTACTAGAGCGCACTGATGAGCTTGAGGGCATCATTACCCCCGCTCTCGATCGCCCTATTAATGAACTGTCACCTGTAGAACATGCTGCCCTACTCATTGGTACATACGAACTGGCTATTGATTTAGCAGTTCCCTACAAAGTGGCTATTAATGAGGCGGTAGAGCTTGCCAAAACCTTTGGCGGCACAGATGGACATAAGTACGTTAATGGTGTCTTAGATTTACTCGCCCAACAGTTACGTAGTACTGAAATTCAGGCTGGTTAAGCAAATAGCGAAGGGCTCGCTCTGTGTGATTGGTTTTAATTCTTTTTATAAACCAAGTCCCACACCCCGTGACCTAACTTAATCCCGCGGTTTTCGAACTTGGTAGTGGGCCTATATGCAGGCCTCTCCACATATCCAGAATGCTTAGCATTAAGCTGTTGGAGGGTGGGTTTAAATTCCTTAAAGGACTCCTTAGCAAGCTCAAGATCACTCGCTATATCAGCCGCAGAAAAAGTTTCAATCCTCATTTTCTCGGTTGAGGTATTTACTAAATCAGACTCCGCATTTAAGACCAACAACATTTGCTCTGCATAGTTGTGCCAATCTGTTGCCAGGTGTAAATAAGCTCCGGGCTTCAAACGAGAGATCAATAGTTTCACAAACTGCGCCTGAATCAAACGACGTTTGTGGTGACGCTTCTTGTGCCAAGGATCTGCAAAGTAAATATGAATACCGTCCAAAGAATTTGGGGCAATCATTTTTTCCAGAACTTCAACGGCATCATGACGAATCAGACGCAAATTAGTAAGATTGCTCTCACCAATCAACTTCAGCAAAGCACCTACGCCCGGAGGATGAACCTCAATTGCCAAGAAATCGTCTTCAGAACGCAAGGCAGCAATTTTTGCAGTGGTCTCCCCCATACCAAAGCCAATCTCCAAAATCTTGGGGCGTGATGATCCATTTGATGATCCATTAAACGCTTGCG
>JBBAQC010000028.1:13390-15785 GCA_040400535.1 Polynucleobacter sp. | reverse complement strand
TGGCCGTACAGTTGGCGCCGGTGTGGTTGCGAAGATTTTGGCTTAAGTAGTAAAACTGTAATAAGTTTTTATAAAGGGGTGTAGCTCAATTGGCAGAGCGTTGGTCTCCAAAACCAAAGGTTGGGGGTTCGATGCCCTCCGCCCCTGCCACGATTTGAACTGAAAGTAATATGTCTCAACAAACAGCAAGTCACACTGAAGAAAAAAGTAGCGGTTGGGTTTCTGGCCTAGCTGCTCTCATTGTCGTTGCCGCGTTAGTGCTTTACTACACGTTGGCCGACCAATCTTTATTAATTAGATTGGCTGTTTTGTTCGGCGGTATTACTGTCGCAGTTTTGATTGTGGCAATTTCTCCTGATGGGCGGCGTTTTATTGCCTATGCAAAAGATTCTTGGTATGAAGTAAAAAAGGTTGTTTGGCCGACTCGTAAAGAGACTACCCAAATGACTCTAGTCGTATTTGGCTTTGTCGTGATCATGTCCCTGTTTCTTTGGACTGCTGACAAATTAATTGAATGGCTAGTTTTTTCAGCCTTTTTGGGCTGGAAGTGAGTAAAAAATGATTGATACTGAATTAGTCACAAATCCACAAGCCACCGGCAATATGCGCTGGTATGTCATTCATGCTTATTCTGGCATGGAAAAAAGTGTCAAAAAGGGCCTAGAAGAGCGTATCGCTCGATCGGGAATGCCAGAAAAATTTGGCCGTATATTGGTTCCATCCGAAGAGGTAGTTGAAATCAAAGCTGGGGCTAAATCAGTTTCTGAGCGCCGCTTTTTCCCAGGCTATGTCTTGATTGAGATGGAAATGACTGATGAGAGCTGGCATTTGGTGAAAAACACACCTAAGGTGACCGGTTTCGTTGGTGGTGTTAGAAACCGCCCAAGTCCAATTTCTACGGCTGAAGTCGCCAAAATCATGGATCAGATGCAGGCTGGCGTTGATAAACCAAAGCCCAAGACCTTATTTGAGGTTGGTGAGATTGTGCGCGTTAAGGAAGGCCCATTTATTGATTTCAACGGCAATATCGAGGAAGTCAATTATGAGAAGTCAAGACTGCGTGTTTCTGTTACAATTTTCGGTCGTGGTACCCCAGTTGAACTGGAGTTCGGCCAAGTAGAAAAGATGTAAAAACAAGGACTTAGTCCTGGTTTGAGTGGTTAAGAGGTTAGCAATAACCGAGGAGCTGAACTAGAAAGCCAAAAACTAGTGAAGCGTTTACTCAACAGCGGTCTTACCTAATAAGGTTAGGCGCGCTTTTAGGAGCAATCAATGGCTAAGAAGATTATTGGCTTTATTAAGCTGCAGATTCCTGCAGGTAAAGCAAATCCATCACCACCCGTAGGTCCAGCATTGGGTCAACGCGGCCTCAATATTATGGAATTCTGTAAGGCGTTTAATGCTCAAACTCAGAGCATGGAACCTGGCCTGCCAATTCCAGTAGTAATTACAGCGTTTGCTGATAAGAGCTTCACTTTCATCATGAAGACGCCTCCAGCGACCATCATGATTAAGAAGGCTGCGAAGATCGAAAAAGGTTCACCACGTCCCCATACCGATAAGGTAGGAAAAATTACCCGTGCTCAAGCAGAAGAAATTGCTAAAGCAAAAATGCCAGATTTGACAGCTGCTGATATGGATGCTGCTGTAAGAACAATCGCTGGTAGCGCCCGCTCCATGGGCATCACAGTGGAAGGCCTCTAATCATGACTAAATTATCTAAGCGTTTAAAAGTAATCGAATCCAAAGTTGATCGCAATAAGTTCTATGCTCTAGAAGATGCGCTGAACCTCGTTAAAGAGTGTGCAACAGCTAAGTTTGATGAGTCCATCGACGTTGCTGTTCAGTTGGGTATTGATGCCAAGAAGTCTGACCAAGTTGTGCGTGGCGCAGTAGTGCTCCCAGCTGGTACAGGTAAGCATGTTCGTGTAGCGGTGTTTGCTCAAGGCGAAAAGGCTGAACAAGCTAAAGCTGCTGGTGCTGAGATCGTTGGCATGGAAGAGCTTGCTGAGCAGATCAAGGGCGGCAAAATTGATTTCGATATTTTGATCGCATCCCCAGACACAATGAAGATCGTTGGTACTTTAGGTCAAGTATTGGGCCCACGTGGTTTGATGCCAAATCCAAAGGTGGGAACTGTTACTCCTGATGTTGCTACTGCAGTTAAGAATGCAAAAGCCGGTCAAGTGCAATTCCGTGTGGACAAAGCCGGTATCGTGCACGCAAGTATTGGCCGTCGTTCATTCGAGCCATCTGCATTGAAATCCAACTTGCTCGCATTGCTTGAGGCTTTGAACAAAGCTAAGCCACCTGCATCTAAGGGCATTTATTTAAAGAAGGTTGCCGTAAGCAGCACCATGGGTGCAGGCGTACGTGTAGACCAAGCATCGATACA
>JBBAQC010000028.1:0-13290 GCA_040400535.1 Polynucleobacter sp. | reverse complement strand
AAAGAACTTTGGGTCGACTCCTGCTCTTTGAGTGAGAGTCGAACATCAAAGACCGTTGGTGAATTATTGGCTCGTTTAGAAATAATTCTTAATCGTTACGAAAGTAATAGCCAGCGCAGATGGCGACCCTGAAAAGATTTCACAAGATCATCTTGTGACAAATGATCAGACGCTGGTGTGTAACCCCAACTGGAAACAGTTGGTTTTTAAGGAGTTAAACCGTGCCTTTGAATGTACAAGACAAAAAAGCGATTGTTGCTGATGTCGGCGCTCAATTGGCTGGAGCTCAAACAGTCGTGCTCGCTGAATACCGTGGTATTCCAGTAGAGCAGTTGACAAAGCTACGTGCTAGCGCACGTGACCAAGGTGTATATCTTCGCGTTTTGAAGAACACATTGGCACGACGTGCTGCACAAGGCACACAGTTTGAGCCTCTTGCTGATTCGATGGTTGGCCCCTTGATCTATGGCATCTCTGCTGATCCGATTGCTTCGGCAAAAGTATTGCAGAACTTTGCTAAGACTCAAGACAAGCTAGTCATTACTGCTGGCTTATATAACGGCAAGTTGTTGGACGTAGCGGGCGTTAAATCCCTCGCGTCTATTCCAAGCCGCGACGAGTTGTTATCTCAGTTACTTGGTGTGATGTTGGCACCAGTATCTGCGATGGCTCGCGTATTGGGCGCAGTAGCAGCACAAAAGGCAGAAGGAGCACCCGCTCCTGTTGCAGCACCGGTAGCAGAGGTTGCTGAAGTGGCAGCAGCACCAGCAGTAGTTGCTGAAGCCGCCGCTCCAGAAGCAAGTGCTGAGCCTGCAGCCGCAGCCCCAGAAGCTGGAACAGAAACACCGCAAACCCCTGCCGCTGAATAAGCGCAGATTAACTATTAAGTATTAGGAGCTAAAAATGGCGATTACCAAAGAAGAAATCATTGATGCAGTAGGTAGCATGTCTGTAATGGATTTGAATGACTTAGTTAAGGCATTCGAAGAGAAGTTTGGCGTTTCAGCTGCAGCGATGGCTGTTGCTGGTCCTGCTGGTGCTGCAGGCGGCGCTGCTGCAGAAGAGCAAACAGAATTTACTGTGAACTTGCTCGAAGCTGGCGCAAACAAAGTTTCAGTAATTAAGGCTGTTCGTGAAATCACTGGTCTTGGCTTGAAAGAAGCCAAAGACTTAGTTGATGGTGCACCAAAGCCAATTAAAGAAGCTGTTGATAAGAAGACTGCTGAAGAAGCTAAGAAAAAGCTTGACGACGCAGGCGCTAAGTCAGAAATCAAATAATAAAAACTTAGTTAGCGCTCCTCAAAAAGGAGTGCTAGCCCTGTTGGGTTTGACCATTAGTGGTCAAACCCGATTTCATTTTCGATTGAAATCGGGTTTGCCTTCTGATACGACTGCAGAATGCAAGTTTGGTCGGACACTAGATCTTTCGATTTAGTGTTGTCCGCCAGTGATTGGTAGTGGCCAATCGCCAAATCTTTGTACAGTCGCTGAATTCGGAGATGAAATGAACTACAGCTTCACCGAACGCAAGCGAGTCCGTAAAAGCTTTGCTAAGCGAGTAAATAATCACCAGGTTCCATACCTGATCGCAACACAGCTGGAATCCTACGCTAAATTTTTACAGGCTGATAAGCCGGCAATGTCCCGTCTTACAGAGGGGCTTCAATCTGCCTTTACATCAGCATTTCCAATTGTGTCTAATAACGGCTATGCACGTATGGAATACGTGTCATACCAATTAGCTCAACCACCGTTTGACGTTAAAGAATGTCAACAGCGGGGCTACACATACCACTCAGCCTTACGCGCTAAAGTTCGCTTGATTATTTATGATCGCGAAGCGCCTACTAAGGTGAAAGAGGTAAAGGAGAGCGAAGTCTACATGGGTGAGATTCCACTCATGACCGATAACGGCTCATTTGTTATTAACGGCACTGAGCGCGTCATTGTTTCTCAGTTACACCGTTCCCCAGGCGTGTTCTTTGAGCACGATAAGGGTAAGACCCATAGCTCGGGTAAGTTGCTGTTCTCAGCACGCATCATTCCTTACCGTGGATCATGGCTTGATTTTGAGTTTGATCCAAAAGATATTCTGTATTTCCGCGTTGACCGCCGTCGTAAGATGCCTGTCACCATTTTGCTCAAAGCAATTGGTTTAAACAACGAACAGATCCTTGCGAACTTCTTTAACTTTGATCATTTTGCATTGAGCGCAAACGGCGCCTCAATGGAATTTGTGCCAGAGCGTTTACGTGGTCAGATGGCCAACTTTGATGTGCTTGATAAGAATGGCGTAGTAGTCATTCAAAAAGACAAGCGTATCAATGCAAAACATATTCGTGAACTCGAAGCTGCTAAGACAAAAAATATCGTTGTTCCAGATGATTATTTAGTTGGTCGCGTCGTTGCGCGCAACATCATTGATCCAGACTCCGGTGAAATCTTGGCTTACGCTAATGATGAAATCACTGAAGAGTTGTTGGCTACATTGCGCGATGCAGGTATCAAGCAATTGGAAACCATTTACACCAATGATTTGGATTCTGGTGCTTACATTTCACAGACATTGCGTACTGATGAAACTGCAGATCAAATGGCTGCTCGTATTGCTATCTATCGCATGATGCGTCCTGGAGAGCCTCCAACAGAAGATGCTGTTGAAGCCTTGTTCCAGCGCTTGTTCTATAACGAAGATAGTTACGATTTATCACGCGTTGGTCGTATGAAAGTAAACAGCCGTCTCGGTCGTTCAGAGATGGAAGGCAAAATGGTTTTGTCGGATGAAGATATCCTCGACACCATCAAGTCTTTAGTTGACTTGCGTAACGGCAAAGGCGAAGTCGATGATATCGATCACTTAGGCAATCGTCGTGTACGTTGCGTAGGTGAGTTGGCAGAGAATCAATTCCGTGCAGGTTTGTCACGTGTTGAGCGTGCGGTTAAAGAACGTCTCGGCCAGGCCGAAACAGAAAACCTCATGCCGCACGATTTGATTAACAGCAAGCCAATCTCTTCGGCGATTCGTGAGTTCTTCGGTTCTTCACAGTTGTCGCAGTTTATGGATCAAACAAACCCATTGTCAGAGATTACGCACAAGCGTCGTATTTCTGCATTGGGACCCGGTGGTTTGACACGCGAACGCGCAGGCTTCGAAGTGCGCGACGTACATCCAACCCACTATGGTCGTGTTTGCCCAATTGAAACTCCAGAGGGACCAAACATTGGTCTGATCAACTCACTCGCCTTGTTTGCGCGTTTGAATGAGCATGGTTTCTTAGAAACACCATATCGCAAAGTGGCTAACAGCAAGGTAAGCGATGAAGTAATGTATCTCTCCGCTATTGAAGAGGCGAAATACGTTATTGCTCAGGCTAATGCAACAATCGACAAGAACGGTAAGTTGGCTGACGAATTGGTTTCAGCGCGTCAAGCTGGCGAGACTATGATGGTTAGCCCAGAGCGCATTGATTTCATCGACGTTGCTCCTAGCCAGATCGTTTCTGCTGCTGCTTCACTGGTTCCATTCTTGGAGCATGATGATGCAAACCGCGCGTTGATGGGTGCGAACATGCAGCGTCAAGCGGTGCCTTGCTTACGACCAGATAAGCCATTAGTCGGTACAGGCTTAGAGCGTATTGTTGCGGTTGACTCTGGTACTGTGATTTTGGCAGCGCGAGGCGGAATCGTTGATTATGTTGACGCAAACCGTGTCGTTATTCGTGTAAACGATGAAGAGACTGCAGCTGGCGAAGTTGGTGTGGATATTTATAACCTCATCAAGTACACCCGCTCGAATCAAAATACCAATATCAACCAACGTCCAATCGTTCAGGCTGGCGATCGTGTTGTCCGTGGCGACGTAGTAGCTGACGGCGCATCTACCGATTTGGGTGAATTGGCTTTAGGTCAAAACATGACTGTGGCATTTATGCCATGGAACGGTTACAACTTCGAAGATTCAATCTTGATCTCTGAGAAAGTGGTTGCTGATGACCGCTACACCTCCATTCATATTGAAGAGTTGTCGGTTGTTGCGCGTGACACAAAGTTAGGCTCAGAAGAAATTACTCGCGATATTTCCAACTTAGCTGAGTCACAACTCTCCCGTTTGGACGAGAGCGGTATTGTTTACATTGGTGCTGAAGTTGAAGCTGGCGACGTATTGGTTGGTAAGGTAACTCCAAAGGGCGAGACTACTCTCACTCCTGAAGAGAAACTGCTCCGTGCGATCTTCGGTGAAAAAGCATCTGACGTTAAAGATACTTCTTTGCGCGTTCCATCTGGAATGATCGGTACTGTGATTGACGTTCAAGTCTTCACCCGTGAAGGTATTGAGCGTGATGCACGTGCTCAAGCCATTATTCAAGAAGAATTACAACGCTACCGTTTGGACTTAAACGACCAGTTGCGTATTGTTGAGGGCGATGCCTTCATGCGTTTAGAAAAGCTATTGATTGGCAAAGTTGCCAACGGTGGCCCTAAGAAATTAGCTAAAGGCACTAAGATTGACAAGGATTACCTTGCTGATTTAGATAAATACCATTGGTTTGATGTACGTCCAGCGGATGATGATGTTGCCTCACAAGTTGAAGCAATTAAATCTTCTATCGAAGCGAAGCGTAAGCAGTTTGATGAGGCTTTTGAAGAAAAGCGCACTAAGCTGACCCAAGGTGATGATTTACAGCCTGGCGTAACGAAGATGGTTAAGGTCTACTTAGCCGTTAAGCGTCGCTTGCAACCTGGCGACAAGATGGCCGGTCGTCACGGTAACAAAGGTGTGGTTTCTAAAATCGCTCCTGCTGAAGACATGCCATTTATGGCTGATGGACGCCCTGTTGACATCGTCTTGAACCCACTGGGTGTTCCTTCTCGTATGAACGTAGGTCAGATCTTGGAAACCCACTTAGGTTGGGCTGCCCAAGGTATTGGTAAGCGTATTGATGAGATGGTTCGCCAGCAAGTCAAGCAGGCTGAACTACGTAAGTTCATGAAGCAGCTTTACAACGAGACTGGCCGTATTGAAGACATCGATAACTTTACTGATGAGCAAATCACAGTTTTGGCTGAGAATTTACGCCAAGGCTTGCCATTCGCTACACCAGTATTTGACGGTGCTACTGAAGCAGAAATCAGCCGCATGCTCGAGTTGGCATATCCAGAAGAAGTTGCAACTTCTTTGAAGATGACGCCATCACGTCAGCAAATGATTCTGTGCGATGGTCGTACTGGCGATCAGTTTGAGCGTCCAGTAACCGTTGGCGTAATGCACGTCTTGAAACTCCACCATTTGGTCGACGACAAGATGCATGCACGTTCAACTGGTCCTTACTCGTTAGTAACGCAACAGCCACTGGGCGGTAAAGCTCAGTTTGGTGGTCAGCGCTTTGGTGAAATGGAAGTTTGGGCTCTCGAAGCATACGGTGCCTCATATGTCTTGCAGGAAATGCTGACAGTGAAGTCCGATGACGTCGCAGGCCGTACCAAGGTTTACGAAAACATCGTCAAGGGCGAGCACACAATTGATGCTGGCATGCCCGAATCCTTCAACGTACTGGTAAAAGAAATCCGTTCGTTAGGTATTGACATTGACATGGAGCGCAACTGATATGAAAGCATTGCTCGATTTATTTAAGCAAACGCAGGGTGATGAGCAGTTTGATGTCATCAAGATTGGTCTTGCATCCCCTGAGAAAATTCGCTCATGGTCTTTTGGTGAAGTACGCAAACCAGAAACCATCAACTATCGGACTTTTAAGCCCGAGCGTGATGGTCTGTTCTGCGCCAAGATTTTTGGGCCAACTAAAGACTACGAGTGCTTATGCGGTAAGTACAAGCGTTTAAAGTTCCGTGGCGTTATCTGTGAGAAGTGCGGCGTTGAAGTTACTCTCGCTAAGGTACGTCGTGAGCGCATGGGCCACATTGAGTTGGCTGCTCCTGTAGCGCACATTTGGTTCTTAAAGTCATTGCCATCCCGCTTGGGTATGGTTCTTGATATGACCCTCCGGGATATCGAGCGCGTTCTTTACTTTGAAGCATATGTCGTAGTTGATGAAGGCATGACACCTGAAGGCGCGATGAAGCGTGGTCAGATCATGTCTGAGGACGAGTACATTGCCAAGACTGAAGAGTATGGTGACGGTGCATTTACGGCCATAATGGGCGCTGAAGGTATTCGTGATCTCCTACGTTCGATTGATATCGATCGCGAAGTAGAGACCATTCGTGCTGATTTGAAAGCCACTGGTAGCGATGCCAAGATCAAGAAATACGCTAAGCGCTTAAAAGTGCTTGAGGCGTTCCAGACTTCAGGGATTAAGCCTGACTGGATGATCATGGAAGTATTGCCAGTATTACCACCTGAATTGCGCCCATTGGTGCCATTGGATGGCGGTCGCTTTGCTACCTCTGATTTGAACGACCTCTACCGTCGCGTGATTAACCGTAACAATCGTCTCAAGCGTTTGTTAGAGTTGCGCGCACCAGAGATCATCGTGCGTAACGAAAAACGCATGTTGCAAGAGGCGGTTGACTCATTACTCGACAACGGTCGTCGCGGTAAGGCTATGACTGGCGCTAATAAGCGTCCTCTCAAGTCCTTAGCTGAGATGATTAAAGGCAAGAGCGGTCGTTTCCGTCAAAACTTGTTGGGTAAACGTGTTGACTACTCAGGTCGTTCAGTCATCGTGGTTGGCCCTACATTGAAATTGCATCAGTGCGGCTTGCCAAAATTGATGGCTTTGGAATTGTTCAAACCATTTATTTTCAATAAGCTTGAGACTTTAGGAATCGCAACCACCATTAAGGCTGCGAAGAAGGAAGTTGAAAGCCAGACTCCAATCGTTTGGGATATTCTCGAAGAAGTGATTCGTGAACATCCAATCATGTTGAACCGTGCGCCTACATTGCACCGTCTTGGTATTCAGGCTTTTGAGCCAATGCTGATTGAAGGCAAGGCAATCCAATTGCACCCATTAGTCTGCGCGGCATTTAACGCTGACTTTGATGGTGACCAAATGGCGGTTCACGTTCCTTTGTCGCTCGAAGCGCAAATGGAAGCACGTACATTGATGTTGGCTTCGAACAACGTATTGTTCCCAGCTAACGGCGAACCATCGATCGTTCCTTCACAGGACGTGGTCTTGGGTCTGTACTACGCTACTCGTGACAAGATCAACGGTAAAGGCGAGGGCATGGTCTTCGCTAATATCACTGAAGTCATTCGTGCCTATGAGGCTGGTCAGGTTGAATTGGCCTCCCGCGTTGCTGTGCGTATCACTGAACATGAAATCATTGACAAGAAAGCAGAGGGCGCTGCCCGTTTTGCTGAAAGAACTGTGATTTATCAAACTTCAGTTGGTCGTGCAATCTTGTCAGAAATCTTGCCTAAAGGTATGACTTTTGATGAAATCAATAAGCCTCTAAAGAAAAAAGAAATCTCACGTTTGATCAACACTTCATTCCGTAAGTGCGGTCTTCGTGAAACAGTGATTTTTGCTGACCGCCTCTTGCAGTCTGGTTTCCGCTTGGCAACCAATGCAGGTATCTCAGTTGCGATCGACGATATGCTGATTCCTAGCTCTAAAGAGCGCATCATCACTGAAGCTTCTACCAAGGTTAAAGAATATGACAAGCAGTTCATGTCAGGTCTCGTAACCAATCAAGAGCGTTATAACAACGTGGTTGATATTTGGGGTGCCGCTGGTGACCAAGTTGGTAAAGCGATGATGGATGAGTTGTCACATGTTGATGTACTCGACCGTAACGGCAAAACTGTGCGTCAAGAATCTTTCAACTCCATCTATATGATGGCGGATTCTGGTGCGCGTGGATCTGCAGCGCAGATTCGTCAGTTAGCCGGTATGCGTGGTTTGATGGCGAAACCTGATGGCTCCATTATTGAAACCCCAATTACTGCGAACTTCCGTGAAGGTTTGAACGTGTTGCAGTACTTCATCTCAACTCACGGCGCACGTAAAGGTTTGGCTGATACTGCGCTGAAGACAGCGAACTCAGGTTACTTGACGCGTCGTTTATGCGACGTCACTCAAGACCTGGTTGTCATTGAAGATGATTGCGGTGCAACTACCGGCGTCACAATGAAGGCGCTTGTTGAAGGCGGCGAAATCATTGAAGCATTGCGCGATCGTATTTTAGGCCGCGTCTGTATCGATGACATCGTTCATCCTGATACTCAAGAAGTCATCGTTCCAAATGACACCTTGCTCGATGAAGATCACGTTGATCAAATCGTTTCCTTAGGTATCGACGAAGTTAAAGTTCGCACAGTGTTGTCATGCTTAACTCGCTTTGGCTTGTGCGCTAAGTGCTACGGACGTGATTTAGGTCGCGGTGGTTTGGTGAACGTTGGTGAGGCGGTTGGTGTTATCGCTGCTCAGTCCATCGGTGAGCCAGGCACACAGTTGACTATGCGTACCTTCCACATTGGTGGCGCGGCGTCACGTGCATTGGTTGCAAGCAATATTGAAGCCAAGTCTAACGGCGCTTTGAAGTTCTCAGGCACGATGCGTGTTGTTAAGAACGCCAAAGGTGAGCAGATCGTGATTTCACGTTCTGGCGAAGCGGTGATCATGGACGATAACGGTCGTGAGCGTGAGCGTCATAAGGTACCTTACGGCGCAACGCTCTTGTTTAAAGAAGATGCTGCAGTCAAGGCCGGTGCAAGCTTAGCAACATGGGATCCGTTAACACGCCCAATTATTTCTGAGTACGCTGGTATTGCTCGCTTTGATAACGTTGAAGAAGGCGTTACTGTAGCTAAGCAGGTTGACGAAGTAACTGGACTCTCTACTTTGGTGGTGATTGACGGTAAGCGTCGTAGTGCTGCTAGCAAAGGCGTTCGTCCAATGATCAACTTGGTGGATGCCAAAGGCGGCGAAGTGATGATTGCAGGTACAGATCATCCGGTAAATATCGGCTTGCAAGTTGGCGCATTGATCACTGTTAAAGACGGTCAAAAAGTCGAAGTCGGCGAAGTGTTGGCGCGTATTCCAATTGAATCACAGAAGACTCGCGACATTACCGGTGGCTTACCACGCGTTGCTGAATTGTTCGAGGCACGTTCACCAAAAGATGCTGCTGTATTGGCTAAAGTCACTGGAACTGTTTCCTTCGGTAAAGAAACCAAGGGTAAGCAGCGTTTAGTGATTACTGATATGGACGGTGAAGCTAATGAATTCTTGATTCCTAAAGAGAAACAAGTTCTCGTTCATGACGGTCAAGTTGTGAACAAGGGCGAGATGATTGTGGAGGGCCCTGCCGATCCACATGATATCTTGACACTCAGAGGTATTGAGGAGTTGGCGATCTACATCGTGGATGAAGTTCAAGACGTTTACCGTTTGCAAGGCGTGAAGATTAATGACAAGCACATTGAAGTCATCGTGCGTCAAATGTTGCGTCGTGTGCAAATTACTGATGGTGGCGATACTGCCTACATCACTGGTGAGCAAGTTGAGCGCTCTAAGTTGTATGACGCAAACGATGCTGTGATTGCACAAGGTAAGCGCCCAGCTCAGTTCGAGAATGTGTTGCTCGGTATTACCAAGGCATCATTGTCGACAGACAGCTTTATTTCAGCGGCTTCTTTCCAAGAAACCACCCGTGTATTGACCGAAGCCGCAATTATGGGCAAGACCGATACACTCCGTGGCCTCAAGGAAAACGTCATTATTGGTCGCCTGATTCCTGCTGGTACTGGCTTGTCTTATCGCCGTGCACGCAAGGTCAGAGAGCAATTCGAGCGTGATCGCGCTCAAATGATTGCCGCCGAAGAGGAAGCAATGGCTGATATGCCTGTAGAAATAGAGGCTGAAGTGATTGCTCCTGCTGCGGAGGCTGATCCGAGCTAATTTGGCCATTCTAGCCATAAATGGCCAGTTTTTTCCCCATTTGATTGACGGAAAAGGCTGGCCAAGCTAGAATGCTGAGTTCTACTGATTCAGAAGAGGGTCTTTTTGACCTAGATTTTATCTAAGTCATTGATTTTCTTGAAGAAAGCAACAAAGAAGTACTAACCGAGCTATTTTATGCCAACAATTAATCAATTATTACGCAAGCCAAGAACCCGGCTGACCGTTAAAAGCAAGAGCCCTGCGCTGCAAAACAGCCCGCAGCGCCGTGGTGTATGTACACGTGTGTACACAACCACTCCTAAGAAGCCTAACTCTGCGCTACGTAAAGTAGCTAAAGTTCGCTTAACCAATGGTTTTGAAGTCATTTCATACATTGGTGGTGAAGGCCATAACCTCCAGGAACACTCAGTAGTGTTGATCCGTGGTGGTCGTGTAAAGGATTTGCCTGGTGTTCGTTACCACATCGTTCGTGGCTCACTTGACTTGCAAGGTGTTAAAGACCGTAAGCAGTCACGTTCCAAGTACGGTGCTAAGCGCGCTAAGAAAGCTGCTTAATTTTAAGAGTTAAGCAGTAGAAGTTTTTGCATTAAGTCGTTGTTTGTCAGACTCAAAAGACAAGTAAGTGGTTGTTCCGTTTAGAAGTTGATGTATTTCAATCGCTAAATAGTAGGACAACCGGAGCGGGTGATCCATTTGGGCCACCCCTAACTGAACTGAAGGAGTTGTTATGCCACGTCGTCGTGAAGTTCCCAAACGGGAAATCCTGCCTGATCCAAAATTCGGCAATGTAGAAGTAGCAAAATTCATGAACGTCCTCATGTTGGACGGCAAGAAATCGGTTGCAGAGCGTATCGTTTACGGTGCCTTTGATCACATCGAGAAAAAAGCAAATAAAGAGCCACTCGAAGTTTTCTCAACGGCCATGGGCAACGTTAAGCCAATGGTTGAGGTGAAGAGTCGTCGTGTTGGTGGTGCTAACTACCAGGTTCCTGTTGAAGTACGCCCATCACGTCGTTCCGCTTTGGCAATGCGCTGGGTGCGCGAAGCCGCTAAAAAGCGCGGTGAAAAATCCATGGCACAACGTTTGGCTAACGAATTATTAGAAGCTGCTGAAGGTCGCGGCGGAGCAATGAAGAAGCGTGAAGAAGTTCACCGTATGGCAGAAGCTAACAAAGCTTTCTCACATTTCCGCTTCTAATCGCACAGCAAAGAAAAGGTACCAACAGTGGCACGTAAAACCCCTATCGACAAATACCGCAATATCGGTATTTCTGCGCACATTGACGCAGGTAAGACAACAACAACAGAACGCGTTTTGTTCTACACCGGTGTTAATCATAAAATTGGTGAAGTGCATGATGGCGCTGCAACCATGGACTGGATGGAGCAAGAGCAAGAGCGTGGTATCACGATTACTTCTGCTGCTACTACTACGTTCTGGAAGGGCATGGCTGGTAATTTCCCAGAGCACCGTATCAACATTATTGATACCCCAGGACACGTAGACTTCACTATTGAAGTTGAGCGCTCAATGCGCGTTCTAGATGGTGCTTGCATGGTTTACTGTGCGGTAGGTGGTGTACAGCCACAATCTGAAACTGTTTGGCGTCAAGCTAACAAGTATCACGTTCCTCGCTTAGCCTTTGTAAACAAGATGGACCGCACTGGCGCGAACTTCTTCAAGGTCTATGACCAGATGAAGTTGCGTCTTAAGGCAAATCCAATATTGATCCAGATTCCGATTGGCGCAGAAGAAAACTTCAAAGGCGTTGTGGACTTGGTCAAGATGAAGGCTATCTATTGGGATGAAGAATCGCAAGGCACTAAATTTAGCTACGAAGAAATTCCAGCTGAGCTAAAAGCATCTGCTGATGAATGGCGTGAAAAGATGGTTGAAGCAGCCGCTGAAAGTTCAGAAGAGCTGATGGAAAAGTATCTCGGTGGTGAAGAGCTGACCGAAGAAGAAATCAAAGCAGCATTGCGTCAACGCACTATCGCTAATGAAATCATTCCAATGATGTGTGGAACTGCTTTCAAAAACAAAGGTGTTCAGGCAATGTTGGACGCAGTAGTTGAGTTGTTGCCATCACCATTGGACGTTCCACCAGTTCCTTGTGAATTAGAAGATGGAACACCTGCAACGCGTGAAGCTTCCGATAAGGAAAAATTCTCTGCTTTGGCATTTAAGATCATGACTGATCCATTCGTTGGTCAGTTAATCTTCTTCCGTGTTTATTCAGGCGTGATGAAGTCTGGCGATACGATCTACAACCCAATCAAGGGTAAAAAAGAACGTGTTGGTCGTTTGTTGCAGATGCATGCAAACCAGCGCGAAGAAATTAAAGAAGTTTATGCAGGCGATATCGCTGCTGCGGTTGGTCTGAAAGACGCCACTACTGGTGAAACGTTATGTGATCCAGATAGCATCGTGATTTTGGAGCGCATGGTATTCCCAGAGCCAGTGATCTCCCAAGCTGTTGAGCCAAAAACAAAGCCAGACCAAGAAAAAATGGGTCTAGCCTTAAATCGTTTGGCACAAGAAGATCCCTCATTCCGCGTTAAAACGGATGAAGAATCAGGCCAAACAATTATCTCTGGAATGGGCGAGCTCCACTTAGAAATTTTGGTTGATCGTATGCGTCGCGAGTTTGGTGTTGAGGCAACTGTTGGTAAGCCACAGGTTGCTTATCGTGAAACAATCCGCAAGGTTTGCGAAGAAATCGAAGGTAAGTTCGTTAAGCAGTCTGGTGGCCGCGGACAGTATGGTCACGTGGTGTTGAAGCTTGAGCCACAAGCACCTGGCAAAGGTTTTGAATTCATTGACGCTATTAAAGGTGGTGTAGTTCCACGTGAATATATCCCTGCAGTAGAAAAAGGAATTCGTGAAACATTGAACTCCGGTATTTTGGCTGGTTATCCAGTTGTAGATGTCAAGGCAACATTGTTTTTCGGTTCATACCACGACGTTGACTCCAATGAAAACGCTTTTAAGATGGCGGGTTCAATGGCATTCAAAGATGGTATGCGCAAAGCATCTCCAGTGTTGCTAGAGCCAATGATGGCTGTTGAAGTTGAAACACCAGAAGATTTCATGGGTAACGTTATGGGTGATCTCTCATCCCGTCGCGGTATTTTGCAAGGTATGGATGACATTCCAGGGGGCGGCAAGATCGTTCGCGCTGAAGTGCCATTGGCAGAGATGTTTGGTTACTCAACTGGCTTGCGCTCGTTGACCCAAGGTCGCGCTACCTACACCATGGAATTTAAGCATTATTCCGAAGCACCTAAGAACGTTGCTGAAGCAGTGATGGCTGCTAAAGCGAAGTAATTTATCCACATATTTTTGAATATTGACTAGCTAAGAAGGCAGACAAAAAAAATGGCAAAAGAAAAATTTGAGCGGACAAAACCGCACGTA
>JBBAQC010000027.1:0-15807 GCA_040400535.1 Polynucleobacter sp. | reverse complement strand
AGCTATATGCTGTAAGGGGTTGTTTGGTGTTGCTAGGTGATACTAATACTAATATTGGTGGAGTCGGCGGGAATCGAACCCGCGTCCGCAAATCCTCTACAACAAGTTCTACATACTTAGTCATATCATTTAATTTAGCTAGCTAGTCACAGACTGACATGTTCCACGCTGGCGATTCACTAAGTTTTCGAACCATTCCCCGTGACATGAAATGATCTTATCTCTTGTAAATGACCCTGACCTAGCTTGCGCTAGCTGACCCAAGAGAGAATCAGTTCAGGGGCAACCGCAATTAAGCGGCTAGTGCGAAACGTTCGTCGTTTGCAGTTATTACATTCCCATTGATTTACGAGATAACGGGTCCTCGGTATGCCCTTGATGCTTTGTAATCCACGTCGAAACCATGTCGACCCCAGAGTTCATGCATAGGAGGCTCTATTTTAAGGCTGATCACCTTAAATTGCTCAATAACTTGTAGATGCTTATTTAAGCCCTACCAGGAAAGATGATTTCAAGAAGCTCTCGTGGGTGATACACGAGATAGTCGGCACCCCAAGCTTCTGGTGGTTCTTCGCAGCCGCAATACCCATAGGCTGCTGCAATCGTCTTCATACCAGCGGCTTTACCAGCCACGATATCTCTGATGTCATCGCCTACGTATATCGATCTAGATGGGTCAACATTGGCAAGCCTTGCGGCGTGCAAAATGGGCTCAGGATGGGGTTTTGAGTGAGGAGTGGTATCACCAGAGACCGTCGATACCGCTCTTTGGCTCAGTCCCATTAATTCAGTCAGGGGGTTAGTAAAACGCTCGCTCTTATTGGTGACTATGCCCCAGGGAAGCTTAGCTACATCCAATCGATTGAGTAAGTCACTCACCCCTTCGAAAAGGACGCTATTAACTAGCAATGCCCTTTCATAATTGGCAAAAAATTCATCACGTAAGGGGATAAAGTCTGGATGTTCAGTGTCGATTCCAAATGCACCCTTGATAAGCCCTCGGGCTCCAGCGGAAGCGCGTGGACGCAAAACCTCATATTGCTTAGGTGCGAGATTGCGGGTAATTAAGAGCTGGTTAGCAGCGGCCACTAGATCTGGCGCAGTATCAGCAAGCGTGCCGTCGAGATCAAAAAAGATCCCTTTGTAAGGGCTTACTGACCCGTTACTCATTTACGCACAACGATCATGTAGTTGACATCTACATCTTCACCCAATTTATAGACCTGCGTAATAGGGTTGTATGTCATTCCCTTCATGCCGAGCATCTCTAGACCAGCTTGGCGGGTAAATGCCACCAACTCAGAGGGTTTAATGAATTTCGCATACTCGTGAGTGCCTTTCGGTAGCAGTCGCAATACATACTCAGCGCCAATAATCGCAAATAAGTAAGATTTAGGATTGCGGTTCAAGGTGCTGAAAAAGAGAGTGCCACCAGGTTTGCACAATTTTGCACAAGCCTGCACTACTGAGGCTGGATCCGGAACATGCTCCAGCATTTCCATACAGGTCACAACGTCATACTGCTCCGACTCTTCCTCGGCCAGTGCTTCGGCTGAAATAGAGCGATATTTTAGGGTAGCGCCCACCTCAAGGGCATGTAATTCAGCGACTTTGAGTGCTTTTTCAGACAAATCTATGCCACAGGTATCAGCTCCTGACTGGGCAATCGATTCAGCCAGAATGCCGCCACCGCAACCAACATCAAGCACTTTTTTGCCGTTGAGATCTACAAAAGACTTGATCCAGTTCAGACGCAAAGGATTGATAGCATGCAAAGGCTTGAATTCGCTGAGGGGATCCCACCACCGGTGGGCTAGGGCGCTAAATTTAGCAATTTCTGACTGGTCAACGTTCATAGAGTGTTAGTCGCAGGAAGGCGCTCTGAGGTGAATGAATTACGAATATAGCGGAAATAAAAAAGCCCGGCTGAACCGGGCTTTTTTAAGGGTAAAGGTATTACTTAACTGCTGATGTACCAACAACTTCAATGTCAGTACGGCGGTTCTTAGCACGGCCTTCGGCAGTTGCATTGTTTGCAACTGGATTGCTCTTACCTTTTGATTCTGTGTAAATACGGCTACCGTCAACACCCTTGCTTACCAAATAGGCTTTAACGGACGCAGCACGACGCTGGCCAAGAGCCATGTTGTAGGCATCAGAACCAACGCTATCAGTATTACCAACAGCGATGATGACTTCTAATTTGATCTTGCTCAAATCTCTAGCGATTTTGTCTAAAGTTGCTTGACCTTCTGCCTTCAAAGTAGCTTTATCGAAGTCATAAAGGGTGTCAGCTTGCAAAGTAATTTTGCTTTGGGTTACACCAGAGCGAGCAGGAGCAGCAGCAGCAGCTTTAGGGGCTAACCAGCCGTCGCAACCCTTAGCAGCAGTTGCAGGTGTCCAGCTAGCGTCACGCCAGCACAATGTGCCGTCGCCGTTTTTCCAGGCTGTACCAGTTGAGTTGACCCAGTTGTCAACGTTTTGGGCGGAAGTAGCAGTAGCAGCAACAGAAATTACGCCAGCAAGTACCAGTTTTAGGGTTTTGTTCATTTTTAGTCCTCAAAAATCTCTTTTTTAATTAAAGTCAAACTCAAATGTGAATCGCCCCACTTTGATGCAAACAACTGCAAAGCGACACATCTCAATTTCTTACAAACTCACAGAATATTAGCATAGGGGCTATCAGTCATCAAAATGATATTATTTCTAAATGGAACAAGCCGCTAAAGAAACACTACCAATATCCCTAGAAGACGAAATGCGGAGGTCCTATTTGGACTACGCAATGAGCGTGATTGTCGGCAGAGCCCTGCCAGACGTGCGTGATGGTCTAAAACCAGTCCATCGCAGGGTTTTATTCGCGATGTATGAATTAAACAACGATTGGAACCGCGCTTACAAAAAATCTGCCCGTATAGTTGGCGATGTGATCGGTAAATACCATCCACATGGCGATTCTGCGGTGTATGACACGATCGTTCGCATGGCCCAGGACTTCTCTTTGCGCTATATGCTGGTTGACGGACAGGGTAACTTTGGCTCCGTAGACGGTGATAACGCTGCTGCAATGCGGTATACCGAGATCCGCCTGCGTAAGATCGCTCATGAGCTTTTGGCTGATTTGGACAAGGAAACCGTCGATTTCGGGCCAAACTATGACGGAAGCGAGCGAGAACCCCTCATTCTTCCTGCAAAAGTACCTAATTTGCTGATTAACGGCAGTTCGGGCATCGCTGTGGGAATGGCAACTAATATCCCGCCTCATAATCTAGACGAGGTTGTTACAGCCTGTTTGCACGTTCTTCACAACCCAGAATGCACGATTGACGAGCTGATTGAGATCATTCCTGCGCCTGATTTCCCGACCGCCGGAATTATTTATGGGGTTCAAGGGGTTCGCGAAGGGTATCGCACTGGCCGTGGCCGTGTTGTCATGCGCGCCAAAACCCACTTCGAAGACCTCGACAAGGGCGCTCGACAGTCCATCATCGTTGATGAGCTGCCTTACCAAGTAAATAAGAAGAACTTGCTCGAGCGTATTGCTGAGCTGGTAAATGAGAAAAAAGTAGAAGGCATTTCTGACCTGCGTGATGAGTCTGACAAGTCAGGCATGCGGGTAGTAATCGAACTCAAGCGTGGTGAAGTGCCTGAAGTCGTTCTGAACAATTTGTATAAGAGCACTCAATTACAAGATAACTTCGGTATGAATATGGTGGCGCTGGTAGATAACCAGCCGCGCCTGTTGAATCTGAAGCAAATGCTTGAGTACTTCTTACAGCATCGTCGCGAAGTAGTGACCCGTCGTACGATTTTTGAATTACGCAAAGCACGTGAACGTGGTCATGTCTTAGAGGGCTTGGCTGTTGCATTGGCAAACATTGATGAATTTATTGCCATCATCAAAGCTGCTGCAAACCCAGTTGTTGCTCGACAAGAGTTGATGAGCAAGGCTTGGGACTCTTCCATGGTGCGCGAGATGTTAGCGCGAGCAGAGACGGATACTCCGGGTGGGCGCAATGCCTACCGCCCTGAGGGCTTGTTACCAGAGTACGGCATGCAAGCGACTGGTTTGTATCGCTTGTCTGATAGTCAAGCGCAAGAAATCTTGCAGATGCGTTTGCAACGCTTGACTGGCCTTGAGCAAGACAAGATTGTGAATGAGTACAAAGAGGTGATGTCAGAAATTTCAGACTTACTTGATTTACTTGCAAAGCCAGAGCGCGTCACTCAAGTCATTGAATCTGAATTAAAAGAAGTTCAAGCAGAGTTTGGTATTGCTGGCGGTGACAGTGGTCGTCGTTCATTTATTGAAATGAATGCCACTGAGTTGTTTACAGAAGACTTGATCACGCCACAAGATATGGTGGTCACGCTTTCGAATACGGGTTATATGAAGAGCCAGCCTCTGAGTGAATACCGTGCACAAAAGCGCGGCGGTCGCGGTAAACAAGCCACCACTACTAAGAATGAAGATTGGATCGAAACTCTCTTCGTTGCAAATACCCATGACATCATCTTGTGCTTCTCTGATCGTGGCCGCATGTATTGGCTTAAAGTTTGGGAAGTTCCACAAGGTAGCCGTAACTCACGTGGCAAGCCCATCGTCAATATGTTCCCGCTGATCGAAGGTGAAAAGATTACGGTAATTCTTCCGATTAAGGGTTATCAAGACGATCATTACGTCTTTATGGCAACCAGCTTAGGTACTGTGAAGAAGACCCGCTTATCTGACTTCTCTAATCCACGCAAGGCCGGAATTATTGCGGTTGACTTGAATGAGAATGACTTTTTGGTTGGTGCCGCTATTACTGATGGTCAACATGATGTGATGTTGTTCTCTGATGCTGGTAAAGCGGTGCGCTTTGATGAGAATGATGTTCGTCCCATGGGTCGTACAGCGCGCGGTGTGCGCGGTATGAACTTGGGTATAGGCCATCAAGTGATTGCCATGTTAGTTGCCCCAGCCGAAGCTGCTGAAGGTGCTGAGGCAGCTGAGGTTGATGCGAATGGCCTCGCCATTCCGAGTAGCGTTCTGACTGCAACGGAAAATGGTTTTGGTAAGCGCACTCCGATTGGTGAATATACCCGTCATGGTCGTGGTACTAAAGGCATGATTGCGATTCAGACAACTGAGCGAAACGGAAAAGTTGTTGCCGCCTCCTTAGTATCTCCTGAAGATCAAATTATGTTGATTACTACGGGCGGTATTTTGGTGCGCACCCGTGTTTCCGAGATTCGCGAGATGGGGCGCGCAACACAAGGCGTTACTTTGATTAACGTGGATGAAGGTACGCGTTTGTCTGGCTTGCAGCGGATTGCTGAAAGTGATTCTGAGGATGAGAATGAATTAGACGATGGTGAAGAAGGTGATGTTGCCACGGATCCATCAGTTGACTCTAGTTCTGATGAAGTTGGTGATGCCTAATTGGCATTCATTCAAGGTTAATTAATTCATCATGACGTTTGACCGCCGCATTTTTAATTTCGCTGCGGGACCTGCCACTTTGCCTGAAGCGGTCTTAAAGCAAACTGCCGCAGAGATGTTAAATTGGCAGGGCTTGGGTGCTAGCGTGATGGAAGTCAGTCATCGAGGCAAAGAATTCATGGCTTTGTATGAGGAGGTGCTGCAAGACTTACGCACCCTCATGGGCATCCCTGATTCCTATGAAATATTGATGCTTCAAGGCGGCGGCATAGGTCAAAATGCTGCCATTCCAATGAACCTGATGCCATTAGCTAAGAACGGTCCCAAGGCAGATTTTCTAGTGACGGGCATTTGGTCTGAAAAGTCTTTTAAAGAAGCAGATAAATATGGTGTGGCACATTTAGTAGCATCCTCTGCAGCTGAAAAATTCAATACGATTCCAGAGCGCTCTAGTTGGCAGTTATCAGATGATGCTGCTTACGTCCATTACTGCGCGAATGAAACGATTGGTGGCGTAGAGTTTCCAGAGGTGCCTGATGTCAATGGCAGACTGTTGGTTGCGGATATTTCGAGCAACATCCTTTCAAAAGAAATCGATGTCACACAGTGTGGTGTCTGGTTTGGGGGTGCGCAAAAAAATATTGGCCCATCCGGTGTAACGATTGTGATCGTACGCAAAGACTTGATGGGGCATAGCATGAAAATTACTCCATCGATTTGGGACTGGTCTAAACAAGCAGCGACTGATTCAATGCTCAACACGCCGCCGACTTTTGCAATTTACATGGCTGGCCTTGGCTTTAAGTGGTTGATGAAACAGGGTGGTGTAAAGGCGATTGAAAAACGTAATCAAGAAAAAGCGGATCTGCTTTACAGCTTTTTAGATCACAGTAGTTTGTATGAGAATCGCGTTACCAAAGAATATCGCTCCAGAATGAATGTCACATTCTTTCTGAAGGATGAAAATTTGAATGCTCAATTTTTAGAGCAATCTAATGCAGCAGGCTTAGTTGCCTTGCGCGGCCATAAGGCTGCAGGTGGTATGCGTGCCAGTATTTACAACGCAATGCCACTCGAGGGCGTCAACGCCTTAGTAGAATTTATGCGTGACTTTGAAAGGCGTGCCTAATGAGCTCCAAAGACCAAAGTACCGAAGAGCAGCGCCTAGCACCCATTCGAGACAAAATCGATGCGCTGGATGCGCAGATTTTGGATTTGTTATCACAGCGTGCAAAAGCGGCTCAAGAGGTCGGCCATATTAAAGGTGGATTTTCATCACCGGTGTTTAGGCCGGAGCGTGAGCGTCAAGTTGTTGTTCGCTTACAAGAGCTCAGCAAGGGCCCCCTATTGCCCGATGGTATTGCGGCAATTTGGCGTGAGGTGATGTCGGCTTGCCGCGCCTTAGAGGCTCGTCAGACGATTGCCTATCTTGGACCAGTAGGAACCTTTTCAGAGCAGGCTGCCCAAGCGTATTTTGGCCACTCGATTGCTGGCCTTCCTTGCAATAGCCTTGATGAGGTGTTTAAGGCGGTAGAGAAAGGTGCAGCGCAATTTGGTGTTGTACCGGTAGAAAATTCAAGCGAAGGCGCTATTTCTCGCACCTTAGATTTGCTATTGGATTCTCCAATGCGGATTAGCGGTGAAGTAGTACTGCCTATTCGTCATCATCTTCTAACTAAGAGTGGCAGCTTGGATGGTGTGACGACAGTTTGTGCACATGCCCAGGCTTTAGCGCAATGTCAGCAATGGTTGAGTTTGCATGCTCCCCACTTAAAGCGCCAGGCAGTCAGTAGTAATGCAGAGGCTGCTCGTATGGCATCCCTTGATCCAAGCTTGGCAGCAATTGCCGGTGATCCTGCGCAAGAAGCTTATGGCTTGCAGGCGGTGGCTGCACAAATTCAGGATGATCCACATAACCGTACGCGTTTTGTCATTGTGGGCACTTATGAATGTCAAGCTACAGGTAAAGACCAAACCTCTTTAGTGCTTTCGGTAGATAACCAGCCAGGTGCAGTGCATCGCTTACTTGAGCCACTGGCCAGGCATGGTGTATCCATGAATCGTTTTGAGTCTCGCCCTGCTCGCAAAGGAACTTGGGAGTATCACTTTTATATCGATGTAGCGGGGCATGCAGAAGATGCAAAGGTAGCTAAAGCATTGGCAGAGTTAAAAACGATCGCAGCCTTTTATAAAAACCTCGGTTCATATCCTCATTCGGCATGACATCAAAATCAAATATCGGTTTAAAGCATATCCATGCGATCGCACCCTACGTTGGCGGGCGACCCATCAGTGAGGTCGCGCGTGAGTACGGTCTTGATGAAAACAAGATTGTGAAACTCGCATCCAATGAAAATCCATTGGGTATGCCAAAGTCGGCGCAAGAGGCCATGCTCAAAGCTGCCGCAGATTTAGGTCGCTATCCTGACTCTAACGGTTTTGAATTAAAGAATGTTTTATCAGCGCGCTTAGGTGTTCCAGCAGATTGGATTACCTTGGGCAATGGTAGTAATGACATTTTGGAGTTAGCTGCCCGTGCAGTAGCCCAAGCTGGCGATGAGGTGATTTTCTCTAAACATGCCTTTGCGGTTTATCCATTAGCAACACAAGCTGTTGGCGCCAAGGCGATTGAAGTGGCTGCCACTGAAATGTATGGCCATGATTTACCTGCCATGTTGCAAGCAATTAAAGCCTCAGGTGATAAAGCGAAGTTGGTGTTTGTGGCCAACCCCAATAATCCAACCGGTAGCTACTTGACTGCTAAAGAAATCGAAGATTTCTTAATGGCTGTGCCTGCTCATGTGGTGGTCGTATTGGATGAGGCTTATAACGAGTACCTCACACCAGAGCAACGCTATGACGCGATTGCCTGGGTCAAGCGTTTCCCAAACATGATTTTGTCGCGTAGCTTTTCTAAAGCCTATGGCCTTGCAGGTTTGCGTATTGGCTATGGTGTTGCTCAGCCTACTTTGACGGATTTACTGAATCGTATTCGTCAACCATTTAACGTGAATAGTCTTGCGCAAGCCGCTGCGATCGCAGCATTCCAAGATGCCGCTTTCTTGCAGCAAGGTTTTGAGCTGAACTGCGCAGGTTATACCCAACTAACCGATGCCTTTCAGCAGTTGAATCTGAGATACCTACCATCAGCCGGTAATTTTGTATTGGTAAAAGTGGGGAATGATGATCAAGCTGGTGCTCGCATTAATTTGGAGTTGCTGAAGCGTGGCATTATTGTTCGGCCAGTTGGCAATTACGGTTTGCCGCAATGGTTGCGTATTTCAATTGGCTTACCTGAGGAAAATGCAGCCTTTATTGATGCCCTTAAGGCAATCTTGGCGCAAAAGTAATAGTTTGTAGTCAGCACAGAATAAACAAAAGCAATCACTTATGATCACTCAGAATCCTGTAATGAATTACGGTACTGTCACCGTCGTAGGTGTTGGTTTGATCGGCGCATCTCTAGGTTTAGCTCTGAAGCAAGCAGGTGTAGTCAATAAAGTATTGGGCGTGGGTCGTAGTAAAGAAAATCTAGATCAAGCTCTGAAGATGGGTGCTATCGATGCTGTGGTCGACTTGACTGAGGCAGCTCAGCAATCGGATGTGATTGTTTTGTGTGTGCCTGTTTCTCAAATGCGCGCAGCTTTTCAAGTTATTGAGCCCCACCTTAAATCTAAAACAATGCTCACAGATGCAGGTAGTACCAAGAGCGATGTGATTTTGGCTGCCAAGGAAGTCTTGGGTAAGAAGGCTTGTCAGTTTGTGCCGGCACATCCCATTGCAGGTGGTGCACAACATGGCGCCAGCGCAGCTAAGGCGGATTTATTTCAGGGTAAGCAAACCATTCTTTGCCCGTTACAAGAAAATTCGCCACAAGATGCCGATTTAATTCAAGGCTTTTGGCAGTCTGTAGGCTCTGTCGTCAAAAAGATTTCTTGTGTGCAACATGACGCGATCTACGCAGCTGTCTCTCATTTGCCGCACATCCTTTCTTATGCCTTGATGGCCAGCGTGGTGAACTCGGAGGATGCTGACCAGAAACTCAGTCATGTGGGTGCAGGTTTTAAAGATTTCACCCGCATTGCAGCCTCGAGCCCAGAAATGTGGCGTGATATTTGCTTAGGCAATCGCACTGCCGTTCTCAAAGAGCTTGATCAATATTTGCTCATCGTCAATCACATGCGTCAATTGATCGCCGATGATGATGGCGCTGGCTTAGAGAAATTATTTAACAAAGCAAGTAAAGCACGTCAAGATTTGGATGAGCTTTGATGAGTGGAGTGCCAGACATTCAGATTGGGCCATTCAAGCGAGCACAAGGCTCGATAGTCTTGCCAGGGTCAAAAAGTATTTCTAATCGTGCCTTGTTATTGGCCGCCTTATCTTCAGGTACGACAACCCTTAAAAATCTACTAGATGCTGACGATACCCAGGTGATGCGTAATGCACTACGCCAGCTAGGTTTATCGGTAACTGATCAAGCTGACAAAGTCTGTGTCGTTGAAGGTTGTAGTGGCAAGTTCCCAGTGCAAAACGCAGATCTCTTTATGGGTAATGCGGGTACGGCCATTCGTCCGCTTACTGCAGCCCTTGCAATGCAAGGTGGTAACTACCGTTTATCTGGTGTACCCCGTATGCATGAAAGACCCATTCGAGATTTAGTGGATGGCCTACGCCAAGTGGGTGCAAAGATTGATTACGAATTACAAGAAGGTTATCCGCCTATCAAGATTCTTGCCGCTGATATTGAAATTAAGGATGTGGTTAAAGTGCGCGGTGATGTCTCTAGTCAATTCCTTACGGCCTTATTGATGGCTTTGCCTTTAGTTGCAAAAGAGCCTGTCAGGATCGAGGTGATTGGTGAGTTGATTTCTCGTCCTTATATTGACATCACACTCAAGCTCATGGCGCGCTTTGGCGTCATAGTCGCCTGTCCTAATACACAGTCATTTGTGATTCCTGCCAAGACCTCTGAAGCGATATATCAAAGTCCTGGGACACTTTCTGTTGAAGGTGATGCATCTTCTGCTTCTTACTTCTTAGCGCTTGGTGCGATTAGCAAGGGACCAGTGCGTGTCTTAGGTGTTGGTAGTGACAGTATTCAGGGTGACGTTGCTTTTGCTGAGGCGCTAGCCTTAATGGGTGCGAAGATTTCATCGGGTGAGGATTGGATTGAAGTTGCTGGCGTTAAGAATGTGAATGGCAAGCTCAATGGCATCACGATCGATTGCACGGAGATTCCAGATGCGGCAATGACTTTAGCTGTTGCAGCTTTGTTTGCTGAAGGTCCTACGCGCTTGAACAATATTGCGAGCTGGCGCGTGAAAGAAACGGATCGCATTGCGGCAATGGCTAAAGAGTTGAAAAAAGTTGGCGCTATCGTTGAGGAGGGTGCTGATTACATCGTAGTTCAAGCGCCATCATCTATGTCTGACTGGAAGTCTCCTGACGAAGGTATTGATACTTATGATGACCATCGCATGGCGATGTGTTTCTCATTGGCTGCTTTTGGCCCCAACGTCCTAAAGATTAATGATCCTAATTGCGTTGCAAAAACTTTCCCTACTTACTTTGCTGAGTTTGCAAAGATCGTTTCCTAAAAGTCTTTTTTGATGAATCTGCCTCCAGTCATCGCTATTGATGGACCTACCGCTTCCGGAAAAGGGACGGTTGCCTCCTTGGTGGCGGAGAAGTTGGGCTTTCATTATTTGGATAGTGGAGCGCTCTATCGCTTAGTTGCCTTGGGAAGTCAAAAAGCATCGATTGATCCTCAGAATGGCCCAGAACTGGGTATTTTGGCTAAAAAACTGGTGATTTCCTTTAAAAATGGCCAAATTTTGCTCAATTCGGAAGATGTGACGGATGCCATTCGCACAGAAAGCATTGGGTTGCGCGCATCTGCAATAGCGGTGCATCCAGAAGTTAGGCAGGCCTTAGTGGCTGTTCAGCAGGGTTTTAGGCTTGCTCCAGGCTTGGTTGCCGATGGTCGCGATATGGCCAGCGTGATATTCCCAGATGCTGTTTTGAAGATTTTCCTTACTGCGACAGCCCAAGCTAGAGCTGAACGTCGGTATAAGCAATTGATAGCTAAGGGAATTTCTGCTAAACTAGAAGACTTGTTGCAGGATTTACAGGAGCGCGATGCCAGAGACAGTAGTCGAGGTACCGCACCTTTGTTGGTTGCAGACGGCGCCAAAGTGCTAGAAACATCGGATTTATCGATAGATCAAGCAGTGAAGACGGTTTTAGATTGGTATCAATCAAAAACAGCTTAATTTTTGGTGGGTAGTAAATAGAAGTGGAAGTTGTTTTGGCGTCTTAAGAAACTCTACAACGCGATTTTCTAATTTAGCGTGTTTCTTGGGGCTTTTTTAACCTAACCCGTCAGGCCTTCTGGCGGCACAAAGTGAATATATAAATGTCTGAATCATTTGCAGAACTATTTGAAGAATCATTAACCCGATCGAATATGAAGACCGGCCAAGTTATTTCGGCTGAAGTCCTTCGCATCGACCATAACTTCGTCGTTGTTAACGCTGGATTGAAATCTGAAGCGTTTATTCCTGTTGAAGAATTCCATAACGACGCTGGCGAGATTGAAGTAGCTCCTGGCGATTTCGTTTCTGTTGCGATTGACGCTCTTGAGAACGGCTATGGCGACACAATCCTGTCCCGTGATAAAGCGAAACGCTTGGCATCATGGATGAACTTGGAAAAAGCGCTCGAGCAAGCTGAAATCGTTACTGGTACTGTTACTGGTAAGGTTAAAGGCGGCTTGACAGTCATGGTTAATGGTATCCGCGCATTCTTGCCTGGATCACTGGTTGATACACGCCCAATTAAGGACACCAGCCCTTACGAAGGTAAGACGATGGAGTTCAAGGTTATCAAGCTTGACCGTAAGCGTAATAACGTAGTGTTGTCACGTCGTGCAGTGGTTGAAGCTAGCCAAGGTGAAGAGCGCGCGAAGTTGATGTCTAACCTCAAAGAAGGTAGCGTTGTTCAAGGTATCGTTAAGAACATCACTGACTACGGCGCGTTCGTGGACCTCGGTGGTATCGATGGCCTCTTGCACATTACCGATTTGGCATGGCGTCGTGTGCGTCATCCAAGCGAGATGTTGACTGTTGGTCAAGAAGTTACCGCAAAGATTTTGAAGTTCGATCAAGAGAAGAACCGTGTTTCACTCGGCGTGAAACAACTTGGTGATGATCCATGGGTTGGTATCGCTCGTCGTTATCCACCAAACACCCGTTTATTCGGCAAGGTAACCAACCTGACTGACTACGGTGCATTCGTAGAAATCGAATCCGGTATTGAAGGTTTGGTACACGTATCTGAAATGGATTGGACCAATAAGAACGTTGCCCCAAGTAAGGCTACTGCATTAGGAACCGAAGTTGAAGTCATGGTTCTGGATATTGATGAAGACAAGCGTCGTATCAGCTTGGGCATCAAACAGTGCAAAGCAAATCCATGGGAAGAGTTTTCACGTGGCCAACAAAAAGGTGACAAGCTGACTGGCGCAATTAAGTCTATTACTGACTTTGGTGTGTTTATTGGTTTGCCTGGTGGTATCGATGGTTTAGTTCACCTTTCAGACATTTCATGGAATGAACCTGGCGAAGAAGCTGTTAAGAAGTATAAAAAGGGCGATGAAGTCGAAGCCACTGTTCTCGCTATCGATGTTGATAAAGAGCGTATCTCTCTTGGCATCAAGCAATTGTCTGGTGACCCATTCAACAACTACACATCCGTAAGCGACAAGGGTAGCCTTGTAACTGGTACTGTGAAGGCCGTTGATGCTAAGGGTGCAACTATTCACTTAGCTGATGAAGTTGAGGCGTATTTGCGTGCTTCTGAGATCTCAACCGATCGCGTTGAAGATGCCCGCAATGTATTGAAAGAGGGTGATAGTGTCACTGCAATGATCATTAATATTGATCGCAAGTCACGCGTTATCAACCTTTCAATCAAAGCTAAAGATAGCACTGACCAGCAAGACGCTATGAGCAAGCTCCAAGGTGATGCCCAGTCCGGGACAACCAACTTGGGTGCTTTGTTAAAAGCGAAGATGGATAATCAAGGCTAAATCAATATCGCCGCTTTCCGTCTGGAGAGCGGCGGTTTTTATTGATAGATCATGGCAGATCAAGAGCAACCAGCAATTACCCGCTCCGAACTTGTGGAGAGCTTGGCGGAACAGTTCCCCCAGCTTATGCCTAGAGATGTGGAGTTGGCGGTGAAGACATTGCTAGACACAATGACTCATTCCTTGGCTGAAGGTAAGCGGATTGAGTTGCGTGGAGTAGGCAGTTTTGTTTTGCATCATCGACCTGCGCGTGCGGGCCGTAATCCAAAATCGGGCGAGAAGGTATTGATCCCGGAAAAAAGAGTGCCCCATTTTAAGCCAGGTAAAGAGCTACGCGAGCGTGTTGACTACAAGCCCTTGAAGCAAGTGAGCCCTAAAGAGGGTTCAGGTGCCTAGTTCTCTAGCGCATACTCAGTGGTCCATGCGGACCATTTTTTTATTGAAATTTTGCACAGCATGATTCAGATTTCGACTTCCTGGTTACTTCTCTTGCCGGTGATGTTTGGTATCGGTTGGTTAGCTTCACGCTGGGATTTACGGCTTGAGAACCGTATGGATGAGCGCGAGCGTATGCGTCAGCAACGTTCCACATTTAAAGGTCTAAGCCTCTTACTCAATGAGCAGCCAGATCAGGCAATTGAAACCTTAGTCAAAATTGCGCAACTAGATCCTGAAACAATTGAGCTTCACTTTGCTTTAGGTAATTTATTTCGTCGTCGTGGCGAGACTGAGCGTGCAATTAGAGTTCACCAGCATTTGGCCAATCGTGATGACTTAAAGCCACGCGATCGAGATCATGCCGCTTATGAGTTGGGCCGCGATTTTCTGCGTGCTGGTTTGTTAGATCGTGCCGAGGCTTCATTAAATCGCGTGGGCGATGGTAAGTTTGCGGCGCCAGCTAAAGAAAGTTTACTGGAGATGTATCAAATTGAGCGAGACTGGACTAAAGCGATTATTGCTGCCAGTGAGCTTGAGAGCTTGCAGGGAAAATCACATCACACTGAGATTGCTCAATTTCATTGTGAGTTGGGTCAAGAGGCGCTCCGTCGTAAGGACTTGTCGGAGGTCGAGAAAACTGTTCAATTGGCATTGCAGGCGGTCCCCCAGCATGCACGTGCATTAATTTTGCAAGGGGATTATTTGATTGCAATGGATCGTCCAGCACAGGCAATTGAGGTATGGGCTGTGATTGTGAAGACGCACCCTGCTTATATGCATTTACTGGCAGATCGCTGGATGGCTGCTCATGCTGCCTTAGATAAAGCGGATGAAGGATTAACTTCACTGTGCGATCTTCTTAAAACTCAGGCTTCTGGTGAGTTGTTAGATATTGTACAAAAACATATGACCCAGATTCGTGGAGCGCAAGCTGCTGAAGTGATGTTGGTGGAAGTAATGCAACATTCGCCAAGTTTGAGTGCACTCTCGAAGTTGGCTGAGACCCGTTTAGCCTTAGCTGAAACTAACGGTACACCAGAGAGAGTCTCTGATCTTCAGGCCACTCTCGGTTTACTAAAGCAGCGCACAACCAGTTTGGCTCGTTATACCTGCGGTAATTGCGGTTTCCGTGCGCGACGTTTCTATTGGCAGTGTCCGGGCTGTAATCATTGGGAGGCTTATTCTCCTAGAAGAAGTGAAGGTGCGGTTCCTAGCGGCCCATCGATGTAAATGAAGTAATTAAGCAAGTAAATAAGTAAGTTAACTAAACCGTCATCAAATAGTTCTCTAATGATGGTATTAAAAATAAATAGAGATTTGGAGATGCCTTGAAAGTCACCATCATCGGTAGCGGTTACGTAGGTTTGGTAACAGGCGCTTGCTTAGCAGAGCAGGGTAACAATGTCTTTTGTGTAGACGTCGATCCTAAAAAGATTGCTATTTTGAACTCTGGCGGTGTACCTATTTATGAGCCAGGCTTAAAAGAGATGATTGAGCGTAATCGCGCTGCTGGCCGCCTGCAGTTCTCTACCGATATTGCTGCCTCAGTAGCTCATGGCGACATTCAATTTATTGCGGTGGGTACTCCTCCTGATGAAGATGGTTCAGCCGATTTGCAGTACGTGGTAGCAGCAGCTCGCAATATCGGTCGTCATATGACCACTCCTAAAGTGATCGTTGATAAATCGACTGTGCCGGTAGGTACTGCTGATAAGGTCTCTACTGCAATTACTGAGGAGCTCACTAAAAGAAGTCTCTCGCCAGAGTTGTGCTCCGTAGTCTCTAACCCTGAGTTCCTTAAGGAAGGTGCTGCGGTAGAAGACTTTATGCGCCCAGACCGCATTGTGATTGG
>JBBAQC010000026.1:0-16491 GCA_040400535.1 Polynucleobacter sp. | reverse complement strand
GCTCTACGTCGCTTCTCCCAGTGGAATAAGCTCGAGCAACAATCTAATCTCACCATCCATCATGAGCCCCTACGTGATGATGCTTTATACGAAGCAGTAAAGGATGCTGATGCGATTACCATTGTGCGCGATCGCGCCCCATTGAATGCGGCCATGATTGCAAAATTACCGAAGCTAAAATTTCTCATGTTCACAGGCAAGCGAAATGGCACGCTGGATAGCGCCGCTCTTCTCGCTCGTAATATTCCAATTGCCTGCACACCGGGAGGCCCTTCCAAAGAGACCACCACTGAATTAACTTGGGCATTAATTTTGGGGGCTGCGAAGCAACTCGTTCGCCAAAATCATTTAGTGATCTCTGGCGGATGGCGCGATGAGCTCTCCGTTCTACCCATGCTCTCTGGTGAACGTCTCGGCGTGATTGGCCTGGGTGCAATCGGCAGTTCGGTGGCTCGTGTTGGAAAAGCATTTGGAATGGAGATTGTCACTTGGAGTCCCAATATGACACCAGAGCGTGCTCAAGCTGGGGATGCAATATCCCTCAGTCTCAATGAATTGCTCAGTACCTCAAAAGTCGTCACGCTGCACTTAGTCGCCGGGCCAGGAACGAAAGGTTTAATAAGCGCAGATCAGTTGTCTTTAATGCGCCCAGATTCAATTTTGGTTAACACCTCAAGATCCGCCCTAATTCAGATGCGGGATTTATGTGCAGCACTGCAAAAGGGAGCCCCCGGACAGGCTGCTATCGATGTCTTTGACATCGAGCCCCTTCCGCAAAACGACCCTTTGCGTAACACTCCAAACTTGTTAACTACACCCCATTTAGGCTTTATTGCCGAACCCGTTTTTAAAATGTTTTCTCAGGGGATTACTGAAACCCTGGAAGCATGGCTAGATCAAAAGCCAATACCTCACCCATATGTGCCTTAACGCTTTTGAAAACACTGACACCAACAGAGTTGTTTATTAGCTTTAGCAAGATCGGTATGTCTGGTTTTGGTGGGGTTTTACCGTGGGCACGCCTCACTCTAGTTGAGCGCGATAAAGTTTTGAGCTCAGAAGAATTTAGTGCCATCCTAGGCATCTGCCAAATTGTCCCAGGTCCCAATATTGTCAATTTAGCAGTTTGTATCGGTTCACGTTTTGCAGGTCCTATGGGCGCACTTGCCGCTGTGCTTGGCTTAACTTTGGGGCCCATTTGTATTGTGATGTTGCTAGCCCTGCTGTATTCAAACTATAGCGCCATGGAATCTGTTCAGGGAATTCTGCGGGGTATTTCTGCGGTTGGTGTTGGCCTCATCGCCTCTACCGGAATCAAAATGTTACGAGATGAGTTGCATTTCCCAGCAATGCTTCTGGTGGTGCTGGTGACCGTGATTGCAGCAAGCTACTATCAGCTTGGTTTAGGCTGGGTCGTCCTCATAGCATCACCGCTTGCCTGGATCTTGGCGCAAAAAAAGGCTCGCCTGCGATGAGTATTTTATTTAGCCTATTTTTAAAACTCTCCGCCTTTTCGCTGATTGCCTTTGGTGGGGTGAACGCGTTACTTCCCAGCCTGCTCAATTTATCGGTTTATCAAGAGCGTTGGATTGACCTCCAAACTTTTGCAGATTACTTTGCAATTGCCCAAGCGGCCCCAGGTCCCAACTTTATGACAGTCACTCTGATTGGCTGGCATGTCTATGGTGTTTTAGGAGCCTTGATTGCCACTTTTGCAATTGCTTGGCCATCATCGATTTTGGTTTATCACTTACAGCGCCTGATATTGGGCATGAAAGATGAACATCGAAAAAAGTCTATCCAGTATGCCGCGGCAGCGCTTGCGATTGGTTTAGTACTCTCCTCAGCATGGCAGATTGCTTTACAAATTAATCACAGTTATGCCGCGTATGCACTAACGCTATTAACCATCGGAATCACTGTTTTTACTCGCTTACATCCCCTATATTTAATTGGGATGGGCGCATTATTGGGGGCATTAGGACTAATATGAATTTAATCAATATTTTTAAAGTGATGGTTTGCTGTTCAGCAATTTTTGCGATGGGCTCTATTCGAGCACAAGCGAACTACCCTAATAAAACGATTAACTTAGTAGTGCCATATGGCGCTGGAGGAAGTGCTGACTCCCGAAGTAGACAGCTCGCCCAAAAAATGAGTTTGCTGCTAAAGCAAGCGATTGTGATTGATAACAAACCAGGAGCCGGTGGGAACATCGGCACTGAGTTTATCGCGAGGGCAGCACCGGATGGCTACACCATTGGCATGGGAAACTTTGCGCCACTCGCTGTCAATAAAACACTGTTTGGCACTTTACGATACGACCCCGAAACTGATCTCAGCCCCATCATTCTGATTGAGAAAGGTCCTTTGATATTGGCAGTCAATCCAAACTCCCAATACAAATCGATTCAGGATATTGTGACTGCTGCAAAAGCAAGGCCGGGTGTTCTGACATTTTCCTCTGGGGGTATTGGCGGTAGTCATCAACTCTCAGCAGAACTTTTTATGCAAAATACCGGAATTCAGATGATTCATGTGCCGTATAAAAGTGGCTCGGCAGCCTTGACTGATTTAATGGCGGGTAACGTCGATATGATGTTTGATCAAATGTATTCAGCAGTACCCAGCATCAGGGCCGATAAACTCCGCCCCATCGCCATTACCAGTAAAAAGCGATCGCCCCTCTTTCCGAATCTCCCCAGCTTTACTGAACTTGGCTACCCTAAGGTTGAGGTACTCAATTGGCAGGGATTCATTGCCCCCGCTGGAACACCAAAACCCATCATTGAAAAATTAAATAAAGCTGCAAATGAGGCGCTTAAAGATCCTCAGCTAAGAGAGTTAATGCTCTCTCAAGGTAATGAAATTGGTGGTGGCACCCCTGCTGACTTTGCGGCCTTGATAAAATCTGAAGCAACAAAATGGAGCGCTGTAGTCAAAGCTGGCAATATCAAACCTGAGTAAGCTTGATTAACAGACTTATTTCAAGGCTTGATAAGTCAAGATGCCTAAAAAGGTCAGAGCCAGCGAGCCCACCAAGTGTAAGAGCGCGGTACCAAGCGCCCAAGTCACTTCGCCACGCTGCATAAAGCCCACCACTTCGGCAGAAAAGCTCGAGAAGGTGGTCAGGCCACCTAAAAAACCGGTAACGATAAACAACTTCCATTCGGGAGAAATGCTGGGGTTATTTCCAAAAAAAGCTACGGCAATACCCACTAAATAACCACCCGCCAGATTCGATATCAGAGTACCCAAGGGAATCGTAGAGGCCATAGTTGCAGTTGCGACATTCAAGCCTGCCCTAAGCAATGCACCAAGACCGGCACCAAAAAAAATGGCAAATATTGATGGCCACATATTCAGTCCTTATTGAATTAAAAAACTGAGCATGCTGATGGAGCTCATTTCTATTCCATCCACCAATACCTTAGACTCTTCTGAGGTCTCTTGCTGAGCAAGCACATACAGGGCGGGCAAATAATGCTCTGGGGTCGGAATGGATAAGTTAGCAGCGTCACCACATTGCTCCCAATGGATCAAGGTGTCATGGTGATTTGCCTTCATTTCTGAAAGAAAGAAATCATTGAACTCTGTTGCCCAGGGGTACGGGCTTGCGCCCTCCGCCCAATGAATAGTACGCAAATTATGAACAATGTTACCGCTACCCAAAATCAAAATATTTTCATCCCGCAAAGGACGTAATTTTTTAGCAAGCTCGTAATGCTCACTCGCAGATAAGGAGCCATCTAGGCTGAGCTGAACTACAGGAATATCTGCATTAGGGTAGAGGTACTTGAGAACAGACCAAGCACCATGATCAATGCCCCATTCGTTCTCTTCAAGCACTACAGGAACATCCAGTAATTCTTTGATGCGATCGGCCAACGCAGGACTACCTGGCGCTGGATATTGAAGTTCAAACAAGGCTTGCGGAAATCCACCAAAATCATGAATAGTTTTTGGCTTGGGCATTGCGGTAACCCACACTCCCCGGGTTACCCAATGCGCTGAGATGACCAAAATGGCATCTGGACGCTTCAGTGTTTTGCCAAGACCAGACCAAGCCGCTGTAAAACGATTGGGCTCAATGGCGTACATCGGACTGCCATGGCCAGCAAATACTGCAGGTTGGCGATGGCTAGTCATTAATACCGATTAACCGAATACGTAACCCGTATGCGCTGCAACCAATGCAAACAAAATAGCTAAGCTAGTAGCTGCTGCCAGCATCACAATTAAAGTAATGATTTTTTTATTGATTGCGTCTTTCGACTCTTTATGCCACTCGTTCATGCTAATTCCCTATTAAGCAGATTGGTTAGTGGACCAATTATCCACTATCGGCCTCGGCCAGCCTTGCGCATCATTGCTTTACCACCGCCAAAGCCCGCTTGAGGCCTACCACCAGGGCCTGATGGACCTTTTGGGGCTGGAGGACGTGCTGCTGGTTTGGCCACTACTGGTTTGGCAGGGATTTTTGATTCAGGTTTTTTATCGTCAGTCACTTTTAGCTCCTATGGATATCATGTTGCCATGATTACTGACTATTCTATCCAAGCTATCGCTATCAATGCGATTCCTTTGATTTTTGCCATCACCATCCATGAGGCTGCCCATGGCTATGCAGCCCGTAAATTTGGTGACAATACCGCTTATATGCTCGGGAGAGTTACCCTCAACCCCATTAAGCATATTGATCCGGTGGGGACGATACTAATTCCCCTACTGTTGATTCTGAGTGGATCCCCATTTTTAGTGGGCTATGCCAAGCCAGTACCGGTCAATTTTGGGCGTCTCAACAACCCTCGAATTGACTCTATTTGGGTGGCCTTAGCTGGACCTGGATCCAATTTCATCCAAGCCCTCATTTGGGCCATCTTGTTGATTATTCTCCTCGGTTTTGGCGTGAATGAGCGATTCCTAGTGGCAGTGGCTCAAGCGGGGATCACCTGGAACTTAGTCTTACTCGTGTTCAACCTCTTCCCCCTACCTCCGCTAGATGGTGGTCGCATTTTGGCGAGCTTATTACCAGTACGACAATCCATCGCCTTCGGAAAACTAGAGCCCTTTGGATTCTTTATTGTTCTGGCCCTGGTCTTTACAGGCATTATTGGCAGTTTTTGGATGGAGCCCCTGACGGCCTTTTTTAAGAGTGTTGTTTACTTTGTAACACTTCCCCTGCAAATGTTTTTCTGAAGTATTCTAAAAATACGAATTCATCAACATTAACCCACTGACATCACTGGAGCTGAACCATGAAACTCAAACATTTAATTTTGGCCGCTGTTACGCCCACATTAGTTGCCGGAACGGGCATTGCTTATGCGCAATTTAAAAAACCAGAAGATGCGATTAAGTACCGTCAAAGCGCATATACCGTCATGGCCAATTCTTTTGGAAAAATTGGAGCAGTTGTTAAAGGCGAAGTGCCATTCAATAAAGACGAAGTAGCGAAGAACGCGGCAGTTGTTGCCATGCTCTCGACCTTGCCATGGCAAGCATTTGGTCCAGGCACTGAAGGTGGTAACGCACTCCCAGCCGTCTGGTCTGATAACGCTAAATTTAAAGCGGCTGGAGAAAAAATGCAGTTGGCTGTTGTCAACCTCAACACAGCAGCGCAATCAGGTGATCAAGAGTCGATTAAAAAGGCCTTTGGTGCAGCGGGTGCTACCTGTAAAAATTGTCATGATGACTTTAAGAAAAAGTAATCAGCGAGTAATAAAGTAACCCAGGGTTACTGCAATCAGGCTCAGCAGCAATAATGCAAAGCCTCTTTGCAAACCTCCATCCTTGGAAGCATGACCTAAGTCTGCAAAGAGATTGATCTCTGTTTCACTTGGATCAATTTCTTTATCGCCCACCAACATCGGCTTAATTAAATTCTCACCTTTGAATTTTTGGTAATACAGAATTGCGCATAGATGAAGCGCAATCAAAATAATGAGAATGTTCTCATTGAAATAATGGACGGAAGTTAAAAACTGCACCGTCTCACTAGAAACGTATTTTGAGAACGGTCCCTCAAAGGCAATATCGTCATTTGCAAAAAGTCCAGTGACGGCTTGCAAACCCACTGAAGCAATTAAAGCGATGACAGATAAAGCGCCTAAGGGATTATGACCAAGACCGGCCTTCGATTTACCAGATAGAAATCTGAATAGTCCTCTAGGGCTGGGCACAAAATGAATGAACCGTGCATGATATGAGCCAATCCAACCCCAGCAGATCCTGAAAATGATTAAAGTCAGTACACAGTACCCCACCCGCCCATGCCACTCCATGGCATTACCGCCAATCTTCACAGTCACAAAGCTCAGCACAATCCCGATCACTAAAAACCAATGAAACAATCGTATTGGCAAGTCCCAGACACGAATGATTTTTTTCATTTACCAAGAATAAATCAATGCATGACTATGTTGCCCAATTTATTTGATCTCAGGAAGGTCTTTTTGAATAATTTTTAATCCGGCACGTAAAGCTTCTTGGTAACGCTCTCGCTCTGCCTTCATGGTCTCTGCAGTCCAGGAATAAAATCCCTCGCCGGTTTTCATACCCAATTTACCGCTGGCAATTCGATCGCTCAAGCATTTAGCGATATCAGGTGAGTTATTCAGGCTTGGATAAATCGTCGCACCCCCAGCACCATGAACATCTAAGCCCGCATGATCTCTTTGCATGGCAGGTCCAGCAGCGATATAACGAAAGCCAAAGCCAAAACGTACGGCCTTATCAATATCTTCCAAGCTAGCTATCCCAGCATCCACCATTGCGAAGGCTTCGCGAGATAAGGCGTGCTGTAAACGATTCGCCAAGAAGCCTGGTAAATCTTTTTTCACCGTAACGGGAACCATACCGCAAGCGGTCATTAAACGAGAAAGGCTTTCGCCTACCATCGGCGAAGTCTTTGAACCATAGACCACTTCTACGCAAGGCACTAGGTGTGCAGGCATGAAAAAATGTAAACCAATCATCCGAGCTGCTGTTTTCAACCCAGCCGAAATATCACTAATTGGAAAGCTAGTGCTATTACTAGCTAAAACTGCTTCAGGCTTTGCATATTGTTCTAGCTTGGCAAATAGCTCTTGTTTAATATCTAAACGCTCAGGAACACACTCGATTACTAAGTCGACTTCTGACCAATCCACCTCTTCCAGAGAGCCTGCAGTAGAGAGTAAGTGCAGGCGATGCTCATAACCCAGATCTATCATGGTATTGGCAAAGTAATCAGGTAAAAGTGCGCGCCGTTCCGTAGTGGGTTCCAACACTTGCACTGCACAGCCCCCACGTGCGCATACTGCTGCCACATCGGCACCCATAGTGCCACCGCCCACAATGACGACCTTCGTTTCGGATGGGGTAAATAACATCTCAATTTCTCCTTGGGTGGCACGATAAGGACTACGAATCCTTTTACAATGCTGTCATTATTCCAATAAAAAAGTAAGTGAGACATGATCCCAGTCAATTCAGTACTGCAGGTCGGACAATTTCCAGATGTAATGCAAGCGGTCATTGACCAGCGCATCACCCCTGTCCGCCTTCTGGACCCTAATTCCCCGATACCGGCAGGCTCGTTTACGAGCATTTTGATTCGCTCAAATACCAAACTACCCGTTGGACTCCTTGAGCAGCTGCCTCACGTACGTTTGGTGGCCACCTGTGGCGTTGGCTATGACAACCTCCCTCTTGACTATCTCAAGACTCATGGAATTGCTGCCAGCAATACCCCGGGGGTATTAAATGATGCTGTCTGCGAATTGGCGATTGGTATGTTGTTTGGCTTATTACGCCGCATTCCACAAGCGCATGCTTTTGTGCAAAGCACAGCCTGGAAAAATGGTCTTTTTACAGTAACTACCACCTTGGCCGGTAAACGCGTTGGTATTGCCGGGATGGGACGCATTGGGCAGGATCTAGCTAAACGGCTTGAGCCCTTTAAAGTCAAACTAGCCTATACCGGCCCGACTCAGAAAGACTTGCCCTATGACTTCTATCCAGATATCAACGCCCTAGCACAGGCATCTGACGTCTTATTTCTGACCTGTCCTGCCAACCCAGAAACAGACAAAATGATCAACGCTACAGTCCTAGATGCTTTAGGGCCCCAGGGCTACCTGATTAATATTGCCCGGGGAAGCGTGGTCGATGAGGCTGCACTTTTATTTGCACTGCAGCAAAAAAAGATCGCTGGTGCGGCATTAGATGTATTTGAAAATGAGCCCAATCCGCATGGGGGCTTCTTAAATATCGATAATGTCCTACTGACACCGCATATTGGCAGCGCCACCTCCGAAACGCGACAATTAATGACAAATTTAGCAATAAATAATTTAGAAGCTTTTTATAATCAACAGCCACTTCTCACTGAAGTTCAAAATTAAACCGGAGTAAGCATGACCATTTCCCTACACCCTTCAACGCTACCTGCAGTACTTTCACCGGTACTGACTCCGTTTAAAGCGGATGGCAGTCCAGATGCGCAAAAATTACTGAAGCAATGCCAATGGCTTGAAGCCAACGGCGTCGGTCAAGCGATTTTCGGCACGAACTCAGAAGCCAATTCGATGTCAGACCCACAAAAGATAAGCACATTAACTGCTTTGATCGAAGGCGGCCTGAACCCAGCACACATGATGCCGGGGACTGGGGCTACATCTATTGATGCCACCGTAACAATGACGCAACATGCAGTACAACACAAGTGTGCAGGCGTGTTGATGTTGCCACCGTTCTACTACAAAGATATTACTGATGATGGTCTATTCGCCTACTTCTCAGAAGTAATCCAAAAAGTGGGTGATCCAGGATTGCAGATTTATATCTACAACATTCCACCTGTCACGAAGATTAATCTAAGCCTTTCTTTATTAGAGCGCCTTCATAAAGAATATCCAAAGACCGTAGTTGGTATGAAAGACAGCTCTGGAGACTGGGCTTATACAGAATCTGTCATCAAGCTTTTGGCACCATCGGGTTTTCGTGTGTATGCCGGTAGCGAAGTATTTCTAATGCGTGCTCTGCGGGCAGGCGGGGTCGGTTGCATCTCTGCAACTGCTAACGTAAACCCTAGGGCTATCGCTGAATTAGCCGCCCATTGGAGAGAATCTGATGCAGATCAACGTCAAGATATCCTAGATCAAGTACGCTCAGTATTTGCTCAATATCAAATGATTGCTGGCATGAAGACTGCCGTTGCGCATTACAGTAAAGATGCTGAATGGTTACGCGTACTTCCACCACTCATGCAGTTAAGTGCGGATCAGCAAGCCAAGTTATTAAGTGAGTTGCAAAAAATGAATTTCAGTATGCCGGGCCTTTAATTACATAGATGCAAAACAGGAGACAAAAATGAAGCTTATTAAGGTAATAGCTGTATCTTTCACCATGTTGTTCGGTGCTGCACAAGCACAAAATATTTCCATCGCAACCGGCGGTACTGGTGGCGTTTACTACCCAATGGGTGGAGGCCTAGCCTCAGTCTTATCCAAGCACGTACCAGGAATGTCAGCCACGGCTGAAGTAACAGGTGGCTCGGTTGACAATTTAAAACTCGTTGGCACTGGCAAACCTTATGTTGGTTTCTCAATGGCTGATGCTGCTAAAGATGCTAAAGATGGTGAGGATAAGTTTAAAGACAAGCCAATCGATTTACGCAACTTACTCATACTCTATCCAAACCTCATGCACGTTGCTACTGTGGAATCTACTGGCATTAAGACCATGAAAGATCTCAAAGGTAAGCGCGTTAGTACTGGCTCGCCAGGAAGTGCTACTGAAGTGATGGCTTTTCGCTTGTTAGAAGCCGCAGGACTGGATAAAGATAAAGACGTCAAGCGTGAGCGCTTAAGCGTTGCAGAATCTGTCAATGCAGTAAAAGACCGCAAGATTGATGCCTTCTTTTGGGTAGGTGGATTACCAACTGCAGCCGTTACTGATTTGGCAAACAGCCCTAGCATGAAAATTGTTATGGTCGACACTACTGCTGAAGTGCCTGCGATGAATAAAAAATATGGCAATCTTTATTTCCCATCCGTGATTACAAAGCAGACTTATAGCGGCATGGAAAAAGATAACAATGTTGCAGCGGTTGCCAACCTTTTGGTTGTGAACGCCTCTATGTCTGAAGCAGAGGCATACAAGATTGTCAAAGCTATTTTTGATAATCAACTTGAGCTGGTTCGCTCACATGCTGAGTACAGAAATATCAAGCTAGAGAACCAAAAGGCAAATGCCTCACCGATTGCCTATCATCCAGGCGCATTAAAGTACTTCAAAGAAAAAGGTATCAAAGTAAACTAAGCCATATCGGGGTGAGTTAATCTCACCCCTTCTGCTTTAATGACGTACATAAATATAAAAATAGACTGATTAAGACATGAATCAAAATGTAATTGATAACGAAACCCAAGAAAAATTAGACGCCTTCATTAAGCAAGAAGAGGGTGATTCTAATGACTACAAAGGTCTACTGGCCATATTCATTACGCTGGTGGCAATAGGCATGTCCTTGTTTCATTTATATGCGGCCTATTCGATTGTTCCAACGCATCAGCTCAGAGTTATCCACGTTGCCCTAGTCTTATTTTTAGTGTTCTTAAGCTTTCCTATTGCTAATCGCTTTAAAAACAAATTAATGTTTTGGGATGTTTTATTTGCCATTGGCTCCGTTGCCATCGCCTATTACATTCTGGCCGGCGGCGATGATCTCATGGACAGAAATACCGCCCCAAATTCTACTGACGTCATGGTTGGTATTGCTTTGATCCTGCTCATTCTAGAGGGCGTGAGAAGAACCAATGGCATGGTGCTTGTCACCGTTACAGTACTTTTCTTGCTATATGCCTTTTTTGGTAACTACCTGCCAGCCCCATGGACCCACAAAGGCTATGACTTAGATCGGCTCGTGGGTTATATGTTTATGAGTCTAGAGGGTATCTATGGCACTGCAGTCGACGTTTCTGCAACCCTGATTATTCTTTTCACTATCTTTGGTGCCTTTTTGCAATTTACTGGCGCAGGAAAATTCTTCATTGACTTCTCTTTTGCTGCAATGGGCGGCAAATCATCTGGGGTAGGTAGAACGATTGTCTTGTCCTCTTTCCTCATGGGTGGCCCATCAGGATCCGGTGTGGCAACTACCGTTACAGTCGGCTCTGTTGCTGCCCCTATGCTTGAGAAAGTTGGTTACGAAAAGAATGCTGCAGGTGGTCTTTTGGCTGCAGGCGGACTTGGGGCGATCATCTCACCACCAGTATTGGGAGCAGCCGCCTTTCTGATCGCTGACTTCCTCAAAATCTCCTACTTAGATGTGTTGCTCATGGCAACCATCCCCACAATTCTGTTCTACCTTGGCCTGTTTGTCATGGTTGAAATCGACGTACGTAAGTACGGTATGAAAAATATTCATTTTCCATCCGCAGAAAGCGCCTGGCAATTAACTAAAAAATACTGGTTTCATTTCTTCTCTTTGATTTCTATCGTAGTGTTTATGATGTTTGGCTTCTCGCCAGTGATGTCAGTCTTTTGGGCTACCGTTGTATCTGCACTGTCTAGTATGTTGCGTGAAGATACTGCAATCATTCCATGGGCCTGGTTTAAGGGTAAAGAACCTCTACTCTCCGGTCTTTATAAATCCAGTTTATCGAAGGCACTCTCGTCAGGTTCTACGGGTGTATTAGCGATTGCAGCAACCTGTGCGGGTGCGGGTCTCATTGTTGGCACTGTTACCCTCACCGGCCTAGGTCTTAAATTTAGCTCCATCGTGATTCAGTATGCGGGAGGATCATTGCTGCTGACGGCCATCTTTACTGCGTTGATTGTCTGGATCGTCGGCCTCGCGGTACCAGTGACCGCTTCTTATATTATTTGTGCTGTGATCGCTGCGCCAGCACTGATTAACTTAGGTGTGCCTGCATTTGCCGCCCACATGTTCATCTTCTATTACGCCGTACTTTCAGAAGTGTCGCCTCCGACCGCCCTATCACCTTTTGCTGCAGCTGCAATTTGTAAAGGCAATCCGTATAGGACTACTTTGCAAACCTGGAAATACGTTGCCCCAGCAATTTTGGTACCGTTTATGTTTGTCCTCGATAAATCTGGCGTGAGCTTGCTCCTGATGGGATCTACCAGTGCTTTAGAGCAAGCAGACTGGACGCAGATTGCATGGATTTCATTTACTGCTGTGGTGGGCATCATTTGTTTAGCCGGCGGTTTACAAGGTTGGTTTATTGAAAAAACCAAAGTCTTTGAGCGCGTCATTATGGTGATCTCTGGGGTGGCTTTAGCCTACCCCTCCACGGAGGCTGATCTGATTGGTTTTATTGGATTCGCTTTGGTACTCGTGACCCAACTCATTACTCATTACAAACTCAATCCCAAGTCGACCTAACTATCTTTGGGCTACATCAGGCAATAAAAAATCCCGCAGATGATGCGGGATTTTTTATTAGTAAACGAGTTTTAAATAGCTCTACTGCACTACCTGTTTTAGGAAATCTTTGTCCAAGCAGCCTTACCTGCATACTTTTTAATGGCGGCTTCATCAAACTCAAAACCTAAGCCTGGAGTTTTATGCAGAATTAAATCCCCATTCTTAAAAGTGAGTTGCTTGTTAATTAACCTACGGAAATTCAAGACCTGGTCATCAAGAAAGAATTCTACAAAGCGTGCATTTGGCGTTGCGGCCACCAAAGGCGCGTGTAAATCATGCATCCAATGAGGGCAAACAATCACGCCCTTTAAATCTGCATAAGCAGAAATACGACGCCACTCTGTAATACCACCACATACTGCTGCATCCGATTGCAAAATAGCCACGCCACCAGAGTCAATTAACTCCCTAAAACGCCAACGTCCAGCTTCCATCTCACCAGTGGCAACGTTGATCTTGGTCTGACGTGCCAACGCTGCATGCAAATCAATAGCGTCCGGTGAAAACGGCTCTTCGATCCAATAAGGGTTGTATGCCTCAAAGCGTCGAACGTACTCAAGAGCAGTCGGCAGATCGCGCCAGGCATTATTCGCATCCAAGGTTAGTAAAACATCCTCGCCTACAGCCTTACGAGCCGCCTTAACGCGCGCTTCTTCCTCTCTTGGGGATAGGCGCCCTACTTTCATTTTGACAGCCTTAAATCCCTGTTTAACGTAAGACTCCATTTCCTGACCCAATTTGGCGGGTGTTTTACCATCCAAGTAGTAACCCCCGCTAGCATAGGCTGGAACACGATCATCTACGACCGAACCCAAATACTGGTGAAGAGGTAGTTTTGCAGCGCGAGAATTTAAGTCCCATAAGGCAGTATCTAAAATCGAAATACCGCGCATCACCGCACCTGAACGCCCTTGCAAAATAGACTCGTTATACATCTCCATCCACAGGCCTTCACTACGATGGCTGTTTTGGCCAATCAGCTTTGGAGCTAGCAGTTGCTCCACTGCAATTTTGGCAATATCACCGCCTGCACTCCCAACATAGCAAAAACCAATACCCTCATTTCCATCTTTACCACGCACCTTTACTAGGCAATAGTGCCTCTCGGAAACAGTCCGCGTGGAGAATGAAGTCACTTTGTCTAGGGGGACTGCAAGCGCAGCAACTGATACCGACTCAATAATGGGCATAACAATTCCTTTGATGAAAAAACGATTGTATCTACAACTTTTGGCACTTTCCTTGACCAACTTCAATAGAAAATTGCTGCACTACAGCATATAAAATAAAATGGTGCATCACAATATTGGATAATTGAGGAGTGAAATTAAGCACAAGCCATCTGCCATACTTTTTCAATAAAGTAATCCAAGTTATCGGGCTATCACTGATCATTCTCGTTGCCAGTGCGCAGGCACAGCAAACCAGTCAGAGCAATAAAACGAATAAAGCCCCTCAGATCAAACAAAAATCTGCAAGCGCTACTAGCAAGCAGTCTGGAATAAAGCTTAAAGAAAATTCATCAAGCAAATCTTCCGAAAGCTTGAGCCTGAATTCTGAATTATTCAAGCAAACTGATAACAATCAGATTATTGAGACTAATTCCAATTTAGATTACCGTATTCAGCGTGGCTGCCTGCGTCGCAGTTATAACGAAGAAAATCTTCCAGCCAATCTTGGCGTGAATGACCCCTACTTCAATGATTTTTTCAAAATGCAAACGAAAGGATTTTTCAATCGTATGCGCGGTAATTGCATTCCCTATGCACTAGCCCTAGGTAGCCGTAACCGCTTTGAATCGCTTAGTATTATGAATGGCCCTATTCAAGATGCAAAGACTGAGATTTGGACATTTACACCTTCGGCAGCTGGGAGCTTCCTGATACAGCAAGATTACTTGAAGGATGAATCTACACGCTTTACCGAAATTCAATTATCACTAAGTGATGTTTTGTATGACCCTAAAAAAGTAGGCGATAAATTACCAGTTGAACTAGTTTGGGAACTCAATTCCGTCATCAAGCAAATTTATCCCGAGGAAAATAACGCCCTCGAAAACACAAACAGCATTGTTCGACTGATTGTGGACTTTGGTGATAAAGAACGCTGGGCACAAATTTGGGCTGCAGAAATTATTGATCCAAGTACGGGTGAAGTATTTTCAAGTGCATTTTGGATTGAGAGAAGCGATATCCCAGGTGGCTTTTATACCGCTAGTGGCGAATCCATCGAACGCACCTTTTGGACCAATCCACTAAGCTATCGACGCATCTCGCGGGGCGTTGGTAGCGTCAGAGCCTCAAACAAAAAAGTTGTCCCGCCTAAAAATGGGGCGCCAACTGCACCTGCTCCAAAACAACGCTATCGTACACATATGGGCATTGATTACTCGGCCCCAACCGGCACACCAATCTTTAGCGTTGCCACTGGCAAGGTGTTGCATTTAGGCTATAGCGGTGCATTTGGTAATCTGATCATTCTTGAGCATCCCGGCAACTATCGCACCTACTACGCGCACTTAAGTAACTACAACGTAGAACTACAAGTGGGTAATGAAGTGCGGCGTGGACTGGAAATTGGCTATGTTGGCTCAACTGGACGCTCCACCGGTCCCCACCTACATTTTGAGTTGAGAAAGGATGGGGTTTACGTAGACCCCTATGCCCTCAAAACCCAATTAGATCTGTGGAATATGCGAGGTGGTGATAGTGGACTGCTGACCAGAGAGATCTTGTTGCTGGGTACGCCTCTTAAAGATTAAAAATACAGCATAAAAAAGAGATCCCAAAGGATCTCTCGATTGTTAGATCCTGAAAATATTAGCCAAGGACTAATACTGGTAATTTAGAATTCACAATCACCTCATGAGTCTCACTGCCTAACAACAAACTCTTGATGCCCGTGCGCTTATGTGAGGCCATCACAATCACGTCGGCCTTGGCCTTCTTCGCGCCCTCTAAAATGCCTTCAGATAAATTACTATCAGAAATGTGTAAGGTCTTAGCTTTGATACCAACTCCTAATGCAAGGGTAGCTTTTTTAAAGACATCGGCGGCATAGGCAGCACAAACCTTTTGATGATCTTTTTGAGAAATACCGTAACCCATTGAACTATCCGAGTAGATCATCGGCGGCATTGGATCGGAGACATATACTAAGGTCACAGCAGCATTGTCAGCTTTGGCAAGGTCTGCAACCTTCTTTAAGGACTTTTTACTGACATCCGAACCATCCACTGGTACTAATAAGTGCTTAAACATATTGACTCCTATTAAATTGAACCTGATCGACTTCTATTCCATCATAATCCTAATTATTAGCTCGTAAAAGTAAAAAAGGAAACTTCAGTGATTAAGTACTTAGCGGTGTATCTTTCATTCCTTCTAACACTCATTGTCATTGATTTAATTTGGCTACTGGGTATTGCTAAAAGTCTTTATCGCGATGAGATGGGCTCGCTCATGGCTAGCGAACCTAAATTATTGGCTGCTTTAGGCTTTTATCTTTTCTACGCACTCGGTGCAACAATTTTTGTCATCGTTCCAGCGGTGGCAAAACAGTCCTGGCTTTACGCCGCGCAATATGGCGCCCTGTTTGGCTTTTTTTGCTACATGACTTACGATCTGACAAATCTTGCTGTCATTCGTGACTTTCCAGTTCGATTAGCCTTGATTGATATCGTTTGGGGATCTGCACTAACTGCAATCTCCGCCACCATAGCTTATTGGGTTGGCAGCAAGATTGCTTAAAACCTCTTGCTAATGAGTTTCTTTCGGCCAAAACTCCTCGACTCCTTTCGGAATTACAACGGCACCCTTTTTAGCAAAGATGTTTTGGCAGGCATTACGGTGGGTGTGCTTGCATTACCTTTAGCCATGGCATTTGCGATTGCCAGTGGACTTACGCCAGAAGCAGGCATCTTCACTGCAATTATTGCTGGCGGACTTGTTGCCGCATTAGGTGGAAGTCGAGTTCAGATTGGCGGGCCAGCCGGTGCTTTTATCATTATTGTTTACGGTATTGTCGATCAATATGGTCTTACTAATTTACTCTTG
>JBBAQC010000025.1:8762-17148 GCA_040400535.1 Polynucleobacter sp. | reverse complement strand
ATAGCTGCAAAAAGGTAGTTGATGATTTTTTGAATTCTCGCGGAAATGTAGCTGAAAGTGCTGACCAGCTAGTTGCTGACTTTCTGTATCACGGCGATGTCCCAACCATCAGTGGCGCCGAGAATCTACGCTCTTTTGATGTCTATGAATACCTTGCTGAACGTAGCTCGCAAATACATAACCTAGAGGGATCAAATTACGCCCAAATTGAGACGCTGTTTGTGTGGTGGGTAGAGCGGTGGGTAGATGAGCCCCAAAAACAAAGAGCCCCGTGGTTATGGGCTCTGCTGTCGTATATGGCGGAAGAGGTGAGATTCGAACTCACGGAGGACTTTCATCCTCGCCAGTTTTCAAGACTGGTGCATTCAACCGCTCTGCCACTCTTCCTTTGCGATTTGAGTCCTAGATTATAAGGAATTCAGAAGTGCTCTACGTAAAACTCAAATAGGCCCTACTTTATTTCTCCACTCGCACCGCTCTAATATCCTGTAGCGCCCTTTATTTATTGTTGACACCCTGATAAACTAGTCAGATATCTAGTCAGGAGAAAAAATGACGAATAACCATTGGGCGGTACAAGACGCTAAGGCTAAATTTAGCGAATTATTAAACGCCTGTCTTAAACAAGGGCCTCAGGTAGTTACAAAAAGAGGGCATGAGACAGCCGTTCTAATCACTATTAAGGAGTGGAAAACATTGAAGCAGCTAGCAAAACCATCTCTTAAATCACTTCTTCTCTCCGAGGAGGCAAAGGGAGATTTGATTCTGCCAAAGCGCGGGCAAGGTTTAGCTCGTAAACCCATCAAACTTTAATTGCCAATATGTACCTACTAGATACCAATGTCATCTCCGAATTACGCAAATCAAAGCCTCATGGTGCGGTTTTAGAATGGCTTAGTACCGTAGCAGATGAGGACCTCTATATTTCTGCCGTATCTATTGGAGAAATTCAGACCGGGATAGAACTAACAAGAGAACAAGATCAAAATAAAGCAGCCTCTCTTGAGGCTTGGTTAGAAGATATTCTCAAGAATCACAATGTTTTAGCTATGAGTGGAGCGGCCTTTAGTTTATGGGCAAAACTGATGCATTCTCAATCAAATACAGTACGAGAAGATGCAATGATTGCAGCCACAGCCATTGAAAAGAAACTTACAGTAGTTACTAGAAATACAAAGGACTTCAAACGCTTTAAGGTTAAGTTACTAAATCCATTTGGTTCCGTGCATTAGATTAATTTATTTAGACTCTTTAATCAAAACTTCTAGATGCTCTGCAATTGCTAAACAAGAGGTAAGTCCAGGAGACTCAAAGCCATACAGGTTAAATAAGCCTTGAAGCTGATGCTGCCGGGGCCCTTCAAAGTAAAAGTCTCCTGCCGGGGCATTTGGCGGGACGATTTTGGCCCTGACGCCCGAGTAATCGGCTTGTAGAGAGTCATCTTTTAGGCCGGGCCAATATTTTCTGACAGCGGCATAAAAGCTATCTCCCCGCCCTTGATCCACTGTGTAGTTAATCTGACTTTCATCGTCGATATCCAACCACTCCACGTCTGGACCAAACTTCGCCTGACCACCCATATCAAGGGTCAAGTGAACACCTAGTCCGCCTGGTTCAGGGATGGGATATATTAAATGGCTGAATGGAGATTTGCCAGATAAGGAGAAGTAATTACCTTTTGCAAAGTAGGCTTTGGGTATTAAATCTTTCGAGAGACCTTCAATTTTTTGAGCTAGTGCTGGAGCGCTGAGTCCTGCGCAATTAATTAACAACTTGGTCTGAATAGTCATGCCATCAGCACCGCCAATGGTGAGTTCAAAGCCACTTTCAGCATGATGACCAATTGGCTTAGCGCCGAGTAAAGGTGATTGATAAGCCACCATACCGCCTGCATCTTCAAAGCCACCCAGTAGTGACAGCATTAACCCGTGACTATCAACTACACCCGTTGAACTGGAGAGCACTGCAGCCTCGCACCGTAGCTCTGGCTCCAAAGCCTTGGCTTGCGCTCCTGAAATCATCTTGATATCAGGCACTTGATTGTTTTGAGCCTTATACAAAATAGCCTGTAAATCATTTAATTGACTAGCGTCTGCAGCAACGATTAACTTACCGTAGGCTTGCGTGCTCACTTGATGACTGCGGCAGTATTCATATAAGAGTCGGTTACCTTGGACGCAAAGCTTGGCCTTGAGAGAATCTTTTGGGTAATAGATTCCAGCGTGAATGACTTCACTATTGCGTGCACTACTGATGGTTCCAAAAGAAGCTTCACGCTCGAGCAAGATGGTTTCTCGGCCTTGCAATGCCATCTCGCGAGCAACTGCTAAACCAACTACTCCAGCGCCTACAACTACGCAATCAACCTGCTCCATTTAGCATCTTTCTACTGATATTTATAGCTTTAACATCTGAGTTAATAATGACGATACTGGTATCAATGTACCTATCTACGTTAAATCGTAACATTTTGAGCGTATTTAAGAGATTTCGATCTCCTTATTGATAAAATCTAACCATGACAGCGCAAGCCCAATCAGCCAACCAAAGTGCTTACTCTACCCATGATGTGGTGCTCGACACCGCCTATCAAGGAATTGATGCGGCTAACTGGAAAAAGCTCTTTGCTTCTGCTCGTCAGCGTCATCTGGAGCAGTTCATTGTGGACATGTTTGCAGGCAAGCACATTAATAATAGCGAAGATCGCCCTGCCCTTCACTCTGCACTGCGCAATTTAAGCAAAACACCAGTAATAATCGATGGCAAAGATGTCATGCCAGCAGTATCTGAGGTTTGGCATCGGATTGATGCACTATGCAATAAATGGCTTGGCGTGACTGATGTCATCCACATTGGTATTGGGGGTTCCGATTTTGGCCCGCGCCTAGCAATCGAAGCATTAGCCCATGTTCCCGGAATTGAAAGCCGTGGCATGCGCATGCATTTCTTGGCCAATATCGATACTGCTGAGTTGGCACGTATCTTGGCACATGCTCAACCCCATAGCACTCGCATGATTGTGGTCTCAAAGTCATTTACGACTCTTGAAACTTCGATGAATGCCAAGGCCGTTGTTGCTTGGCTTAAAGACAGCGGTTGCACTCATAGTCAAATTGAGCATGCCCTATATGCCGTAACTGCTAACATCCCTGCCGCCAAAGAGTTTGGTGTCAACGAAGATCATATTTTCCCTTTCTGGGATTGGGTGGGTGGTCGCTACTCTGTATGGTCGGCAGTAGGTTTACCGATTGCTTTGCAATATGGCTTTGAGACATTCCAACAGTTTTTAGCTGGTGCCGAAGCGATGGATTTGCATTTTAAGAATGCACCTCTTGAAGAAAATCTGCCTGTCATCATGGCACTCTCCTTGCTGTATCAGCAAGAGAAACATGGCATCAAGGCTTATGCTGCCATTCCGTATGCAGATGCTCTAGATTGGTTTCCGAAGTGGTTGCAACAGCTCGATATGGAGAGCAATGGCAAGAGTGTGGATCGTGATGGCAAGCCAGTGAAGCATTCTTCTCCTGTGGTATTTGGTAGTACTGGTAGTAATGCGCAGCACTCCTACTTCCAGCTCTTTCATCAGGGCACGGAGATCATTCCAATTGATTTCATCGCCGTGCGTGAGCCGATGAGTGATCGACCTGAGGCTGTGGCACATCACCGCATTCTGCTCTCCAATTGCTTGGCGCAAGCGCAGGCATTAGCAAATGGCAAAACTGCTAGCAACCCGAATGATGTATATCCAGGTAAGCGACCGAGTAATCTCTTGTTGCTGCCTAAACTGAATGCGTTTTATCTTGGCGCCCTGCTTGCTCTCTACGAGAACCGTACTGCGACATTGGGGGCTTTGTGGAATATCAATAGCTTCGACCAACCTGGTGTCGAGTACGGCAAAGTATTGGCCAAGCCGATTGAGAAAGCCCTCGCCAGCAATCAGAACAATATTGCTGCCAGCGTAGATATTGACGCTGTGACTGCTGCTCGTATTAATCTATTGAATTCTTAATCTCTGATTCACATTCGTTGGAATTCATAATTATGGCAAGTGAAGAAAATAAGGTGACACGCTCTACTGTCAAGGGCTCGAGCAATTTGAGTGTGATTTCAATTGTCTTAAGTCAAAAACTTGAACGTTTTGATATTCACCTGCATGGTGACGAGCTGATGGCTACCCCAATGACTGGTAATGAGATTTTCAACGCAGAATAATTATTTAATACTGGATTAACCGTGCAACTATCCCCTTCAATTTTTAAAGCGTATGACATCCGCGGCATTATTGATGAGACCTTAGATCCCTCGATTGCCAAACTAATTGGCCAAGCGTTTGGTACGGAGATGCTCGAGCTTGGTGAGACCGATATCGTCATCGGTCGCGATGGTCGCCTATCTGGCCCTAGCTTGATTGAGGCTTTGACAGAAGGTCTGCTTTCTACTGGTATTAATGTGATTGATCTTGGCATGGTCGCTACACCCATGGTCTACTTTGCGGCTAATCACACCATTAATGGCAAGACACCCAAGTCCGGCATCATGATTACCGGCAGCCATAATCCCCCGAATTACAACGGATTCAAAATGGTTTTGGGTACAGCTGCGATTTATGGTGAAAAGATTCAGGATTTGCGTAAACGCATTGAAGCTAAGAAGTTTGCTAACGGACAAGGAAGTCGAAGCACCTTTGATGTTTTTCCGATGTACCTCAACTACATTGTTGGCGATATCAAGATTGCTCGGTCTATGAAGATTGCTGTGGATTGCGGTAATGGTGTGGGTGGTGCGTTTGCTGGCAAATTATTTAGAGCCCTTGGTTGTGAAGTTCAAGAGTTGTTCTGTGAAGTCGATGGTCATTTCCCTAACCACCATCCTGATCCAGCCCATATTGAAAACTTGCAAGACCTGATTAAGAATCTCCAGACTACCGATAATGAATTAGGCCTTGCTTTTGATGGCGATGCCGATCGTTTAGGTGTGGTCACTAAAGATGGTCAGGTGATTTTCCCGGACCGTCAAATGATGCTCTTTGCCAAAGATGTTCTCTCCCGTAATCCTGGCGGGCAGATCATTTATGATGTCAAATGCACTCGCAATCTAGCAACCTACGTCAAAGAGCATGGTGGCGAACCCATCATGTGGAAAACAGGTCATTCTTTAGTCAAAGCCAAGCTCAAAGAAACTGGCGCCCCGCTTGCTGGTGAGATGAGCGGTCATATCTTCTTTAAGGATCGTTGGTTTGGTTTTGATGATGGCCTTTATACCGGCGCACGCTTGTTAGAGATCCTCAGCAAGGAAAAGAATCCGAGCGACACCCTCAATAACTTGCCCAATGCCATCTGCACTCCAGAGTTGCAACTCGCTTGTGCTGAAGGTGAACCATTCACCCTACTCGAAACCGTTAAAGCCAATGCCAAGTTCCCAACATCAGAATCCATTAATACGATTGATGGTGTGCGTGTGGAGTATGCGGATGGCTTTGGGCTAGCAAGACCATCCAATACCACTCCAGTGGTAGTAATGCGTTTTGAGGCGGATAGTGAAGAGGCTATCCAGCGTATTCAGGCAGAGTTTAAGGCGGTGTTGTTGGCTGCTAAGCCGGAAGCGAAATTACCGTTTTAAATTCCAGCGGAATAAGATACATCTGAATCTATGCCTAATGATGTATCTGAGCTTGAATCCGAGGAAATTTTTAGCGAGAATTACATCGCGGAATACAACAAAATTACCAAATTAGAAGGTCTCCCGCTGGATCAGTGGAGAACCTTTTAATTTCATATTTTGAATTAAGCTTAAATTAAATTATTAATGCACTAAGGGCTTATTGCTCGATTTATTTTTATCTTCAGCCTGAATAGCCACTTCACTAACGGAGGGCACTTCACCCCACGCTGCGTGCTCACGTAGCTGATTTAATAAGATACTCATGGTCTGCAAAGTCGATCCTGCCATCTTGACGTTGATATTGGCGCCACCTGGTAAAACCAGGTCTAGTGGTACGCCATCTTCTAAACCTTGTTTTTCAGGGGTGCATTTGACATCCATTACTAAGAGGGGGTCAGCTCCCAAGGGATAGTTAGATGCCGGTTGATAGGTGTCAGCCTGGAGGGCGCCCTGATTGCTGGGATCTATCTGCATTGCCTCTTGCTCGAAATTAGATGGCTTTTGGTAGTCTGACATGAAACTGCGCGCCACCACCAGCAACATCCTCGTACCAAATAGAACCCTCATAACGGGTAACAATATGCTTGCAGAGCCATAAGCCAAGACCCATGCCAGTTTGCTTGGTAGTGCTGAGTAACTCAAATAAGTTTTGTTTAAATTCTGCCGGAATACCTGCGCCGGTATCGCGAATACTGAAGAGCACAGAGTCCCCATCTATTTGAGCCTCAATCTCGATGGAGCGCGAGGATACCTTGGTGCTCTCTAAAGATTGAATAGCATTATTTAGTAGGTTAAGAATCACCTGCTCAATCTCATTGGGGCTAATCCTGACAAAAAGCCCCTCCTCTATCTTTAAGTGAGGCTGAATATTTTTAGACTTTAATTCCGGCTTGATGACATCGAATACATTCGATATCGAGTCAGCAAGATTACATTTGTCAGGCTGCGGTTTATTCTCCGCAAACATGGATCTAAGGGATCGCACAATCGTTGCCGCTCTATTGTTATCTGACTCCAAAGCATCCAATACCTCTTTTGCAATTTCAGGACTGAATGCGCCCACTTCAAACTTTCTTCTCAAAAATTGAATGTTAAGCTTAGAGGCACCTAAAGGCTGATTTAACTCATGGGCAATGGATGCCGATAAGGCGCCTGTTGCTGCTGTCTTATTAGCCTTTAATAAATTGGCAATTAAAGATTCACGTTCCTTCAATAAGTTTTTAATTCTGATGTTGTCTTCTACATTTTTAGAATTTTCTTGGCTTAAGCTTTCAGCCCAGAATCCCAGGATCGAAACGTAAGATAAAACGGTAAATGAAACCGCCAGCCACCTGGCCAGAGAGATTACAAAAGGCTCTTCGTATAAATTAATATTTCCGATGCTTGCATTGGAAAGCACTAGCCATAATCGAATTACTCCAAGCACCAATTCAGCAAATGTCGTGAACATTAAAAAATCAAGCTGGATATGCCGATTATTTTTACGTGCAAAGTAAAGTTCAATCAATATCCAAACTAGACAGGCGATCAACATAGAAACTACAAAAAAAACTCTCACCTGGAATGTGCTGGACTGCCTTATGTATTCAAATACGCAGGCAAAAACTAAAAACAAGAATGGTGATATTCGAGCTAAAAATTGAGTTGATCGCTGATTAATAGCTCGAGAGAATAGGCCGAGGAAAAAATATCCAGCGAAAAAAGAGGTATTTGCGATTGTCAGTAAAAATGGGGAAATCGTAGATGCAGAGGCAAAGCATAAAAAGGCAAAGATATTGAGCCCAAGGGCGAGCAGCCAAATATTGTTGAAGTTGCTTACTTTACGCTTACGAAAGTAAGGCATTGCTGAAATAAACAGCCCGCTCAATACCAAGGAAAAAACTAAAAAGAGGGTTTCATTGGCGAATTTCATACACGTAGATCCTACTACCTTTTATATTGCCCAATCAATATCTAGGCCAAAGCCTTAAAGAGGCGATAGCCCAAGGACCCCCCCAAGAATAGGCTCTGCTAAGTTAAAATTAGCTATGACTTCAACTGTTAGTATGCCGATTGCCTTTGACTACCCCCAGCAAAATGCTGCCGGAGCCACCTGCACTGCCCAAGCTTGGGCCAAAACACCCCCACAACTTCATGGCACTGAGAAAGCTACTGTCATTGCCCGCATTAAGCAATTGCTGATTGAGAAAGATACTGCACTGGTAGCTCACTACTATGTAGATGGTGATATTCAGGATCTGGCTATGGAGACTGGCGGTTTTGTAGCCGACTCCCTAGAAATGGCTCGCTTTGGCAAAAATCACCCTGCCAAGAATCTCATTGTGGCTGGTGTGCGCTTTATGGGGGAGTCTGCCAAGATTCTGAGTCCACAGAAGCGTGTCTTTATGCCAGATTTAGAGGCAACCTGCTCTTTAGACTTAGGTTGTGATGCCGCTAGCTTTGCTACATTTAGAGCTCTGCACCCTGATCGCACTGTAGTTGTCTATGCCAATACGAGTGCTGCTGTTAAAGCACAAGCGGATTGGATGGTAACGAGCTCTTGCGCTTTGGCGATCGTCCACCAACTCAAAGTGGAGGGGAAGAAAATTCTGTGGGCACCTGATCGTCACTTGGGTCGCTATATTCAAGAGCAGACTGGTGCTGATATGTTGCTATGGAATGGCGCCTGTATTGTTCATGACGAATTCAAAGCCGCTGAATTAGAAATGTTGATGGCAGCACATCC
>JBBAQC010000025.1:5929-8662 GCA_040400535.1 Polynucleobacter sp. | reverse complement strand
TCTGGTGAAATCTTCATTAAGGAAGATATTCGAGTTAAAGCGCTAGGCTGCATCGAGCGCATGCTCGACTTCACCCAAAATCATCCCGACCTGCTTGCCAAAGCCCAGCATGGCTTTGTAAAGAATATTGGCGCTGCCTAATTTAACCTTTTGACTGCATCCGTATGTTTGATTACAACGAAACCTTAGAGCAGGCACGCCAACGCAATATTGCTGATGCGCTGATGGAGGATATTGGCAAGTGTGATTGGACTGCGCAATTAGTTCCCAGCAAACCTGTGCATGCACAACTAATCGTTCGTCAAGAAGCTGTTTTGTGTGGAGTAGATTGGTTTGAAGGCACGCTCAAGAAACTAGATCCTGCAGCAAAAGTGACTTGGTACTACCTGGAGGGCGACTTGATGCAGCCCGATACCAAGGTTTGCGATATTGAAGCCAACTCTCGCGCCCTACTCTCTGCTGAACGTCCCTGTATTAATTTCTTACAAACATTGTCGTGGACTGCAAGCATTGCTCGTCAACACGTTGATGCCATTGCCGGTGTCAGCCCAAACCCTAAAGGTTGTGCGGTACTCGATACCCGCAAAACGATTCCGGGCTTACGTCAGGCGCAGAAATACGCAGTGCGTATTGGTGGTGGTCAAAACCAACGTCTTGCACTTTGGCATGGCATCTTGATTAAAGAGAATCATATTGCTGCTACAGGCGGTGTTGCTGCCGCCATTAAAGCTGCGCAGGCACTAAATTCTGGGGTGGATATTCAGGTAGAAGTAGAAAACTTGACTGAATTGAAAGAGGCTTTGGATGCTGGTGCAAAAAGTATCTTGATCGATAACTTCACCACTGAGCAAATGAAAGAAGCTGTTACCTTTACCAATGGCCGCGCCTTATTGGAGGCTTCCGGTGGCATCGACTTAGATCAGATGCGTGCGATTGCTGCTACTGGTGTTGATCGCATCTCTCTTGGAAAGCTGACTAAAGATATTAAGGCAGTGGATTTCTCGATGAGATTCTTATAATCCAATCACCATATAGGCAAGAATCAAAAATCTATCCGAAGGAAATCCAGGCAATACTGAGTCTGTGGGTGAAAAATTATTCGAGATGAAGATAGATTTTAGTCCTGGTTACCGGGTTTACTACACCAAACATGGCCAGAAACTCACCATTCTTTTATTGGGCGGAGATAAAAAAACACAAGCCAAGGATCTCAAACTAGCTCAACCTTTAGCGGGAAATTTATAAATAACTATTATGAAAAAAACAATCGCAACTCCATATGATGTAGCTGAGCATCTTCGCACACCAAATGAAATGGCTGCCTACCTAGAAGCTTGCATTGATGAAGCAAATGGTGATGCCGCTTTTATCGCTCAAGCACTGGGTGATATTACAAGAGCAAAAGGGATAACTCAAGTTGGTAAAGATTCAGGGCTAACTAGAGAGAAGCCCAGGCTTTGACACCATACTTAAAGTTATTACTAGGCTAGGCTTAAGCCTTCATGCTGCACCCGCTATCAAGAAATAATGTATTAAAGATGCTGTATTGAAAGGTGATCTTTAATTTTCTTAGGTCTCAGGGTTTTCTGAAGTACCTTCTGCCTGTGGGGTCAAGATTGTTGGGTAAGAGACCGCCCAAGTCCCTGGGTAATCGCGGCTGTAATGTAATCCCCTACTCTCTCTACGCATGAGTGCTGACCTCACAATCAACTCGGCACACTCAAGTAAGTTACGTAATTCAATCAGATCTCGCGTTACTTTAAAGTTCGCGTAATACTCCTGTACTTCGTATCTGAGAAGTTTGATGCGGTGTAGTGCACGCTCTAACCTTCGATTGGTTCTCACGATACCGACGTAATTCCACATCAATGAACGTAGCTCATCCCAGTTATGGGCAATTACTACCTGCTCATCCGCATCCTCAACCTGACTCTCGTCCCATAAAGGTAAATTAGGCATTGCTGGTGTTTTCATTGCAGAGATATCTGCAGCAGCTGATTTACCAATAACAATGCATTCCAATAATGAATTACTTGCCAAGCGATTGGCGCCATGTAAACCAGTATAGGTAGCTTCACCTACTGCATATAGCCCAGGTAAATCAGTACGCCCCTTGAGGTCAGTCACTACGCCACCACAGGTGTAATGCGCTGCTGGCACAACTGGAATAGGCTCTTTAGTAATGTCTAGCCCCAAACTCAAGCAGCGCGCATAGATCATTGGGAAATGCTCTTGAATAAAAGCTTCGCCTAAATGGGTGGCATCGAGATGGACGTAATCGAGACCATGCTTTTTCATTTCAAAGTCGATTGCTCTAGCCACAATATCGCGCGGCGCTAACTCATTGCGCTCATCATGCTCGGGCATAAAACGATTACCGTTAGGCAGCTTGAGTAAACCGCCCTCACCACGCATTGCCTCAGTAATTAAAAAGGTTCTATCGCTGGGGTGATACAAACATGTCGGATGAAACTGAATAAATTCCATATTACCGACACGGCAACCAGCGCGCCAGGCCATAGCGATACCATCGCCAGTGGCGGTGTCAGGGTTACTAGTGTATTTGTACACCTTGCCAACACCACCCGTAGCCAACACTACTGACTTGGCTGCAATCGTTTCTACATGATTATTTTTAATATCAAGGGCATATACGCCGTAACAGCGATTTGGCTTAGTGCGTTGCGTCTTCGCATCTAGGTGGCGATTCGTAATCAGATCTAAAGCAATCCA
>JBBAQC010000025.1:0-5829 GCA_040400535.1 Polynucleobacter sp. | reverse complement strand
CCAATAATCAGGACAGGTAATTCTGCTTTGGTATCGGATGGTGGGGTTTGGGGTTTTGAACTAGCCATAGAAAGTCAATTCTAAAGGGCAATGGAATCTTGTGTTGACTATCTCTTGATGTCTCGATAGAAATTTTCATGCGATCCGATCGCCTCTAGATATATCAACCTCAAGCCGTCATCAAGCGAGTAGCCAAGTAAATAGAGTTGGTCATTACTTTTGAACTTGTACACCAATAATGCAGCTAAATCACCCTTCTTTTTTTCGCCAATTGAAGGTTCATTTGAAATCATTCCTACAGCTTCATCTACATCCTTGGCGATATTGTCATTTAGCTTTTTGTATTGTCTGGCGAATCGGCGCGTTTGAATAACTGAATGCGCCATCAAACCTTCTTAGAGCGAGGGATGAATGGGGTAGCATCTGCCCTCGGCTCTGATAGCGATGCCAAAGAGGCGGTAATAAATGAAATTGGAAGGTCAGGATTATCAATTGCAGCTCTACCTACCGTAGCCCAAAACTCAAGCTGGCCAGCAATAGTCCGATGCTCAGACTTAGCCTCAGACTTTGCTGCTTCATATAGATTTTCGTCAATTCTGACTGGCATGCCCATCAAAAATCCCCCGTTCACACTATTTTACTACAAAAGTAGCAACATAGAAAGCATGGTCATTTCATAAGAAAAAACCGCCCAAAGGCGGCCATTTCTCAACTGAAATCATGCTCAGTGGGTCGATTCAGCCTTCTGTCGCTTCGGATCATTAGTTCCATAACCCATTACTGCAGCAGCCTGACCACCTTTGGCGAGCTTAACGGCGCAGTACTTGAACTCCGGAATCTTGCCAAATGGATCTAGGGCAGAGTTGGTAATTAAGTTGGCTGCAGCTTCATAGTATGCAAACGGAATAAAGATCACACCAGTTGGGGTTCCATCATCTCGACGAACGTGGATTGCCACTTCGCCACGACGAGATTGAACGGTAATAACATCGCCAGCAGATACGCCTAACTGGCTCATATCTTCACCATGCATCGATACAGTCGCCATCGGCTCAATGGCATCCAAGACGGTTGCACGGCGGGTCATACTGCCGGTGTGCCAATGCTCTAACTGACGGCCTGTAATCAGCACAAATGGATACTCCGCATCTGGGCGCTCATTCGCAGGAATGATATCGGCTGGCACTAACTTCACTCTGCCATCTTTAGTATCAAACTTGTCATCAAACACAATGGGGCGACCTGGATCTTCAGCGGATAAGCAGGGGTAAGTCACACTAGACTCTTTTTCTAAACGCTCCCAGGTAATACCGCTAATGGCTGCATGCATTGCTTGGCGCATCTCGTCATAAATCTCTGCAACACCGTCATCAGCACCTTGATAGTTCCAGTTCAGGCCCATGCGCTTCGCAATTTGCTGAATGATCCACAAATCAGGCTTAGCATCTCCCGGAGGGTTAATTGCTTTCTTACCCATCTGAACCATACGATCGGTATTACTGGCAGTACCAACCTTCTCAGGCCATGCGCTTGCTGGCAATACCACGTCTGCTAGGAGCGCAGTCTCAGTCATGAAGATATCTTGTACGACCAATAGATCTAAGGCGGCTAAAGCATGACGTGCATGATTCAAATCAGGGTCACTCATCGCAGGGTTCTCGCCCTCGACATACATGCCACGAATCTTGTCCGGATCACTATCTTGTGCAGTGATCTTATGCATGATCTCCACTACGGTATAGCCCGGCTTCTTGTCTAGTGGGGTATCCCAGAATTTCTCAAACCAGGCATGCGCTTCTGGATTGTCAACCCGTTGGTAGTTCGGGAACATCATCGGGATTAATCCTGCGTCACTCGCGCCCTGCACGTTGTTTTGTCCACGCAGTGGGTGCAAGCCAGAACCAGGCTTACCAATTTGACCAGTAATACTCGCCAAGGCAATTAAGCAACGGGCGTTGTCAGTACCGTGAACGTGCTGACTAATGCCCATACCCCACAAAATCATGGCTGACTTGGTGGTAGCAAATTCTCTAGCCACTTCACGCAAGGTCTCTGCTGGAATACCGCAGATTGGCGCCATGGCTTCAGGACTATAGCCCTTGATATTTTCTTTGAGTGCTTCAAAATTATTGGAGCGGTTCTCAATAAAGTCTTTATCTACCAAGCCCTCTTCAATTACTGTGAAGATCATGGCATTGAGCATCGCCACATCAGTATCGGGCTTGAACTGCATGGTGCGCCAAGCATGCTTACTGATATCGGTCGCACGCGGATCACACAATACAATTTTCGCACCTCGTTTAGCAGCATTCTTGAACCAGGTCGCAGCAACAGGATGGTTTGCTGTTGGATTTGAGCCGATCAAGAAAATAAGACTGGAATGCTCAACATCGTTTACTTGATTACTTACCGCACCAGAGCCTACGCCTTCTAGAAGCGCAGCAACTGATGATGCATGGCAAAGACGGGTGCAATGGTCGACGTTATTACTACCGAAACCAGTACGTACCAGTTTTTGGAATAAGTAAGCCTCTTCGTTACTGCCTTTTGCAGAACCAAATCCAGCCAATACCTTATTACCGTATTGATCCTTAAGCTTCTTCAAACCACCGCCAGCAACTTCTAGCGCCTCTTCCCATGTTGCTTCACGGAAAATGTCGGACCAATCTTGTTTGCCTTCTAATAAAGCTTCATCTTTAGCAACGCCTGCTTTACGAATGAGCGGCTTTGTTAAGCGCTGTGGGTTATGGATGTAGTCCATACCAAAGCGACCTTTGACGCAAAGACGATTGTGATTGGCTGGGCCATCACGACCCTCTACGCTAACAATTTTTTCATCTTTAACGTTGTAGGTAATTTGGCAACCGACGCCACAAAATGGACAAACCGAATCCACCTTACGATCCACTGTTTGTGAACCAATAAGACCTTTAGGCATCAACGCACCGGTTGGGCAAGCCTGAACACACTCGCCACAAGCAACGCAAGTACTATCGCCCATTGGGTCATTCAGATCAAAGACGATCTCGCTGTGTGCACCACGCATTGCATAGCCGATTACATCATTGACCTGCTCTTCACGGCAAGCGCGTACACAGCGATTACATTGAATGCATGCATCTAAGTTCACGGCCATTGCCGGGTGAGACACGTCATGACTCACTTTGTCACGACGTAATGCCTTTAATTCTGGGCGTACTGTGACATCTAAGCGCGCTGCCCAAGTGCTGAGCTCACCATGTTGATTCTTTTGCTCTTCTTCTTTGCTATCGCCTACCCACTTAAATCCTTCATCAGGCATATCCGATAACAACATCTCTAACACTAGCTTTTGACTCTTGAGTGCACGCTCGCTATTGGCCTTGACATCCATACCTGGGGTAGCACTACGGCAGCAACTGGGTGCCAAAGTACGCTCACCATTGATCTCTACAACGCAAGCTCGGCAGTTACCGTCAGCACGATAGCCATCCTTAAAACAAAGATGCGGAATATCAATGCCATGGCGCTTAGCGGCCTTAAGAATGGTTTCGCCCTCATAGGAAATAATCGTTTTCCCATCTAGCTTGAACTCCACTGTTTGTAGCTCTAGCTCTTTGGGGTTTACTGGTGCGTTCATATTTATCTCGTCTTTCCCTTGGATTTAGACTACTTCATGTGGGAAATATTTTGCAATACAGCGAATTGGATTGGGTGCAGCTTGGCCTAGACCGCAAATAGAGGCATCCACCATCACAGTGGCTAAATCCTCAAGCGTGTCTTGATCCCATGATTTGGACTGCATTAACTTCGCAGCCTTGCTAGTACCTACCCGACATGGCGTACATTGACCGCAACTCTCATGCTCAAAGAAGTGCATGACGTTGAGCGCCATATCGCGCGCTTTATCTTGATGACCAAACACCATGACTGCAGCTGAACCAATAAAGCATCCATAAGGCTGTAAGGTATCAAAGTCGAGTGGAATGTCATTCATGGTGGCTGGCAAGATACCGCCAGATGCACCACCTGGGAGATAGCCATAGAATGTGTGGCCATCTTGCATGCCACCGCAATACTCATCAATCAACTCTTGGATGGTGATACCGGCTGGCGCTAATTTCACACCCGGATGTTTAACTCGGCCACTAACGCTAAAGCTTCGTAGGCCTTTACGATCATGGCGGCCAAAAGAACTAAACCATTCTGGGCCACGCTGAACAATATCGCGCACCCAGTACAGAGTCTCAAAGTTATGCTCCAGTGTTGGGCGACCAAACAATCCCACTTGAGCAATGTAGGGAGGACGCATACGGGGTTCGCCGCGCTTGCCTTCAATACTTTCAATCATGGCAGATTCTTCACCGCAAATATAAGCACCAGCACCACGACGCAACTCAATCAGTGGCAATTTAAATGGGGGGTTTGCTATGAGCTTAGCCAACTCCACTTCGAGCAACTCACGGGCACCGTGGTACTCATCACGCAGATAAATGTAGCAAGCATCAATGCCAACTACAGTAGCAGCAATTAACAAACCTTCCAAGAAACGATGGGGATCGCGCTCTAAATAGGTGCGATCCTTAAATGTACCGGGCTCACCTTCGTCAATATTCACTGCCATGAGTTTGGGGGCTGGCTGATCTCTGACAATACGCCACTTGCGTCCTGCCGGGAAACCTGCACCACCGAGGCCCCGCAGACCAGAACTTTCCATGATCTTGATAATGCTCTCTGCATCACGTGAATTTCCTGTGTTGCCTAAAATAATTTCTTTAGCCAAGGCATAGCCACCTTGCGCAAGGTAAGACTCGTAACCAACATAGTCAGGTGAAATTGCTTGATCCAAACCTTGAGGAGAGACACCTTTTTCAACTAAAGCTGCAGGATCAAATACGGCGCTATCTTTTGCCATTGGCTGAGTAGTCAGCCCGTTTTTTACAGCTGCAGCAACCTTATCAGTAGTCGCAAATAAAACAGGGTATTGATGCACAACCGCCACTGGCGCTTGCTCACAGCGACCAATGCAAGGAGCAGAAATGACTTTGATATTGGGGTTACCTAAGATCTCTGGTAACTTTGCTAATAGATTTTGTGCGCCAGCGAGTTCACAGGCAATGCCATCGCATACGCGTAAGGTGATGTCCGCCACCGGGTCATTGCCGCGCACTACTTCAAAGTGATGATAGAAAGTAGCCACTTCATACACTTCAGCCATCGGCAAATTCATTTCTTTCGCGAGGGCAACCAAATGACGATCATGCAAAGCGCGGTATTCGTCATTGAGTTTGTGTAAATTTTCGATTAATAAATCACGGCGCTCAGCTGCAGCACCAATTAACTGACGCACCTCTGTTAAGGAAATATCATCGGCTTGGCGTCCCTTGAGCTTGCTTTTGCGACGAATGGTTTCCCTTAAATCATCTGCAGTTGCAACGGCAATTGCCTTGATTTCTTCAGAGGGTTTTGGGTGATTCATATTGTGCAGTCTCTAATTTCTAGTCATATTGGCGACTATGTTTAATGCGATCAAAGTAATGATGTAATCGAGCTTTTAGAATGCCTTAAATGGCGAAAACCTGCTCTCTCGCTTTGTAAGGGGAAAAACCAAACTCACCATTGATTTTGGTTTATTTTTGCCCTCAAGTCCTTGACGGAGCTCAAGTGAATATATTAAGGGTAAACCCTAATTTAGATGACTGATGGGGATGGCTTATCGCCGGGAGGAAGGGAGTAATCCAGCTTACGTTCATAAACGCGTGCCTTGAAGCAATCGTTGTAACCTTTGCTACCAATTTGCCATCCTATAGAGGTGCAATCATCTTGCGCGGCAGACTCAATGGAGCCACA
>JBBAQC010000024.1:14876-18675 GCA_040400535.1 Polynucleobacter sp. | reverse complement strand
AGCAGCGGACTTTTAATCCGTTGGTCGCGAGTTCGAATCTCGCCCGACCCACCAAGCATCACTAAGCCTCGCTTTTGCGGGGCTTTTTTATTGACTGCGATATCCTTCAAAAATAGCTCTTTAAACCTTGTTTTAGGCCTTTTTTTAACTAGAGAAACAGCCCCAAATCCACTAAAATAGGACTATGCCAACTAAGTTTGCCACCCAATCTCAAGCCCGACAATACAACGTTTCTAATGCTGTAGCTTCTGCTCGGATTGAGGGCATTATTCCAACTAAGCAATTAGAACAAAACCTAACTGATTACGTTGCTGGCAACAAGAGTATCGGACAAATACTGGAAGAAACCAAACAACGTTATGCCGCAAATCGACCCAAATGATGTCCGCAATAAATAAAAAAATTATCATCATTGCAGGACCTAATGGGGCTGGTAAAACTACTTTTGCCAAAAACTTCTTACCGCAAGAAGCTCATACATTTCGTTTTATTAATGCTGATCTTATAGCGGCTGGTTTGGCACCATTTAATCCTGAATCTGTTGCATTCAAGGCGGCTCGCTTGATGCTCAATGAGTTGGATGAATACACCAAAGCAGGTGAAAGTTTTGCATTTGAAACCACGTTATCCGGCACCCATTATCTACAACGCATTCAAGAGTGGAAAGACTTGGGCTACACAATTAAGCTCTGGTTTATTGCCCTAAGCTCTCCTGAATTAGCCATCTCCCGAGTAGCAGAGCGAGTTGCACAGGGCGGACACAATATTCCTGAAGAAGTCATCCGTAGGCGCTATCGAGCAGGATTAGAGAATCTCCCAAAGTATCAAAAAGCTGTAAACTCATGGGTATTGCTTGATGGTGATTTAACGGAATTAGAAAAGATTGCTCAAGGCTAGAAATGATTATTCCAACTCCAGATATCCTCAATTCACCAGATCCTGACATATCAGGCTCCTACTTCGCTATTAAACGCGCTAGAAAAGCAGCGATAGACTTGGCAATCCAAACCAATACCGCAATCGTGACCACAGTTAATGGCAAGATAGTGCGGATCCCTGCCGCAGAACTCATTAAGCAGCGGCAACTTACGGCCTAAATACCGTTGGTCGCGAGTTCGAATCTCGCCCGACCCACCAAGTACTACTAAGCCTAGCTTCTGCGGGGCTTTTTTATTACTTAATTGATTTTGCTAATTCAGCACAATAGTCTTTAGGTGCTATCGGGGGTGTTAACCACTGTATATCTGCTGATGGAAGGTCTTGATTTGCTCTAGTAGCAGCTTGCATCCACACCACTGATACTTTGTTAGCGGCAGATGCATCAAGTAATAAGGGTATGCCGCGATCTTTTTTAACATGCTCTGCGCCTGCAAGTAACAACACAGTCTTTCCTTTACGCATTTGCTGCTGAGCAGTTTGAGCCATGCGCGCATCACGCGCAATTTGGATTCGTGCCATTGCAGGTACTTGCGAAGCAGGCAAAAGACCGCAATGACCTTGAATCATACTTTCCCTATGAGCACTCAGTACAGCACTGGGTACTTTGTTATCCCAAGAAGCATCTGCCATCACACCACCCATGTCCGATCTTGGCAAGTTAGCACCGATCACTGGAACGCCCAGTCGGACAGCTTGCATCACAATGGGGCCATATTGACTCCAAGGCCATCCTGAGTCGTTCCACTGCAAGCGCTCCCGTACTAAACTCTCGCTCGACGCAATGGGAAGACCCTCGGTAGTGAGTCCACTATCAACCATTTCTAACAATAAAGCTGAGAGTTTCTGTTTACTGGCCAAGCTTTTAACACTGAGCCTTGCTAGCTCTTGATGCTCAGGCGCATCGTGTTGCTCGCCAAGCAATACCAGCTCACTATTAGATAAAGACTGAATTTGTAAGCGCCAGTCCTCTTGTGACCATGCAGATGACACAAACATTAACGCCGCCAGACTCGCAATAAACGATATCCAGTAAGAGCGCTGGTAGTGTGTTTCCTGTAAAGTAAAAAACATACTTTGAGTATAGTTCGCCTTCTCCAAAACTTCTGTTACAGGGTAGGTAGCTGTATTACAAGATTACTTTACCTAGCAAGCTATTGAAATTGATTGGTTAGACAATTGTGACTGGACGGATTAAGAAAAAACAAATAGAGGCTCAATTTACCCTTCTATCAGCACAAATGGAGGAGGCAATACTCTGCCCACTTTGCGGTAGAAGCATTCCCCAGTCACAAAAGGATTTGCATCACCTCATTCCTAAGTCACATGGTGGTCGTCAAACTATTGCATTGCATCGTATTTGCCATCAGCAAATACATGCCCTTTTTACAGAAACAGAGCTAGCCCGTCAATACAGCACCATAGCCGAGCTAAAGCTTCAAAACGAACTGATGGCTTTTATCAAATGGGTACAACTCAAGCCAGTTGATTTTTATGAGCGCACACGCAAGAGTCGTAGGCTAAAGTCTGGCTAGCTGGGCAGGATTGGCCAAAGGCTTTTATGATGAGATCTTGTGTTCTTAACAAGGTCAAACTCACTTGTATTTCAGTAGACATATTTTTCATTGTTGGATAAAACTCAGCTTATGCATTGGAGTCGCTATCAGCTGCTCCGTGTTAGCACAGCCCATGGAAAAAAATACTGTCGTCGGATCAAAGCGCTTTACAGAAAGTTACGTACTGGGAGAGCTGCTGAATCTCACATTGCGCGATGCAGGAGTACCAGCTATACACCGACAAGGGCTTGGCAATACTGCGATTGTGGTTCAAGCGCTCATGACAGGTCAGATTGATGTTTACCCAGAATATACCGGCACTATTCTGCGAGAAATATTAAAACGTCCAGAAACCCAAGTATCACTGGATGAGCTCAATGCTTTGCTTAAGCCAAAAGGTTTAAAAGTAGCTATACCACTCGGGTTCAATAACACCTATGCACTGGCCATGAGGGCAGATCAAGCTAAGGCCTTAGGCTTAAAACGTATCAGCGATATTGCAAACCTCAGTACTGAGCAGCAATCTACCCTACGGATTGCGTTATCTCCAGAGTTTAAGATCCGGGCTGATGGCTGGCCTGCACTTAAACAGGCTTACGATTTGAAATTGAAGGCAGGCAAAGTACTGGAGCATGGCTTAGCCTACGATGCCCTAGTACGTGGTGACGCTGACATTGTGGATGCCTATTCCACTGATGCGACGATTGCGCGCAAAGGATTAATCCTGTTAGAGGACGACAAAAAAGTATTCCCGCGCTACGACGCAGTACTGTTAATGCGTTCTAATTTTGATGAGAAACCGCTGCAAAGTTTAGCGGGCAAACTAGACTCAGGGACGATGGCTAAGCTCAATGGATTGGCAGAGTCTGGTGTCAGCTTTGAAAAAGTAGCGCGGACATTTTTAGATTCATCTACTGATCCTCAAGATGAGGTTTCACAATTCTCGAGATTTATTAAGTTACTTTTTGGCCCAGATTTTTTTACTGCTCTTCGAGACCATGTTCTGCTGGTAGCAATCTCCTCAGCGATGGCCCTGCTGGTCGGTATTCCTTTAGGTATTCTTGCCTACCGCCGTCCTCGCTATTCAGCTTGGATTTTAGGGGCTACTGGTATTCTGCAAACCATACCCTCCTTAGCATTACTGACTATCTTGATCGCCCTGCTAGATCAAATAGGTGCTGTACCAGCGGTTTTAGCCTTATTTCTTTATGGGCTGTTACCGATTGTCAATGCAACTCATATCAGCTTGACCGAGGTTCCAGCGAATTTAAAAGAAGCCGCCTTAGCTCTGGGTTGCAATGAATGGC
>JBBAQC010000024.1:9672-14776 GCA_040400535.1 Polynucleobacter sp. | reverse complement strand
GAGGTTCCAGCGAATTTAAAAGAAGCCGCCTTAGCTCTGGGTTGCAATGAATGGCAATTACTACGGTCTATCGAGCTGCCGTTTTCTCGACCGATCATCATGGCGGGTTTAGCATCGGCAACAGTGATTGGGGTTGGTACCTGCACTCTGGCAGCACTAGTAGGTGCTGGCGGGTTTGGCGATCGCATCGTTGCAGGACTTGCTGTCAACGATCATGCATTAATGCTAGCTGGCGCGGTACCGGCTGCTATTTTGGCGCTATTGGCTCAAGTGATTCTGACGCCAAAACGAAGGCTGCAAAACTCCTAAGCATCCACAGGATAAGAGTAGGCTCATTAATCAATTAATTAATTTTCTTTAATACTATTTGAGCTGTCATTTTTCCTGCAAAAATAACATCTAGTTGCATGCCATCATTACCTTCAGTGACCTGAACGCCTTCCTTTTTTTCAGGTAGCGTACTTTGTACAGTAAACATATCTTTAGGCCAATCCACTCTGAGTTTCGCTGACATTGGCAAATAGCCATCAAAATACCGCCTCATCAGTGGACCTGCATTGAGTTGATATGTTGAATCTGCGATCTTATCTAAAGCCCGGGATCTTAAATCAATGCACACAGTGGCGCCCCGCTCAACATCCGTCAAAGTCACTTGATTGCCCTTGATTTCAGCTGCGGCTATCTTACTCATGCTTTTTACTGCAATCGCTTGGACTCTTTCAGGATTAAAAACAATCACTACCTTCCGAATGGGGTCGAGCTGAATGTGACAGGTTGCAATATCGACACTGCCATTCTCTAAGCTTAATGGGGTAATTTTTACTCTAGACTGAAATGAATAGGCTCCTGGATCAGGGCGCTCTTTCAAGAACTTAATTTCACCCTCTGAGGCAATATCAGAAAACTCCAGCGCGGCGACTGGCATAGCCATTAGAGCAAAACTAAGCCATACCCCAGTCAATATTGAAGTGTGCTGAAAATTCATCCTACAGATTCTTTAGGAGGCCTATGCATTGCACAGATCTTATTTCCAGCGGGATCTCTTAACCAAGCTATATAAATAGTGCCAGCTACGCCCTCGCGATAACCTGGATCGCCCTCACAAGAACTGCCACCATGTGCAACGCCAATGGCATGAAACGCATCCACATCTGCTAGGGATTTAGCAGCAAAGCCAATCGTTCCCCCATTAGCATGAGTAGCATCCTGACCATCAATTGGCTTGGTAATTGCAAAAACTCCTCCAGGACCCCGATAAAAGTATTTGCCATGACTAAGGCTACCCGGCTTGACTCCTAATGCGCCTAAGGCTGCATCATAAAAGTCTCTTGAGACTTCCAAATCATTTGCACCCAACATAATGTGGCTAAACATGGCTTTCCTTATTGAAGTGTTGACAGTAAAAAAGAACTTACTGGCAGATTAATTGATGGCCTCAGTCAGAGGCAATCGGCTTACAGTGTTGCGAATAAATTGCTTCTCGTAGTGGCGGTTACGCCTAGACTTTTTTGCAGTCGAGCGCTGACCTCTTCGCTTATCACAGACGATATTGTCGAGCTGACTTAAATCATCTAAATCCTGTATTTGATTTGGTGAGTTACGACGAGGCATAAATAGGCAAAAAAATGAACAAATATTGATCTTATTGACATTAAATCATGTAAATTAAATACCTGTTTAGGGAAGAAATTAAGCCCTCTACGAATATTCAGACTCAAACCTCAATTCATTCAAATTACGGGGAAAGCCATGATCAATAGACATTCAACCCTAGCTCGTGGAATACATTGGTTTACCGCATGCGCCATCCTCGCTCTGGCAATTTTGGGCTTTTGGATGACGGAAAGGGCTGCTGCCAATTTATGGGACAACCTGACCAATACGCTCTATGAGTGGCATAAATTGATCGGCTTTACTGTTCTACTAATCACGAGCTTGAGATTGATCCTTAAGCTGAGCTCAAAAACTCCTGCCTACCCAAACAGCATCTCCCCTTTGATGATCAAAGCTGCATCGATAGTGCACTACTCGCTGTATGGATTATTGTTTATCGTACCCCTGCTGGGTTGGGCAGGTGTTACAGCCTATCCAGCGTTGATTACCGTAGGAGGCTATATGCTGCCAGCGATGCCAGGCATACCCAAAAGTGAATTGATAGCCAAGCAAATTTTCCAGATTCATGGAGTGCTGGCAATGACACTCCTAGCAATCGCACTCTTACATGTGATGGCTGCCTTAAACCACCTCATCATCAAGCGGGATGGAATTTTTCAGAGAATCTGGTTTGCTGGAAAAAAATAAGCGTGGCTTAATTTGCCGTGACCTGATTGATTCTTGAAATCTACACCTCAAATAAATGGCCGCTTTTTTTCGCTTTGACGCGAAGATATTGATCATTATGTTTGTTTGATGGGTAAATATGAGAAACCCTCTCAGAGACTTCAATGCCACATCTTTGCAGTGAATCTACTTTTGCAGGGTTATTTGTCATGAGCCGAACCTTTTGCACGCCCAGCATTTGAAGCATTTGAGCAGCGGGTAGATAGTTTCGCTCATCTGCATCAAAGCCGAGCTGGAGATTAGCGTCTACGGTATCAAACCCTGAATCTTGCAATTGATAAGCCCGAAGTTTATTCACTAGGCCAATGCCACGTCCCTCTTGTGCAAGATATAACAAAATGCCGCTACCTGACTTGGACATTTCTGAAATAGCACCCCTGAGCTGGCTTCCACAATCGCAACGCAAAGATCCTACTAAATCACCAGTAAAGCATTCTGAATGCAATCGAACCAATACCGGCTTTAGTGGATCAATCTTGCCGACGATAATTGCGAGATGCTCTATGCCGCCATCTCGGGGACGAAAGGCAATCACCTGAGCATCTTCAGCATTCTCCAGCGGTACGCGAGCCTGACTGACTTGTGTCAGTGAGTTAGCCGCATTTTTCATATAGTCGTCAATCAAAGATGCTTTGACCGTTGGAATATCAGTCAAAGGTAAATCTTTAATCACTAGCGCAGCTGGTAACAACCTAGATAATTTGGCAAGCGTAATGCAAGAGGCCTCCAATGCAGTGGCGTCTCTGATATTGAGGTCCTCGAGACTCGGAGGACTCATGAGTACAGATAATGGATTAGCTAAGTATTCAACCAACTCAATTGATAAGTTATCTGCGCCAGTTAAAACACTAATCGGTCTATCGGATTTATCGATACCCAAGACATTGAGTCGGGTCCCGGTTAAGACTAGACTCAGTGGAGAAGCATCAAACTGAGATAGTAATTTGAAGTTATCAGCATTTAAGGCATCTACTGCCAGCATCACAATACTGCCACCCAAATGCTCTACCCGAACCATGCCGCCCCTACGAAGTTCTGAAATAACTCGGTCAACTTCAATCAGGGGGTCAAGCATTAGCATGGTATGAATAAGGTAAAAGTGTGCACAAACTAATTATTACACCTTATGGTAAATTAGTTTTGCCGTCTTTATCACCCTTAAAAAGCTGCTTCGTGACCATCCTAGAGCCAAACCCACAAGATGTAAAAATAGAGCTCGAATCTGAGGTGATCAAGCAATGGCCTACTTTTCTGAGCCAATTTTTTTCATCTCACCCGCTTCCAAATTCACCCCTCAAAGCCGTTTTTGATCCCATCAGAATATCTGCAGTTGATTCGATGATGGTGCTTGGTCAGCTGGGCCAAACCATGGATGGCCGAATTGCTACCATTACTGGTCAATCCAGATATATCAATGGCCACTCAGGCCTTGTCCACCTTCACCAATTGAGGGCCTTGGTAGATGCGGTGGTGGTTGGCGTTGGTACTGTCATGGCAGATGATCCGCAACTGAATGTCAGATTAGTTGAGGGGAAACACCCAGCACGCGTAGTCATTGACCCTAAAGGGAGGCTAGACCCAAAGTCACGCATCTGGAGTGATGATGACGCCAAGAGGCTGTGGATTGTCGCCGAGGGACTCAATTTAGAGCCGCCTAAGGGAGTAAAAATCATCTCACTACCCACTGTTGAGGGTCACATTGAACCTGCAACGATCTTAAAAAGCTTAAGCCTAGAGGGGCTGAATAGAATTTTAATTGAGGGTGGTGCAGAGACTGTCTCCCGTTTTTTACAGGCAAATTGCTTGGATCGCCTTCATATCATTGTGGCTCCCATTGTGATGGGATCTGGAAGAGCCAGCTTCAACTTAAAGGCCATTGAACACATGGATCAAGCATCTCGCTTAAAGGTACAAACACACCTACTAGATAGCGAAGTACTTTTTGATTGTGATCTCAGCTCTTCACGAATCAAGTTAATTTAACTACCTACCTATCTTTCTATTCACCTGATTAACTAAACAACATAGGTTTGAATGGCATCTGCAAAAATCTTTGCAGATTCAGGCCAAGTGGGTAGTTTACTAGCGGCTTCTTGAGCACCCAAAGACAGCCGCTCGCGTTGAGATCGATCGCTCATGACCATTCTCAAAGCTTCTGTCAAGCTTGGTACATCGCCTGAAGGAGTCAATATCCCTGCAGAATCTGGAACGGTTTGAATAATTGCACCGCCACTAGTTCCAATGACTGGGAGTGCATAGGATAGTGCCTCTGCATATGCCATACCGTAGCCTTCAAAGAGAGAGGCAAGCACAAACCCATCGGCCCCGCGATAAAGAGAATCTAAGCGCACGTCGTCGACAACGCCATGAATATGAATGCGGTCTTGTAAATCAAAAAACGTAATGCTATCCAACAAGTCAGAATACGCTTTTACATCACGAGTGGTATCACCAACAATAGACAAACTCCATGGCATTGCATTTAAGGGCTCAAGGGCTTTGATCAAGATATCAAAACCTTTACGTGGAATAATGCTTCCGACAGAGAGCCATTTAAATTCATCTTGATTTGTAAAGCGCGTCCTCACTTGATGCAAGGGAGGAGATACTCGATGCGTTCCTGGAATGACAATAGTGATTTTTTTACTATCAACCCCAAATGATTCAGTCAGCGTTTGGGCCGTTAAGGGACTGTTCGCAATCACGTGATCTGCATAGGAAAGCGCTGATTTCTCACTGTTCTGAAGCTTGGCTTGTTGATCTG
>JBBAQC010000024.1:0-9572 GCA_040400535.1 Polynucleobacter sp. | reverse complement strand
GCTGCTGCAGCGAGTTGATCAAAGATATATTTAGTTAAAAATTCTGTAGTTGTATTGACACCTTTAAATTGCGGAAGGATATCTAGATTGGCGTAATTTAAGGGTTTTAAAGTTGCTTTAAGAACGTCCAAGGCACACCCAATGTCAATCACAATGCCATTTTCATCAAGCTCTTCAGAAATAAAAGCCGCATCCACTATGAAAGTTGCGCCGTGCAAAGCTTGTGCCGGCCCAAAAACTGCACCTTTAAAAGAGTGGGCAATCATGATGTGATCGCGAACCTCAACAGTAAACATGTATTTTTCCTTATGAATATTGAATCAAACAGCACAGTGCAGAACTGCGAGCACTAAAGACCTGTGGCAGTTCTGATGGTAAGGCTTCAAAATGGATCGGCTTCGTCAGGAGGCAATCCAAACGGGAGTCGCTCAACATTCCTAGAGCAGTAGCGAGTCTACGACGATGGCTCCAGCGAGGTCTGCGAGATGAAGAGATATGTCCAACCTGACTGGACTGGAGTTTTAATTGGCGACTATGAAAAGCGCCACCCAGTGACACATCCATTTTGTTTGAGCCATACCAACTCAACTCTAGAATTGTTGCCTCTTCACCTGCTGACGCAATTGCAGTTGCAAGGCCGGCGGCGCTCGCACTACAGTGAATCACCACATCACCATCTTTTGGCGCTGATTCTGGGGAGCCAAACTGAACACCCAGTTTTTTTGCGATATCTTGACGCTCAGGATTGATGTCAACTAGCGTCACCTCAGCACCAGGAAGATGCCCGCATATATAGGCGACTAAGCAACCGAGCACACCCGCTCCAACAATCACAATGCGGTCACCAGGCCCAGGCGATGCGTCCCACACAGCATTTAAAGCGGTTTCCATATTCGCGGCCAAGACAGCACGTTGCGCTGGGATTTCTTTAGGAATCACCAGGACATTAGCGACATCGGATTGAAAAACCGATTGGTGGGGCATCAAACTAAATACCAGCTGTCCGATCAATTCAGGGGGGCCAAGCTCGATCCTACCCACATTGGAATACCCATACTTCACTGGAAAGGGAAGTTTGCCGCCCATAAATGGGGCCCCCATACGAGTGTATTCACTCTCGGGAATCAGACCTTTGTATACAAGGGATTCTGTGCCGCGACTCAGTGCACTAAATAAAGAGCGCACCTGAACATTATTTTCAGGTAATGGTCCAAGAATTTCTGAGCGAATCTCAGTGCGCTCAGGAGCCACGTACCATAAAGATTGACTGACAATTGAGTTCAAAGGATGATCCACGTAAAAATCATTAGTAGGAAAGTGAAAAAGTGCTTGCTACCCTATACTGCTAGTGCATTTTGCATAGTATAGGTGAGCTTGCGACAAATTGAATACCTCGGTAAATAAACGCCCCATAAAAGCAGGATCGATTCGTAGAGTCATTTTCTGTTTACTTTTTATACTCACGTCTGCATTAATGCTGTGGCTTTTTTATCAGACTCTACAACCGCATTTTCCAGCCCTCATTCTCTGGTCATTAATCGTCCTTTTTTCGCTTACCTTACCCTGGATGGTGATTGGTTTCTGGAATGCGATTATTGGCTTTTTAATTTGTCTTTTAGTAAAAAACCCACTTGCGACCGTTTTGCCTCTGAATATGCAAGATTGCAAAGACAGCCCTTTGAATAGTTCTACAGCTCTTTTACTGTGTATTCGAAACGAAGATTCAGCAAGAGTAGTGCGCAACCTGCAAATCATGATTGACAGCTTGATCAAGGCAGACATTGCACAATATTTTCATATTTATATCCTGAGTGACAGCACTTCTGAGGCCAGCCGAAAATCAGAAAGTAGGCTGTTCGAGAAATTGAATGCAGAGTATGGACAACAAATAAATATTGTCTATCGCTGTCGCGAAAGTAATGAAGGATATAAAGCCGGTAATATTGCCAACTTTTGTCAGCAGTATGGAAAATTGCATGACTTTGCCATCACGCTGGATGCTGATAGCTTTATGACGGCAGCAGCAATGAAAAGACTCGCCCAAATGATGCAATCGAATTCCCAACTAGGAATTCTGCAAGGTCTTGTTATTGGCCTGCCATCGAGCAGTGCTTTTACCCGCCTCTTTCAATACGGTATGCGCCTCGGGATGCGCTCCTACACGATGGGTTCAGCATGGTGGCAGTCTGATTTTGGTCCTTATTGGGGTCACAATGCCATCATTCGCCTTGCTCCGTTTATGCAGTTTTGCGCGCTACCCGAAATTCAGACTGCAGCAGGCCATACCAAGCAGATACTGAGCCATGATCTGATCGAGGCTGTCATGATGCGCAGCGCAGGTTTTGAGGTACGCGTTTATCCATATGAAGATAGTAGCTGGGAAGAAAATCCAACAACTCTTACAGAATATATTCGTCGCGACTTAAGATGGTGCGAAGGTAACCTGCAATACATCCATCTCCTCACCCTACCCAATCTCAAGTTCATTAGTCGGATGCAGCTTGTTTTAGCAATATTTATGTTTCTGGGCTCTCCAGCATGGATTGGGCTGATAGTGATCTGCACCCTCTCTATCGCTACCCTTCCATCCACTCAAGAAACTGTCAGCAGAGTACATTTTTATACTTTTATTTGGCTTACCCTATTGATGTGGTATCTACCCAAAATCGCCGGGGCTCTCAATGTTCTACTCAGCGCAAAAGAATCCCAACGCTTTGGTGGTCGATGGCGGTTTAGCATTAGCCTCATACTTGAAACGCTATTTTCTCTATTGATGACTCCGATAACCTGGCTGAATCACACTATTTTTATGATGAGTCTAGCTCTAGGACGTCAAGGGGGCTGGTCAACACAGGCAAGAGATGACCATACCATCACCTTATCTTATGCAGTGAGGCAATTTTGGCCACATACCGCATTAGGAGCAGCCTTAGCCTTGACGCTGTATCTTAGCCATCAAGAGGCTAGCTACTTTGGTTTATTATTTTTTGGTGGCCTACTGGTGTCAATACCCCTAGCAGTGATCACGTCACAGTCCTGGCTGGGCAATCTCATGATGAAATATCAAATCCTATGCTCGCCAGAAGAAATTACTACGCCCGAGGAATTAATGCCCCTCCGCCTCAAGGCTCTACATCATCACCATACTGACCGAAAGCAGTAATGAGCCTCGTAAAAATATATACACGTGCATTAAAAAAGCTAGGCTCTGATAGCAGGCTAGCCTGGACATTAGCGTTTGCCAATTTGGCACTTGCTATTACTCTTTTTGCTGAACCGATATTGTTCGGTAAGGTCATCAATACACTAGCAAATACAGAAGCTTCTAAAACTGGCTCCTTATGGAATGATGTCGCGCCTTTGTTATTCATTTGGATATTGTTTGGTTTTTTTACAATTGCTACCTCAACACTAGTTGCTCTGTTTTCAGATCGCTTAGCCCATCGCCGACGACACAAAGTCTTTGGAGAGTATTTTGAGCATGTATTACATATGCCCCTGAAGCAGCAGTCTCAAACTCACTCCGGCCGACTGATGAAAATCATGCTTGCGGGAACAGATACGCTCTGGTGGCTTTGGTTGAGTTTCTTTCGTGAGCATCTTTCCGCCTTTATTTCTTTAATCATATTGATTCCATTAGCGCTCTATATGAATTGGCGACTGGCTTTGGTACTGATTGGACTCTGTTTATTTTTTGGATTACTCACGCATTTCATCTTGCGTAAAACCCAGGATCTGCAGCAAGCAATTGAAAGCCATCATTCAGATTTAGCTGAATTAGCCTCTGATACTCTGAGTAATATTGCACTAGTACAAAGTTTTTCAAGAATTCAGGTTGAAGTGAAGGCTCTGCAAGGGATTAGCCAGAAAGTGCTGAATGCCCAACTGCCGGTCCTTTCATGGTGGGCAATTGTCACGGTACTGACAAAATCTGCCACAACCCTAAGCATTCTCTGCATTGTTATTTTGGGATCATGGCTTTATTCGCAGTCACTGATCACCATAGGTGAAATCGTTACCTTTATTGCATTTGCAGGCATCTTTATTGGTCGACTAGAGCAAATTGTGACATTTGCCAATAAATTGGCGACGGACGCTCCCCGATTACAAGAGTTTTTTGAGGTCTTAGATACCTCACCAGACATCCAGAATATTCCGAATGCAATAGATCCAGGGCGATGCAGCGGCTTGATCCAATTTAATGAGGTTTGCTTTGCCTACAATAATCGGCATAAAGCCATTGATAGCTTAAGTTTTACTGCAAATCCAGGCGAGACCATTGCCCTGGTTGGCGCTTCTGGCGCAGGAAAATCTACCGCGCTGAGCCTACTCTATCGCGCCTTTGATACCCAGTCTGGACAGATCACTATCGATGGTATTGATATCAAAAATTTTGATCTATCCGCACTTCGTAGAAACGTTGGCGTCGTCTTTCAGGAACCCCTGTTATTTAATCGCTCGATTGCTGAGAATTTACTGGTCGGTGCGCCAGATGCGACTGAAGGAGAGATGCGCATAGCCTGTCAACGTGCACAAGCCCTTGAGTTTATTGAAAAGCAGGTAGAAGGTTTTGACACTATCATCGGCGAAAGAGGGCGAATTTTGTCTGGAGGTGAAAGACAGCGTCTGTCGATTGCGCGCGCTTTACTGAAGGATCCGCCGATTCTGGTTCTAGATGAGGCCACAAGTGCATTAGATAGCGCTACTGAAGAAAGCCTTATTAAGGCTATGGGTGAAGTGATGCGAACTCGCACCACCCTAGTGATCGCACATAGACTCAGTACTATTAAAAACGCTAACCTAATTCTAGTGATGGATGCTGGCAGGATTATCGAGACCGGAACCTATCAATCTCTTTGTCAGAGTAGCAGCCAATTTAATGAAATGGTCAATATTCAACTGGGCTTAAAGCGTCCATAATCAGCACTCCTTATATTCAATTCAAATATGTCTACAAACACATTTTCAACTGATTGGCTAAGCTTACGTGAGGGCGTAGACCACCGCTCAAGAAATACGCTTTTGCAAAAACAAGTGATTAACTATTTACATCAAATAGCAAAGTCAAAAAATGATCCAATACAAATTATCGATTTAGGATCGGGTACCGGCTCTAATTTACGCGCCCTAGCCCCACTCATTTCTCACAATCAAACGTGGACATTGATTGATTACGACACACTACTATTAAATGCTGCCCGTCAAAAACTATGTATTTGGGCAGACCAAATCCTCCACGAAGCAGAGAGCCACGATTCTGCTAATAACTCGACAATCGCACCAGTCACCTTAATTAAAAATCAGCGTCAAATTACTGTGCATTTCTTACAAAAAGATCTTGCGAACGATCTGCAGGCTGCGCTCTCTGAACCGGCAGATTTAATTACTGCTGCAGCATTTTTTGATTTGGTAGCACTTGAGTGGTTAGTGCAATTTTGTAAAGAATTGCAAACCCCGCTCTATACTGTTTTAACCTATAACGGTAGTGAAAAATGGCTCCCATCAGATTCTTTGGATACTGACATTCTCAAGGCATTTCATGCTCATCAAGGTAGTGATAAAGGATTTGGCCCTGCTGCAGGACCCCAAGCACTCAATGCTTTAGAGCGGTTACTAAAGCAGAGAGGATTTCAGGTGACCACCGGCACAAGTCCATGGCTACTGGGTCCAGATGACACCTTGTTAATTCAGGAATTAGCAACTGGTACTGCTAAGGCTGCTGCAGAAACTGCCTTAGTCACTCATGATATTGCGGAACAGTGGAAAGAACGTCGCACCCAATCGCAACACTGCGAGATTGGGCATGATGACTTGTTTGCGAAGCAAGATAAAAATTAGCAGTCCTACTTGAAAGCGCTACTCGGAAGGACTCGAATGATTTCTTCACAGGTTTGATAGCCAGAGATAGGCATAAAACTTTTCGGAGAGAAGTCCTTCTCGCCAATCAGCATTGCTGGTAGCCCCTGAAATCCATAGGTTCTGAATTCTTGCTCATCTTGCATGACGTGCTTAGTCAATGTGCCGTCATTGAGTGCAGCCCTCAAATGTTGGGGATTGATTCCGATGCTGCTAGCGATATCAACGACCGTTTCTTCCTGGCTAATATCAAGGCCTTGCAGAAAAAAGGCATCGAATAATTTTCGTGCAAGAACCAATGCGAGTCCTTGGCCATTCGCAAAGTAGACGCATTCTTGAGCTAGCCAGGTGTAGGATAAAAATTGAGGCGTCAATATATCCAGATTTTCCTCTGTAACAACTGACTCGCCCTTAGCTGTCTCTAAATTATCAAGATAGGTTCGCGACGGTGGAGTTTTTTCCTCAACAGGACTTAATTCAAAAGCCCTCCAGACAATATCAATTTTGTCTTGATACTGATCTTTGAGCTTACATAAAGCAATTGTCTGAAAATAAGAGTATGGACACTCAAAGTCAGCCCATATTTGTATTTGGATCATATTATTTTTACCTTTGATACTGAATTAGTATGCAAAAAAATAGTTAAAGTCTACGCGCCAAGGAAACGGCTATTGCCGATCCAGCGCCAATTAAAGAGCACCAAGCTCGTAGCAAAAAACCTCGGTCTCCACCAGCCAGTTGAGCAGCCTGATCACGGTGATGACATTCATCCTGCTGGCAGCGCTTTAACAGCTCTGGTAGTGCGCCCGTGATATTTTGCCCCTGTAAATAATCAATTTGCTGTTGATAGTGATAATCCACAAAAGTCTCTACAGCCTCAATAGTCGCGTACACAGACCGACTGTTCACTAGAGCAGGAATAGCTCCAGTCAACCAACCCGCAATGCGCCATGGAATTAATAGGCTACTCCATTCCGATTTTGGCAAGATGGCTTCTATCAGTCTGAGATGCTCGCTTTCGGTTTCGCTATGCTGTCTCGCAAAATCAATTAATTGGCCTTGTCTTTTAAGGCCTGCGATGGCAATAATCCCTTTGTAAATATAAACTGCGCCAGTTTCACCTGCGTGATCTGATCGGAGCTCCTTGAGCATATGGGGGGATAGTACGCCTGCCAGCGGATTCATGGTAACTTTCGATTATGTACTTTTAATTAAAATACAGTGCAACTATACAGGTGGGGATAAACGCAACTCTAACCAACGAGGAAATTTTGATCTACCGAGCAATTATCTAAATTAGTAATAGCCAATCTTTTATGGATAAACCCCCAGAAATCCCCGACAACCTTACCCGAAGAGTCCTGCAGTTTGCCTCCTGCATTTTAACGGGCTTAGTTTTTTCACAAATATTAAGCTTTATAGCAATATTTCAGGTGATGAGCGATCCGCAAGCTGCTGGAATGGTAGTGGCTTCAATTATCAAGAAACTGTCTACTTTTATCATTTTGACGGCTTTTGTGGTGCTATCTTTGGCCAATTTATTTGTTAAAAGAGCAATCAATTTGTATAAAACAGTACGTCTGCCAGCGCTGATCTTAATGAGCTCAACTGCACTGATAAGCTATGTGTTGATCCCTCGTATGGATTTTTTAAAAGAGACTGCACTGGTAGATGGCTACCCAGTTGTACTGTCGCCCTTGGCAAATTATTTTCAAATACTGGAGTTTCTACTTATAGCCCTGTTAGCTGTGCAAGCAATCAGCGCTTTTCTCATGTCATGGAGGCAGGTAGAGCCTCAGGCCTAATTTTGAAGTCCAACTAAATCAGTCGAGATTATTTAGTTCTTATCGTCATTTTTCTTTTTCATTGAACGGAACTCTAAAACCATTAGTACTAATCCAGTGACCATTAGACCGAATATAAAAATAGCAGAAAACAACAGTGAGTTTTCAAAGTTCATTTTTTTATATCCATCAGTGCGCACAGTTTAAAGTAAATGCCAAAGGTAAAAATAGCGGGTATCCAGATAGCTGTAAAAATAGCTTGTTGAGCATCTTTCTGTACAAACCAAAGATACGCAGAAATAAAAAAAGAAAACATTACAGCTAGAATAATAAAAAAATCTGATTTTTTGAACATATTGAAGTTCCTTTAGTGGTTACTTTTACAAAAATCCTGCATCCCATAGCCAATTGCACTTAGCAAGCATCCAGTGATAGAGATGGAGCCAATAATTCGAATCCCTGAAGACAGACCAAATGAAAAACTATTAAATTCAATTAAGTTTATCAACCCAAAAAGAAGCGCTACAGATCCGAAAACCACAAAAAAATTACCTAGCATGATGAACAGCTTGGGTATAAGGGAATTTAATGCCTTCATTAATTGTCGCTTGCGTTTTAGTATCATTAAAAGATTATTCTAAATCAGTTATAAAATAATGTGTCACCGTGACTGAAAATATCTTGTGAATATGGTGTTATTTGCTCTAAATTAGGGGTTTAATTCATGTATTAAGGTAAATCAAAATAGTGAAATTTGAGCAGGACTAGCACTCACTTTCTTTTTAAGTGCTTTTGATTTTTTGATACTGGCCGTACCCTCCTGATTTACCGGAGTCTGCCTCACACTCGACTTACCAGCCGCCCTAATTTCGCTTACTGCTGCTTTGACCTCCTTATGCACCCTCTGGTAATCCACCAATGGTAAGGCATAGAAATAATCCTGAGTCCAGCCAGATTGTTCTTGTAAGTTCGGCGTCATTTTCCAGGGCTCATATATCCATGTCTGACTTACTTGCCTGAGTTCTGGAATCCACTTTCTGACAAAGTTCCCATTCACGTCCAAATCTATCGCTTGAGAAACTGGGTTGTAGATTCTGAGTACGGTGTTGCCCATCATGCCGCTTTGCATCTGTATTTGTGGGTAGTGAATACCAGGCTCAAAATCGACGAATAATCCAGCCAAAAAGTCTGCTACAGGCTGCCATGGTAGGGATAGAGAATGGGTTGCAGCTGATACCAGCATGGCCCGCATCCGAAAATTAATCCACCCTTGATGATGCAAGAAACGCATACATGCATCCACTAGCGGCCAACCCGTATTTCCGGAGGACCAAGCATCAAAATTTTCCTGATTAAATGGCCGCTCAAGTTGCTTCATTTTGGCCATGATCGGCTTGGCTTCCATACCAGAACGGCTCTCGAATGACTGAATCCAATGACAGTGCCACCATAGACGACGAGAAAATGCAGCTAAGCTTTTTGCCCATTGACGACTAGGCGCATATTCCTGTCTATCAGCCGTACGCTGAGCGATTTCTCGTAGACTAAGGCAGCCATAACTAATGTAGGTACTCAGGCGAGAGCAAGCAGACTCAGCCGTGATGGGTGAACTAATTGAGCCACTATAGGCCTCCCCACGTCCACTTAAAAAACTTTCAAATACTTGTAAACCGGCATTTCTTCCGCCCGGCTGTCTACCTGGGCAAGGATATTTATCTAAACATATGTCGATTGGTAAATGCTCTAGGGGGAAATTCCCTTGAATCTCACTAAATTGAGTAGGGTTTGGAGGCTCAAATAATGGTGTTGAAACCCATTGAACCCAATGCTCCATAAATGTATTGTTTCTAGCTCTAATTGGTCGGCATACGCCATTTTGGGAATACTCCTGCCAATGTAGTCGATGCGTTTTGCACCACTGCATGACTGCAA
>JBBAQC010000023.1:18013-19223 GCA_040400535.1 Polynucleobacter sp. | reverse complement strand
ATTAGCTGAGAACGATATCGTATTGCTCTTGGCGAAAACTGCCTTCTGCCTGCAGTTTGATGGGTTTGGCAATAAAGTCACCAAGCTGTGCCAAGAATTGATTTTCTTCCTCAAGAAAGAGGTCAATTACATCGGGTGCGGCAACGATTCTAAATTCCCGAGGGTTAAATTGGCGGTGTTCGCGCACAATCTCTCTCAAAATCTCATAGCAAACCGTTTGTGCAGTTTTGATTTCACCCTTACCTTGGCAAATAGCGCATGGCTCACAGGTGATATGAGCTAGAGATTCTCGAGTACGTTTACGCGTCATCTCTACTAAGCCCAATGAGGAAAAGTCGCTGATCGAAGTACGCGCATGATCACGTTCCAAATTACGATTGAGTTCATACAAAACAGATGCTTGATGCTCCTTGCTCAGCATGTCGATAAAGTCGATGATGATGATGCCGCCAAGATTACGTAATCGTAGTTGACGAGCAATGGCCTGCGCAGCTTCGAGATTCGTTTTGAAGACGGTGTCGTCTAGATTGCGCGCACCTACATAACTACCTGTGTTGACGTCAATCGTTGTCATTGACTCTGTTTGATCAATCATGAGGTAGCCACCCGATTTAAGATCAACTCTTCTGCCAAGCGCCTTATTAATTTCCGCATCAACATCAAATAAATCAAATAGGGCGCGTTCACCACGATGAAGCGTGAGCTTATTCAGGAGGTTTGGCATATATAACGTAGCGAACCCTTTGAGTTTTTCAAAGTTCTCCGCAGAGTCCACTCGAATTTGTGTCGTTTGTTCGCCGGCAACATCACGTAATACTCGCTCAGCCAGACTGAGATCCTGATATAGCAAGCTAGGCGCGGCTTTGTGATTTACGGCCTCACGAATTTTCTCCCAGGTAGTGCGCAGGTAATGCATATCATGCTCGAGCTCGGTGTCGCTAGCATCTTGCGCACTAGTGCGAACGATGATCCCACCTTTTTCATCGGCCGGCATAAGCCCTGCAAGCCTCGCCTTGATGGCTTCACGCTCTTCTGGCTGATCTATTCTTTGGGATACACCAATATATTTTTCGGTAGCTGTATCTGAGCCAGCTGGCGGTAAATAAACCAAGTTCCGGCCCGCAATACTGAGCTGGGTGGTAAGACGTGCACCTTTAGTTCCTAACGGATCTTTCAGAACTTGAACTAAAACGTTTTGGCCTTCAAAGAG
>JBBAQC010000023.1:5287-17913 GCA_040400535.1 Polynucleobacter sp. | reverse complement strand
TAGTTCCTAACGGATCTTTCAGAACTTGAACTAAAACGTTTTGGCCTTCAAAGAGCAGTTTTTCGATTTGAGCTTGAGGATTATTTTGAGTGATGTCGGCGACGTGCATAAATGCAGTTCGCTCTAAGCCAATCTCAATAAAAGCGGATTGCATGCCAGGAAGTACTCGTACCACTTTGGCTAAATAGATATTCCCAACAATGCCGCGTTGACGCGTGCGTTCGATCTGCAGTTCTTGAACGGCGCCTTGTTGAATGAGTGCCACCCGAGTCTCTTGGGGGGTGATGTTAATCAGGATTTCTTCATTCATATGCGGGCAACTTTAGCGAAATCTAATAATTGATTCACTTCAAAAATGGGTAATCCCATGATACCGCTATAGCTGCCTTTAATCGAAGGAATAAAAGCCCCTCCAAGACCTTGAATTCCATAGGCTCCAGCCTTTCCAAAGGGCTCGTCACTCTGAATGTAGCTCTCAATTTGGGCTTCAGTTAAATGGGTAAATTCCACCTCAGAAACTTGAACCAGGCAAAGGGGGGTAGTTTTTGGATCGACTATTAGAACAATCGCAGTGAGCACTTCATGTACTTTGCCGCTCAGCATTCTTAAAATGCGCGCAGCATCCGCAGCATCACTGGGCTTTCCAAGGATTTCACCATCTGGATGGCCGGGTAGGCTGACGGTGGTGTCTGCACATAAGATAGGCGCCCATGGTTTATCGCTGTTTTGCCATCGTGTTAATGCAACTGCACTTTTAGCAAAAGTAACCCGTTTGACGTAATCCCTCACTTTTTCTTGGGGGAGGGGGGCTTCAAGGGTTTCGGTATCCTCACCCGGCGCCGCAACCAACATCTCAAATTGGACGCCAATTTGTTTAAGTATTTCTTGGCGGCGTGGGCTTTGGGAGGCAAGGTAAATATATGAAAACATCAATAATTTACTCTCGGTGATAGGGGTGGCCTTGCAAAATAGTCCAGGCTCTATAGAGTTGCTCAACTAATAGGACTCTTGCCATGGCGTGTGGGAGCGTTAGGCTCGAAAGGCGCCATATCGCTTGAGCATTTTCCTTGAGGCTGGGATCGAGCCCATCAGCGCCGCCAATCAAAAAAGTGATGTCAAAACCTTCCTGTCGCCAGCCTGCTAACTGGGTAGCTAGATTTTGTGTGGTTTGATCTTTGCCGCGCTCATCAAGCGCGATCACCCGAGAGCCTTTCGGAATAGCTGCTGCAATTTTGATGGCTTCTTTGGCTGGACTGAGATCAGGTTTGATCTCTTTGATTTCAATACTGCAATCAGCAGGCATACGCTTAATATAATCGTGAGTTGCAGTTGCAACCCATTCTGGCATTTTGTGACCGACAGAAACAATCGTTAAGCGCATTACTAAAGCATTACTCGTCGTCGTCGGGCTCACTTGCTTTTACAAGTCCCTTGTCAGCTGCTAATTTCACGCGCACGGGTTTAGCCCCCCACATACCTTCAAGCTGATAGTAAGCGCGTAATGCAGGCTGCAAAATATGAACCACGATATCGCCGCAATCTACTAGTACCCACTCACCAGTTTCTAAACCTTCAACAGAAATGACTTCACCACCTTTGGCATTGACAGCTTCTTTAACAGACATCGCTAAAGATCTGGTCTGTCGATTGGAGGTGCCGGTAGTGATGATGACGCGGTCAAATAGTTCGCTCAGTTTGGTGGTGTCATAAACGCGAATATCTTGAGCCTTCACGTCCTCAAGGGCATCGATCACCACACGTTGTAATTTGGTTAAGTCCATAGTTTCTTCAGTATTTTTCTGATATTTTTAAATGTAAGGGTGATCTTAGCCTGTTATTTGTACAGACCAAGATTTCTAATGATTTCTAAGGTGTGAGCAGGAATCTGCTCAAAAGCAATTTCCTCACGAGACGCACTTTTGAGTTGGTTTCGAAGTTCGGTAGATGAAAGGTCGACCGATAGACTGTTATCTAAGTAGATGCGGCCAAAAGGGTTTTTTTCAAGGGCATCGGCATCAATACATTGATGCTTTTCCAGTAAGTCTTGCATCTCAAGGCTTATTTCTGCCGAAAGTGAATGGTGAGGCCTGCTGGCTACTGCGAAATTCAGATAATTTAGTAATTGATCCCAAGAGTTCCAGGTTGGTAGGTTGATAAGCGTATCAGCTCCCATTAGCCAAGTCAGGCTAACCTTGGGCCCAAAATGCTTCCTGAGGGCTTTAGCTGTATCTAGTGTATAGCTAGGCCCTGCTCGATTCATTTCTATGCGGTCAGTACTAATTTGCGTTGTGATGTTCAGCTGTTGAAATTCAATCGATAAATCTATACCTGCTGCTTCAGTCATCTGAAAGCGAAGCTCAGAAGGGGTGATGCTAGATTCTTTTTGCCATGGCTCCCCACTGGGGACGAGCAACAATTGGTCAAGATGCAAGATTTTTGCGAAATGGCTTGCTAGTTTGAGGTGACCAAGATGAGGTGGATCAAACGTACCCCCTAGAATGCCAATTTTTTTTAGATTGTCCAAATGCGCTGAAGTCATTTAGGCTAGCCAGTCGCGCGGCTTAAGGTAGTAATCGTACAACTTTGCCTCTGGAGTACCCGGCTTTGCTTGCCAGTTGTACCACCACTGCACTACGGGTGGCATAGACATCAGAATAGACTCTGTACGCCCGCCAGAATGGAGACCAAAAATAGTACCTCGGTCGAATAACAAGTTGTACTCTACATAACGACCGCGACGGTATTCTTGAAAGGCTTTTTCTTCAGGTGTAAAACTGTCTTTATAACGACGCTCCACAATCGGTAAGTAAGCATCAATAAAAGCATCACCAACAGCACGCGTCATAGCAAAGCTTTGTTCAAAACCAAGCTCATTGAAGTCATCAAAGAATACGCCACCAATGCCACGGGGTTCTTCACGATGCTTGAGATAAAAATATTCATCGCACCATTTTTTGAATCGTGGATGTAATTCTTCACCAAATGGATCTAAAGCATCTTTAGCGGTTTGATGGAAGTGTTTGCAGTCTTCATCAACACCATAGTAGGGGGTAAGATCAAAGCCGCCCCCAAACCACCAAACCGGCTCTTTATCAGGGGCTTGCGCGATAAAGCAGCGCACATTCATATGGGTGGTTGGTACCTTTGGATTATTTGGGTGAAACACTAGGGAAACGCCCATGGCCTCAAAGCTGCGCCCAGCAACTTCTGGGCGATGGTGCGAGGCTGAAGGGGGCATTTGATCGCCGCGAACGTGAGAAAAGCCTACGCCACCCTTTTCTAAGATATTGCCGCCATCTAAAGTGCAGGTGCGCCCATAACCCCGCAGCTTGCTATCTTCAGGCTTCTCCCAGGCATCCACGACAAAGGCTTTACCATCGAGTGCACTCATTGCAGTAGTGATGCGATCTTGCAGGCCTAAAAAGTAAGCTTCTAATTCTGCAATATTAATTTGGGTATGTTCGGCTGATGGCACAGTGGGGTGACTCTTTGTAGTTTTATTTGATGGGATAAGGTTTAATTATTTGATGGCACGATAGCCAATATCTTTACGGTATTGCACACCATCAAATTGAATCTTTGAAATAATTTCATATGCTTTTTGCTGCGCACCGCGCACGGTATCGGATAGACCTACTACGCATAGTACGCGACCGCCTGAAGTGACCAGCTTCCCATCTTGTAGCTTAGTACCAGCATGAAAGGTCAATTGATCTTCAGTATCACCTGGTATGCCAGTAATGATGTCGCCATTACGCGGAGTATCGGGATAGTTGTGAGCTGCCAACACTACGCCTAGAGCAGTACGGCGATCCCACTCTAGATCCACTTCATTGAGTGTGCCGTCAACAGCATGATCTAGTGCATTCACGAGATCACTTCGTAAGCGCGCCATGATGGGCTGAGTTTCTGGGTCACCCATGCGGCAGTTAAATTCTAAAGTCTTTATTTTTCCGTCAGGAGAGATCATCAGACCTGCATATAGAAAGCCAGTGTAAGGAATGCCATCAGCTTCCATACCCTTCACAGTCGGCATGATCACTTCACGTAAAGCGCACGCATGAATTTCTGGGGTAACTACTGGAGCAGGGGAGTAAGCGCCCATACCACCAGTATTAGGTCCTTGATCTGCATCGAGTAAGCGCTTGTGATCCTGGCTAGTGGCTAGAGCCAAAACATGTTTACCATCTACGAGCACAATAAAACTAGCTTCTTCACCAGCCAGAAATTCTTCAATGACTACACGTGCACCAGCATTTCCGAGTTTATTATCAGCGAGCATCATGTCAACAGCTGCATGAGCTTCAGCCAGATCCATTGCCACAACTACACCTTTGCCGGCAGCTAAACCATCAGCCTTGATCACGATTGGTGCACCTTTGGCATCAATGTAAGCGTGAGCCTCTAAGGAATTCGAAAAGGTTTGATACTCGGCAGTCGGGATGCCATGGCGTTTCATAAACGCTTTGGAGAAATCCTTGGAAGACTCTAATTGGGCTGCTAGCTGAGTAGGCCCAAAGATACGCAAACTATTATTGCGAAAGACATCCACAATACCGGCAGCCAATGGCGCTTCAGGACCAACTACGGTGAGGTGAATTTTTTCACGCTGAGCAAAGTCTGCTAATTCTTGAAGGTCGGAGATTGGGAGGTTTTGAATGCCGGCTGCAGTTTGTTTTGCAGTGGCTGTACCACCATTACCTGGCGCTACATAAACAGTTTGAACCTGTGGGGATTGGGCTAACTTCCATGCTAATGCATGTTCGCGACCACCAGAACCAATTAAAAGAATTTTCATAAAGAGTTAATAGGGATATTAATAAATAGTGTTTGATGAGTGCAATTGATGGATCGATAACTTATAAGGAGGCGTTAGTGAACACTTCTTGAACATCATCTAAATTCTCAAGGGCATCTAGCAACTTTTGCATGCTATCAGCTTGCTCACCTTCTAGCTCTGTTTCCGTCTCTGGGCGCATAGTCACTGTTGCTAGTTCTGCTTTTAAACCTACTTGCATCAGCGCATCTTGCACTTTAGAAAAAACAGGAACTGGAGTGAGCACCTCTAATGATCCATCTTCATGGGTAATGACATCTTCAGCACCTGCATCGAGAGCGATTTCCATTAGCTTATCTTCATTGGTCCCTGGGGCGAACAACATCTGACCACAGTGCTTGAACATGAAAGCAACAGAACCCTCAGCGCCCATGTTTCCACCATTTTTTGCAAATGCATGGCGTACTTCCGCAACGGTACGAGTGCGGTTATCCGTCAAGCAATCGACGATGATGGCAGCGCCATTAAAGCCATAACCTTCATAACGAATCTCTTCATAGTTAACGCCCTCAAGAGAGCCTGTGCCACGCGCAATTGCCCGCTGTACATTGTCATTAGGCATGTTGGCGTCTTTAGCCTTATCAATTGCTAGGCGTAAACGGGGGTTGGTAGCAATATCGCCACCACCTAATTTGGCTGCAACGGTGATTTCTTTAATGAGTTTGGTCCAAATCTTGCCGCGCTTTTCGTCTTGACGTCCTTTGCGGTGCTGAATATTGGCCCATTTCGAATGACCGGCCATACGGGTAAGTCCTTTTGAGTAATGTAGCTTGAAGTCCTCATTTTAAAGGCTTCTTAGCTCAAGAACGGGGGTCCCGCTACTTTTTTGTTACACTCTCACCTCTTGGTTGTTTCAATGCAGTTTTTCCACTGCAAACACCTGCCCCGGTGATGGAATTGGTAGACGTGCCGGACTCAAAATCCGGTGCCGCAAGGCGTGGCGGTTCAAGTCCGCCCCGGGGCACCACTCTCTCCTTGTTCGGTATTTACGTGTCTATGCCTATTCGGGCTTGAAGACTCCTTTTGCTATGATTATTAGCAATTCCAACATTTGGCAGTCAAAAAAACTACAGAGCGAGACTTAGTGATGAAAAAAGTAGGATTAATTGGTTTGGGCGCAATGGGCTCTGGTATGGCTTCTTGTCTTCGCAAGGCAGGTTTTGACCTTTATGTTTTTGATGTTCGCACAGAGGTCTCTAAAAAATTCTGCGAAACCGGCGGCACTGCCTGTGACTCGATTCAGGAGCTCGGTTCGATGTGTGATGTAGTGGTGTCCGTTGTGGTGAATGCCGCTCAGACTGAAGAGGTTTTGTTTGGCTCATCAACTAGTTCAGGTCTGATCGATTCCTTAAGGCCTAGAAGTGTTTTCGTGATGTGCTCTACCGTAGATCCGAACATTTCAATTTCATTTGAGGCACGTCTCGCAAAAAAAGATATTTTGTATGTAGATGCTCCTATATCCGGAGGAGCAGCAAAAGCTGCTTCCGGTCAAATGACAATGATGACTTCTGCCGGTGCCGCTGCTTACGAGCTGGTTAACCCCATCCTAGATGCGATGTCAGGGACTGTCTATCGCTTAGGTGACAAAGCGGGCATTGGCAGTAAAGTGAAAGTCATTAATCAACTCCTTGCTGGTGTTCACATTGCAGCTGCTGCTGAAGCGATGGCGCTAGGCCTGAGAGAGGGTGTAGATGCAAATGCGCTATACGAGGTAATTACCCATAGTGCTGGTAATAGTTGGATGTTTGAAAATCGGATGGCACATGTTTTAGCGGGTAACTATGATCCTTTATCCGCAGTAGATATATTCGTCAAGGATTTGGGGATTGTTCTAGATATGGCTCGTGCTAGTAAATTCCCCTTACCTCTTTCATCGACTGCACATCAAATGTTTATGCAAGCATCGACTGCTGGTTTCGCGAAGGAGGACGATAGTGCTGTCATTAAAATTTTCCCTGGTATCGAGTTACCGAAAGCATCGCGGTGAGCATTCTTTTAGGGTGCATTGCGGATGACTTTACAGGCGCCACTGATTTGGCTAATAACCTGGTACGCAATGGAATGCGTGTCACACAAACGATTGGTATTCCGCAACACGATTTAAATACCGAGTTAGATGCAGTCGTTGTGGCGCTCAAGTCTCGGAACCTTGAGCCTGAGGATGCGGTAGGTCAATCATTAAAAGCACTTGAGTATCTGCTTGCGCAAGGGGCACAGCAGATCTTCTTTAAATATTGCTCTACATTTGACAGTACTCCCAAGGGAAATATTGGTCCGGTGACGGAGGCCCTGATGGCAGCCTTAGGGGCTGACTTTACGATTGCAACTCCAGCTTTCCCGGACAATGGGCGGAGTGTGTTTAAAGGCTATTTATTTGTAGGCGACCAATTACTGAGTGAATCTGGGATGTGTGATCACCCCTTAACCCCAATGACTGATGCAAACTTAGTGAGGGTAATGCAGGCTCAATGCACGCATCAGGTTGGGTTAATTGAATATCAAACCATTCTTGCTGGAGCCGACGCCATTAATGCTCGGATCTCCGACTTAAAGGCAGCGAGCGTGAAAATTGCAATTGTAGATACAGTCACTAATGATGATTTGTATCGAATTGCACCAGCACTCAAAGATTTACCATTAATTACTGGAGGCTCTGGCATTGCCATCGGGCTACCTGCAAACTTTGGGCTTCGGGCACATCCAGAGTCTAGTAAGCTTCCTGCTGCTAATGGGTATCGGGCAATTATTTCAGGGAGCTGTTCACAGGCCACCAACCTCCAAGTTGAGCACTTCAAAAGTCTGGGTGGGGCAACATATGCTGTCGATCCACTTGAGTTAAATAAGAAATCTACAGAGCAACTACTGCATGAAATCTTAACTTGGGCACAATCGCACCTCCTGCTAGGCTCAGTCTTAATTTATTCAACTGCCACCCCTGAGCGAGTGAAAGAAGTGCAATCACAACTGGGGGTTCAGGCGGCTGGTAGCGCCATAGAGAATCTTTTGGGATTGGTTGCTCAGGGTCTCATTGGTCTTGGAGTGGGTCAGCTATTGCTTGCTGGCGGAGAAACATCCGGTGCCTGTGTGAAGGCCTTGGGTATTGATCAAATGCAGATCGGTCAGCAAATTGACCCAGGCGTACCCTGGTGTTACGCAGTAGTTCAGAATAGACCCATACACCTTGCATTAAAGTCTGGAAACTTTGGGACACCGGATTTTTTTACAAATGCCTTCTCAAAACTATGAAAAATATGATGACCGAACAAATTGCTAGAGATGAAATTTGTAGGATCGGTAAAAGTTTATTTGATCGATCCTATGTGCATGCGACCGCAGGTAATATTAGTGTTCGCATTGAGGATGGTTTTTTAATTACTCCTACTGATGCTTGCCTCGGATTTCTGGATCCCACTCGCTTAGCAAAGATTGATGTTCATGGGCGCCAGATTAGTGGAGATAAGGCCAGCAAGACCATGGCTTTGCATTCTGCTATCTACAACAAAGCAAGGTTATTTGATGCGGATACATCTTGCATCATTCATACCCACAGCACGCATTGCGTAGCCTTGACGCTCGGACCGAATCTGGGCGCTGAGTTATTGCCCGCCATCACACCTTATTTTGTGATGAAAGTAGGGCACGTTCCAAATATTACCTATACAAGACCTGGCTCTACTGAGGCTATTCAATTGGTAGAGCGAGCAATAGATGTTTACGGGAATGCAGGAACGCCTTTGCGTGCTTGCATGCTCTCGCGCTTGGGGCCTTATGTTTGGAATAGCTCTCCATCGTCCGCAATGGCTACCTTAGAGGAGTTGGAGGAAACGGCAAAACTCTTCTATCTCAAAAATACCCCCCTGGACCTGCTGACGGATGTGCAGTTAAATGAATTGCGGACTGCATTTGCAGTCCGCTGGTAATTACTTAAGATAGATTGAATTAATCTAATTCAATTTTTGCGTAATCAACCACTTTTTTCCATCTTTGCGCATCAGCCTTAATAAATTCAGCTGATTTAGTCGCATTCATAAAATCTACCGTAGCCCCAAGTTTGGAGAGTGAATCAGCCACCTCCTTTTGAGCTACTGTTTTTTGGATACTGTTTTGTAGTTTCATAGCAATATCTGCGGGTAGCCCTTTCGGTGCCGCAATCCCAAAATAAGCAGTCACCTGAAAGTTCGGAAAGCCTGCTTCTTGCATGGTTGGCACTTGGGGCAGGGCTGGATTTCGGGCGGTACTGGTAACAGCAAGCGCCTTCAATTTTCCACTTTTAATTAAGCCAAGGGCTGGTGGGAGATTGTCAAACATAAAGTCGATATCCTTAGACACTAGTGCCACGTTCGCCAAAGATGAGCCACGATACGGGATGTGCACTACGTAAATACCAGCTTGATTTTTTAGCATTTCGGCGCTGAGATTAAGTGAAGTGCCGTTGCCATTGGAGCCGTAATTCATCTTCCCTGGAGACTCTTTTGCACGCTTGACTAATTCAGCTACTGAATTGATGCCGGAATCTGGATTTACCAGCAGTACGTTCGGCAGCTGCCCAAAAATGGCAATCGGTTCGATGCTACTTGGGTTGTAGGGAAGATTTTTATAGAGCGCCGGACTAATGGATAACGGGGGAGATGCCATTAACAAGGTATATCCATCTGGGTTGGCCTTTGCAACCTCCGCAGCACCAAGATTACCTCCCGCGCCGGGTTTGTTATCTACAACGATGGCTTGTCCAAGATCGTTTGAGAGTGCTGGAGTGATTAAGCGGGCAACGTTATCAATCAGACCGCCTGGAGGAAATGGTACAACCAGCTTGATGGGCTTGTTTGGATAAGGCGTCTGTGCAAAGCTGATGCTGGAAATAGTCAGCATTAAAAAGAAGGCATATTTCTTAAATAAAGATGTTGAGTAGGTTTTCATAAGAGCTCAATTATTTAGAAAAAAGGACGTATTAACTTACCTGATTAAGGTTATCACGAAGTGAGATAGCTTAGTTTGCGGCTTAAATTTCATAGGTCTCAGACTCGTTATTCATGGCTTGCTCAACAATTTTCTTGGTGAGCGTGGGTGAGAACAACTCAATGAAGGTATAGACGAAAGACCGTAAATAAGCGCCTTGTTTGACTCCAAGATGCGTCACGTTGCTGCCAAATAAGTGCGTCACCGGAATAACTCGAAGATTACGATCTCGATCAGCGTCATAAGCTAATCCGGCAACAATTCCTACCCCCATCCCCGTTTCAACATAAGTTTTGATGACATCTGCATCAATCGCTTCCAAAATAATATCGGGAGTGAGATTACGTTGTGCGAAAGCGGCGTCAATCTTGCTACGACCAGCAAATGCTTTGTCGTAGGTGATGAGTGGGTATTTCGCAATTTCCTCTAGAGTGATTGTGGATTGGTTGAGGAGTGGGTGGCTTAAGGGCACCATCACGACGTGCTGCCACTGATAGCCTGGAAGTGCTAGTACACCTGGGGTATTGGCGATACCTTCAGTGGCAATGGCAATATCCGCGCGGTCATGAATCAGTAGCTCTGCAATTTGCCCAGGACTTCCTTGCTGAATACTCACGCGTACCTTTGGAAAGCGTTTGGTAAATTCAGTCAGAACCTTAGGCAAAGCGTAACGTGCTTGAGTATGGGTAGTAGCGATGACTAGGTTGCCTTGATCTTGGCTGGCAAAGTCTTTTCCTACTCGTCTCAAGGTTTCTACTTCATCAAGAATTCGTTCAATGGAGGTGAGAATACGTTTGCCTGGTTCAGTGAGGGCGCGTACCCGTTTACCATGGCGACGGAAAATTTCCACACCAAGTTCATCCTCCAGTTCAATAATGGCTTTAGAAACGCCAGGCTGAGAGGTAAATAATGCTTTGGCTGCTGAAGTCAGATTGAAGTTCTGTCTGACGGCTTCACGAACAAAACGAAATTGGTGCAGGTTCATATAGATTCCATTCTTTATATCAACTACTATATAGGTAACAAATTCTATATGATTTTGTTGTATTAAGCCCTAGATACCCAGCGTAATCCCACAATCGCTAAGATGAAATACAGCAAAGGTGGCGTCAAAGCCGTCAAGACTGCTGGCCAGGAGCCAAGGAGCCCCACATTTGAAAAGAGTGAATTAAAGAGCTGAAAGCTCATGCCCAGCATGATGCCTCCGAAAACCTTAATGCCGACGCTACCGGCGCGTACCTTCAGGTAGGCGAAGGGTAGGGCTAATGCCAGCATGACAAAGATCGTAAATGGATAAATCACTTTTTTCCAAAAAGCAATGGAATGCCGCTGCGCATCTTGTTTGTTGCCTGTCAGATGAGAAATAAAGCGGCCCAAACTGAAGATGGACATTTTTTCAGGGCTTACTAAAAGCACACTCAAAATTTGAGGCGTCACTTCAGAGTTAAGGCTAATCATCGGATGAGTGAAGGTTTGCGCTGAGTACACTGGATTGAGCGGATCAGCTTGCTTGACTTCTTTGAATCGGGTTTCGGTTACATCATCCAAAATCCAAGTGCCCGTCTGATCAAAGCGTCCTGATACGGCGCTTCTAATGGAGAGAAGTCGGTAGGCATCATCAAACTCATACATGCGGATATTTTTGATTTGATTATCCTGCTCAACTTTTCCAACGTTGACATAACGTACCCCAGGTCTAGTTGGACCACTGCCATCTTCATCGCGTAAGCGATCTTTTACCCACACTCCAGTTTTAAATTGAGAGCTATAGGAAGTGCCTAAAGCCCGCATGCGAATTTGTTCTGATAAGTTTTCGGTATAAGGCCCTAGCCACTCACTCATCATGAGTGTTAATACAATTAAGGGTAATGAAATTTTTGCCAAAGTAGTCAAACCTCTGCGCATATCCAATCCAGCAATACGTAAGATCGTAAATTCGGATTGACTAGCCAACATCGCGAAGACATAAATACTCCCAATCAGACCGGCAATGGGAATGATTTCGGAGATACGACTTGGCGCTTTTAATAAAACATGTAGCAGGGCCAAGGGCAGAGTGTATTGGCCTTTGACTGAGCCTAACTCACTCAGAATGTCAAAAAATAAAAAGAGTGCAACTAAGGCAAAGAGGATGAAGCCAAAGGCGGCATAAATCTGCTTTGCTAGATAGCGTTCGAAAATATAAGGGAATAGATATTTCATCTACTGGCTAGGAATGAGGGCAGTTGACGGCGCCACCATTTCAAAGAAGGGTTGATACGATTACGAATCAGGATAAAAGCAATACTAAAAGCGAGGACATGTATGGGCCACGCTGCTACAAAAACATTCACCTTGCCTTGCGAAACAAAATCTTGAGCGAGGTTCAAGAGATTGCTATAAATGAGATAAATCAACACTGCATAAAACATCGCAGTGTAGTTCCCCAGTCTGGGGTTGACATAGGCTAAGGGGATGGCAATCAATACCAGCCCAAGGGCCATCAATGGCAAACCTAGGCGCCAGAGTAACTCGGCGCGATTGGGATTAATCGCAGCTGGGTTAGGTTCGTTCAAAAGCTCAGTAACCGTTTTTTCGCGATCACGCGGCACTGGATCAAGAACGCTCTTACTCTGAATACGAGTGTCGTACTCAACAAATTCTAATATTCTAAAATCGGGTTGCGTAGGAAGCCCCTCATAACGTCTGCCATTTCGCAAGACAATGGATTTTCCTCCCCCTTCAGCGTTTTCAATAAATCCAGTAGAGGCCACAGCGACGCTAAGACGTCCATTTTTCGTTTCTGCAGCAAAGATATTTTTAACCTCATTTTTATCAACATCTAACTCTTCAA
>JBBAQC010000023.1:0-5187 GCA_040400535.1 Polynucleobacter sp. | reverse complement strand
GTTTCTGCAGCAAAGATATTTTTAACCTCATTTTTATCAACATCTAACTCTTCAATGAAAAAGACGCGCTCGGCTTTGGCCGACTCCCTAAATTGGCCCGCAGCAACCATAGATACATCACTTCGTTGCTGAAAGCGCTGGCTGATGATGCTGGATTCGCGGTTAGCCCAAGGCCAAACAAAAAGAGCGAGCAAAGCGATGATGACTATCAGGGGTGCGGCAAAGCGCAGAATGGGTCGTATGAGGCTGGCAATACTCAGGCCGCTCACAAACCAAACAATCATTTCTGAGTCTTTGTACCAGCGTACCAACACAATCAATACTGCTACAAATAGGGAGACGGTCAGAAGAACAGCCATATAGCCAAGAGTGGCGAGTGCAATAAGCACTAAAGCATCTTCAGGATTGACTGCCCCGTTCGCGGCAAAGCCTAAAATTCGAATAACTAAAGTCGTAATCATGATGGTGACCAAGACCAAAAAAACGCCACCAGTCGTAAAACTGAGTTCGCGGCGCAGGGCTTGATGAAAGATCATGAATAGACGATGGAATATAGGTTATGGCCCACTTCAGATGTGAACCCGCATCTCGGAGGATAATGGATAAACAGCCATTTTTTCCTTGAATCGACCTAAAAATACCGTAAGACATCATGACTATTCAATTTAGCACCAAGATTTTCTCTCAAGCTGATCTGACCAAGCCTAAACAGCTCAAGACTGGCTTAGCTACTCTATTGGCACAAAGCACCGATTGTTTGGTTTTGGCCTACTCAAAAGCCGATTTAGATGGATTGGTTGCAAGTAAGTCAAAGTCTGGACTATTGCTGGAGTTGGATCTTCTGTTGGGGGGATCAGTTAAGCATGCCAGTCTCATGGGTGATATTGATGCTCAGCAGGCCTCTACTTGTATTATTCGTGCGGAAAAATCCTGGGCTGCCTCGGGCGTAAAAGTAAAGCGTATTTTGCTGGTGAGTTTGGGTGATATTGCTAACGTTGGTGCACGTAGTCTGACTGCGTATTCCAAAATTGCTCGCGCTGCATTAAAGCACTTGAGTGGTGGATCTATCCAAAGCGCCTTGTGGTTTATTCCGAGTTTTGCCTTGGGTCATCGCCCTGACTTCATCGCTGAAGAGGTGCGTTTGACAATTCAGTATGCTGGTGATCACGCTTACCGTTTTGGAGTTCGTCAGCCAGCAATGAAGTTTAAGGTCAAAGATAAGGCCGATAAGTTTGCTCACCTCACCTTCATTGGTAATGATAGCTGCGCTAAAGAACTAAAGGCGGCGGTACTAGAGGGTAAGGCGATGGTTGAGGGTATGAACCTAGCCAAGGACTTGGGTAATTTACCGCCAAATATTTGTACACCGACTTACATCGGTAAAACGGCTCAAGGCTTAAGCAAGAAGACTGGTCTGAAAGTAGAGGTTCTGGGTCGTAAGCAAATTGAAGCTTTGGGTATGGGCTCTTTTTTATCAGTAGCTAATGGCTCTGATATGCCGCCGCAATTTATTGTGATGCGGCACCAAGGCGGTAGAGCTGGAGAGGCTCCGATAGTGCTGGTCGGCAAAGGTATCACCTTTGATACTGGCGGAATCTCCCTAAAGCCGGGTGAAGCCATGGATGAGATGAAGTATGATATGTGCGGCGCTGCGTCTGTCATTGGCGCAATGTACGCTACTGCTTTGATGAATCTAAAGCAGAATGTCATTGGCGTCATCCCCACTTGTGAAAATATGCCCTCTGGACAAGCTACTCGTCCAGGCGATATTGTGAAGAGTATGTCGGGTCAAACGATTGAGATTCTGAATACAGATGCTGAAGGTCGTTTGATATTGTGTGATGCTTTGACCTATGTTGAGCGCTTTAAGCCCAAGGCAGTGATTGATGTAGCTACCTTAACTGGTGCTTGCATTATTGCATTAGGACATGTTCACAGTGGTGTGTTCTCCGATGATGAGGATTTAGTCAATGCACTCACCAAAGCTGGTCACGCATCATTAGATACCGTATGGCGTTTGCCTTTGGATGCCGCATATCACGAACAGTTGAAATCGAATTTTGCAGATGTAGCCAATATTGGCGGACGCCCAGCTGGAAGTGTCACTGCAGCCTGTTTCTTATCACGCTTTACTGAAAAATATAAATGGGCTCATTTGGATATCGCTGGTACTGCTTGGAAGAGTGGTGCAGCTAAAGGCTCGACTGGCCGGCCAGTGCCCTTACTCGTGAATTATTTGCTAGAGCAAAAGTAATTCATGGCGCGGATTGATTTTCATAGCAACGTGAGCGATAAGCTGGAATATGCTTGTCGCTTAACGCGCAAGATCTGGAGTGCCACGCCCGCTGGTGAGCCTGTCCGTAATATTGTGATGGTGGGTGAGAGAGCGGATCTCAAAAAGTTAGATGAGCTTTTATGGACGTTTAGCACAACGGATTTTTTGCCGCATTGTTTTATTGAAGATGAGGCGGCAATGGATACGCCTATTTTATTAACTGAGCATTTCTTAGCGCCTGCTTTATTGCACCTTCCTCATGCGGATGTCTTAATTCATTTGGGGATGCGCATGCCCCAAGATGTACCTGCCTTGCTTGCACGCTTTCCTCGCATCGTTGAGGTTGTGACCGTTGATGAAGCAGAGCGCCTTGCTGGGCGTGAGCGTTACAAAGCCTATCGTGACTTAGGTCATGAGTTACATAACTTCGATCAATCTAAAGCGTGATCTTTGCTCGCCTCTCAGTATGTTGATTCATCCAGAATTTGATCCCGCTGCGATTCGTATTGGCTCATTTGCCATTCACTGGTATGGCTTGATGTACCTCTTAGCCTTTGCACAATTTTTACTGTTAGGCCGTCTACGCATTCGCACTCCGCGATACCAAGCTTTGGGGTGGTCATATAAAGACCTTGAGGATCTGTTGTTTGCTGGTGTCTTAGGTGTGGTGCTGGGAGGACGTTTGGGTTACACCTTCTTCTATATGCCAGGATATTACTTTGCAAACCCTTTGAGCATTTTCAAGATTTGGGAGGGTGGCATGTCATTCCATGGCGGGCTCTTGGGTGTATTGCTAGCTTTGTTCTGGTTTGCTTATCGTCGCAAGGTTTCATTCTTTGTGGTGAGTGATTTAGTCGCACCCCTAGTCCCATTCGGCCTAGCCTTTGGTCGCCTAGGTAACTTCATCAATGGTGAGTTGTGGGGAAGACCAACCGACTTACCTTGGGCGATGGTGTTTCCGATGGTGGACTCTATCCCACGTCATCCTTCGCAGATCTACCAGTTTCTGGGTGAGGGGATCTGTTTAGGCATCATCCTCTGGATTTATTCCAGTAAACCTCGGGGAATAGGGCAGGTTTCTGGACTATTTTTACTGGGCTATGGCGTTTGTCGTTTCTTGGCTGAATTTGCCCGCGAGCCTGATGCCTTTCTTGGCCTTATAGGTCTTGGGCTTTCCATGGGACAGTGGCTTTCTGTACCCATGATCGTTTTCGGGATTTACCTTATAGTGAGAGTAAATGCGAAAAAGGCATTAATCAGTAGTTAAAAACCCGACTGTCTGTTTCTTTTGTAGTTAAGTTCTTCATATGATCTTGATTGCCCATGAAAATATCGGCTTTTACTGATCTTGCGTTATTTCAGATCGTTGTTACCTTAATCGAAAGAAATCCATGCTGGAAAAGCTCACTAAAGCTCGAAATTTGTCTAAGGCAAATAACGCGATTAAGCGCTTGATATCAGAGCGGGGTGAATCGAATGCGCTGAGCATGGCTAATGATGTAGTCAATAATTATCATAAGTTAGCGAAAGATCAGCACGTTTCTTATTTCACCTTTCTTTTTGAAAAACTCAATCCCCAGTCTGATGCTGTATTAAAAGCAGCTCAAAATTTTGCGGCAGATTCCAGTGCACGAAATTACATTCAGCTTCAAAAGGTTTCAGAATCTCCTCGTCAAGAATTCTTCCGGCGTTTAAATCGTGCTAGCCAAGGTACAGCAGCCGTCGTGCAAATGCGTCGTGATTTACTGCAATTGCTGGATAAAAAACCCGAGTTAGCTGCAGTAGATTTTGATATGCGCCACCTACTGTCCTCTTGGTTTAATCCAGGATTTCTAAAAATGCATCAGGTTGACTGGAAGTCTCCGGCAGAGGTGCTTGAGAAGCTGATTCAGCATGAAGCGGTTCATGCTATTGATGGCTGGGATGACTTGCGTCGGCGTCTTCAGCCCGACCGTCGTTGTTTCGCATTCTTTCACCCCCAACTTCCAAGTGAACCTCTGATATTTGTTGAGGTGGCATTGTTACCTGAAATCCCAACGGTGATTACACCCTTGGTGGATAAAAAAGCTGAAACCGTAGACCAGGCTTCCCAATACAAGGTAGCTGTTTTTTATTCAATCAGTAACTGTGAGTCTGGCTTACGTGGCGTATCGATGGGTAACTTTTTAATTAAGCGGGTAGCCGAGCATTTGCATGCTGAATTCCCGGGGATTAAGACATTTGTAACTCTCTCACCTATACCGGGCTTTATGGATTGGGTTGCTGCTGGTGCCAATATGGGCGAGGGGGTGCCGATTGATAGATTGAAGCCCAATCTCAAAACTGCAAGGGATGCTGCTTTGACAGTTCTAAAGCTTGGCAGTCAATCATGGGGTGAGCGAGTGGCAGATGGTTGGCATCCTGATCATGCGTCCGATAAGGAAAAAGAAGCTTTATTAAGGTTAGCCAGTATTTACTTAGGTTTAGCTTCTACAGGGCGCGATGGCAACCCTGTAGCCAAGTTTCACTTGGGCAATGGCGCTAAGCTCCATTTAGTTAATTGGGCAGGGGACTTGTCTCGTAAGGGATTACGCCAATCAGCCGGTTTGATGGTCAACTACCTCTACGATTTGGGTAGCGTTGAGGATAACCATGAGCGCTTTGCCAATGGTGAAATTGTGTTTTCTAGGGCGGTAGGCCGTTTAATGTCACCTTAGTGTTTTCCCTTGGTATGGCTTAGGTGGCAACGAATCAGTAACCCTTAAAATAACTCAGTATTTATAAAAATCAAGCCAATACATAGATTGGCAATTAAAGGAGATGACGATGTTTATTCAAAAAAGTAAGCCGTTTGTATTTTCGAAGAGTGTCTTGAAAAAAGCGCTCTTTTTACTCTGTGCAGCACCCCTGACAGTCATGGCTCAAGAGTGGCC
>JBBAQC010000022.1:0-20316 GCA_040400535.1 Polynucleobacter sp. | reverse complement strand
ACTCGCGACCAACGGATTAAAAGTCCGCTGCTCTACCGACTGAGCTACCGACCCAGTAAAACAAAGATTATAGCAAGAAGTTTGTAGCTGCCCTTGGGTCTCGGAGGGCTTGGCTTCGAGCCCTTCTAGTTTGGAGTTTGCTAGGCGTTTGCTCTCCTGGCAACGGGTGGGTTTTTTGAGAAATAGTCCTTAATTCCCCTCATAATCGCTTCAGCAATTCGGTCTTGGTAGGCATCATCATTGAGTCGCGCTTCCTCTTGGGGATTACTAATAAAAGCCGTTTCTACCAAGATAGATGGGATATCGGGAGCCTTAAGAACGGCAAAGCTGGCTTGCTCAACCTTGGGTTTGTGAAGTAGGGCAAATCCACCGATTTGCTTGAGGATGGAAGTGCCCACCTGAAGTGAGTCTTTGATCTGTGCAGTGGTCGACATATCTAGCAATAGATTAGCTACCTGCTTATCTTGTGTCTTAATATTAATTCCGCCAATCAAATCTGAAGAATTTTCTTTATTGGCCATCCAGCGTGCTGTCGTACTACTGGCACCCATTTGAGATAAAGCAAACACTGAGGCACCTTTGGCCCTTGGCTCTATAAAAGCATCTGCGTGAATTGAAATAAAAAGATCTGCTTCGACACGACGGGCTTTTTGAACTCTGGTATGGAGCGGTACAAAGTAATCGCCATCCCTAGTCAAGAATGGGCGCATATAAGGATCACCCTCAATCTTGTCGCGTAAGCGTTTGGCAATGGAGAGTACAACATGCTTTTCTTTAGAGCCCATTGCACCAATTGCTCCGGGATCTTCACCACCATGACCAGCATCAATGGCAATGGTGATGAGACGCTTTTGCTTAGTTTGTGTGGCGGGCTCTTTAACATCCGGAATCGCTTGGGCAACAGGAGGCTTTGGCGCTTCCTTTGGTTTTTTATTGGCAAACTGGGCAATCAAGTCAATTTCTTCATTGGCTTTTTCTAGGGCGCTTTCTTTACGGGCACTGCTTTTCACTAGCTCCATCAAGGGGTCAGGAGGAATCGTGGGATAAAGATCCAAGACCATGCGGTATTGATACTCTGCAACGGGATCTAGCGTAAAGAGTTGGGGTTTCACGGGCTCTTTAAGATCAAACACTAAGCGCACCATGCCAGGCTGAAATTGCCCCACTCGTATTTGTGAAACGTAAGGGTCATTGGGTTTGACCTTGGCTACCAAGTCTTTCAGGGTGGAATTGAGTTCCATACCCTGCACATCAACTACTAAACGATCGGGGTTAGTGAGGAGCTGTTGGGTAATCGGTAATGCTTTGTCGGACTCGAGCGTAATGCGGGTGTAGTCTTCTGCGGGCCAAATACGCACACCTAAGATTTTGGCGCCCCAGGCAATCTCCGCCTCGCCTAAGAAGAGGATAAAACCCAGCATCTTGGCTGAAGTTTTGAGATGCTGTCTTCTGGAGGAATTAATGGGGTGCTTGTTCATCTCTAATGGAGGTGCATTTTCTCGAGAACAAGTATTCCCTGATTTGAACCCGCTTGGAAGTGAATGTCTCTTGCGCTCTCATCATTACTAGCGCTGAGATGAATTTCAATATCAAATGCAGGAAGGGTGCCCTCTGCTTTTTCTGGCCACTCTATCAAACAGAAGCCGGGTTCATCAAAATGTTCTGCAAAGCCAGCTTCTTGCCACTCCAGCGGATCCCGCATACGGTAGAGGTCAAAGTGGTGAGCTGTGATACTTTTGGATGGATGGAGCCCATCGGTGGGTATTTGGATGGGATAGGGCTCACACAAGGTATAGGTTGGACTCTTTACTCTGCCTTCGTACCCTAGGGCTTGTATCAGATGACGGGCAAAGGTAGTTTTGCCAGCCCCCAGATCACCCACTAGTGAGATATTGAGGTGAGCACTTTGGTCTGCTTGAAAAAGATAGCTGAGACTTGACGCAAGCTTTTGCGCTAAAGCAGCCGTATCTGCTTCTTGCCTACAATGTTGGGTGAATGAATTCTGAGCCATTTGCTTAGTTTATTCAATTATTAAGCTACATTTGGTATTCCTAATGACTTCTTCTCAAATACCCAGCTCTATTGATCAGGCTAATCTGCGTGAATGGCTGGGTGAGCAGTCTCGAAAACTCGGTTTTGATGACTTGCGTATTACCGACACCCACCTTGGTGTCGCAACTGAGCGTCTGAATAATTGGCTCGCAGAGGGGCGTCATGGTCAGATGGAATACATGGCCAGGCATGCTCAATTACGTTCGGATCCAGGTCTGCTAGTACCGGGCACTGTCAGGGTCATTTGCGTCACCATGAATTACCTCTCCCCAACAATTAATTTTGACCATGAGTGGGATAGATTGAGGGATCCTACTCAAGCGGTGGTATCGATGTATGCCCGTGGGCGTGACTATCACAAGGTGATGCGCAATCGTTTGCAAGAGTTTGCTCAGATGATTGAAAAACAGATCGGCGCATTGGGCTATCGCGTGTTCACTGATTCTGCACCCTTGATGGAGGTGGAGTTAGCTCGTAAGGCGGGATTGGGGTGGCGAGGCAAACATACTCTGCTGCTGAATCGTGAATCTGGATCCACTTTCTTTTTGGGTGAGATTCTGGTGGACATTCCTTTGCCAGTAGATCAAGAGCAAGAGTCGCATTGTGGAACCTGTCAGTCTTGTATAGACATTTGTCCTACGCAAGCCATTACTGCCCCTTATCAATTAGATGCGCGACGCTGTATCTCGTATTTGACGATTGAAAATCCAGATGCTATTCCGGTGGAGTTTCGTAAGGCGATCGGTAATCGGATTTATGGCTGTGATGACTGCCAGCTGATTTGTCCGTGGAATAAGTTTGCGCAGCGCACAGCCTTACCAGATTATGCTGAGCGTCATGGTCTTGGAAGGGCGAGTCTCATACAACTTTGGTCTTGGACTGAGGATGAATTTCATCAGCGCCATGAAGGTAGCGCCATTCGACGGATTGGCTATTCCCGCTGGCGTAGAAACCTGGCAGTAGCGATGGGAAATGCCTTAGCCGATGGCAGTGTGACTGAGACCGATAAAGACTTGATCCGAGAGGGCTTGTTAAGTGCTCTGCCTGCAGCTGATGCTCTCGTAGCCGAGCATATTCAGTGGGCGCTTGACTTGTGAGTCTACTCAGAAAATATTGATCCTATCTCACTTACAATGACTCTATGTCATCAGTAGATCAACCTCATCTAGAACCTAGCGAAACCGCACTAGAGGATCCTCCAGTGCCACGTTATCAGAATCGCCGAGATGCTTTTTGGTCTGGCATTCGGGATGCTGCGGGGGCGCCAGCAATGATTTTATTTGCGGGCATGGTGGGATTTGGAGCTATGGGAAAAACTAATGGCTTAGACATTTGGTTTACCAGCGCCACCAGCTTCCTTATGTTTGCCTTGCCTGGTCAAGTCGTTTTGCTGGAGATGGCAATTACAGGATCATCTATTTTTGCAATTGTCCTGGCGGTGACATTAACTTCCACGCGTTTTATCACCATGACAGTGACACTGTTTCCGCAGTTCCACGAAAAAGATCGTAATCATAGTCTTTATGCCTCTGTTCATCTTTTAGCGATGACGGCTTGGGCTGTCTCCATGCGAGAGTTTCAGACTATAGAGGCTAAGCATCGTTTACATTATTTTATTGGACTCGGTTTGTTATGTTGGTTCATTTCAATTCCGGGTACGATTTTGGGCTATCTCTTGGCGGGTGTGGTGCCAGTCCCAGTGACGCTTGCTCTGGTGTTCATCAATCCCTTATTCTTTTTGCTGACTTTTACCGAGGTGAAGCCTTGGATCAATCGGATAGCCATTGGCTTGGGATTTGTGCTGGGACCATTTTTCTATATTTTGGATCGTGATACTAGTTTGTTGACTACCGGGCTTGTCGCAGGAACTATTGCCTATCTATTTGATCGTAAAGTGCTACGCAAAAGAGCGGGAGTAATGAGTTGATGAATGCCAGTCTCCAAGGGTGGGGTTTATGGGTTGCCTTAGCAGGGGCTACTCTCGGCACCTATTTTTGTCGAGCGATTGGCGTTTTGCTTGCCAAACGCATCAATCAAGATAGCGAGATCTTTCGCTGGCTAGCTGCAGTCACTTATGCAATGGTTGCGGCCTTGGTTGTGAGGATGATTTTGATGCCAATTGGCCTCTTGTCGACTGTGCCTTTATGGATTCGGATACTGATTTGCGCACTGAGTGTTGGTGTGATGGTTTCAAAGCCAACACACCGCCTTGTTCCAGCCTTATTGACTGGAACCTTATTAATTTTGGCTTATGGCGTAATACGTTAAGTAGGCCAACTCATTGATATGAGGTTAGAGGTGGGCTGCCAACACTCTGGCAATGTGTACTGCTTCTCTTTGTGTGCCATCGGCAATCTGGTGGCGACAGCTGGTGCCGTCAGCTACCACCCAACTATCCGGTGACTTACGAATTGCAGGCAATAAACTCGCCTCGGCCATTTGCTTGGATACCTCAATATGCTCAGCTTCGTAACCAAAGCTACCTGCCATGCCGCAACAAGAAGACTCAATCAGCTGAGGCTGCGCATTCGGAATGAGTTTCAGAAGTTCCATTGCTGGCGTAAGCGCAGCAAATGCTTTTTGATGGCAATGACCATGAAACAACACTGAGCGCGTTGCAGTTTTCAGGGGTAACTTGAGTTTGCCAGCCTTGGCTTCGCTTGCTAAAAACTCCTCTAAGAGTTGAGCATGTTTGCTAACTGTAATTGCACGCTCACCAAAGCCCATCACCAATGCCTCATCCTTCAAAGTAAATAGGCAAGAGGGCTCAAGACCAATGATGGGAATATTTTTTTCTGCAAAAGGAGCAAGATGGTCCACTAGCTCATCTAAGCTAGCTTTAGCCTTATCGACCATGCCGGAGGCTAAGTAAGTACGACCACAGCAAAATTCTTTAGAGCAGGTATTGCTGCTATCACTTGCAGTTTTGGTCTTTTGGGGAATGTGAACTCGGTAGCCAGCTGCTTTTAACACTTGTAGAGCGGCATGCAAGTTTTCATCCTCAAAATACGCATTGAAAGTGTCTGCTAACAGCACTACTCCTTTGTTGCCGTTCACATCAGGAGTATTCAGCTCTGCTGGCGTAAATTGATAAGGCGCAATTACGCTCTGGTTATTCCAGAATGTTTTTGCTTTCCAAGTCGGTAGACTTCTTTGGGCAGAAATGCCCATGATCCATTCTTGTAATTGAGCGATGGGCGCGATGTGATTACGCAGATTGAGCAGCGCAGGCAGCCCTGGAATACTGCTAATGATAGGAGCATATTTTGGTAAGTAGGCAACAGCGAGATCGCGCATTGTATGACCCGTCCGCTTCTTATAAGCAGATAAAAACTCGATTTTCATCTTGGCCATATCTACGCCAGTAGGGCATTCGCGACGGCATGCTTTACAGCTGACGCAAAGTTCCATGACCTCTTTAATGGCATCGCTACCAAGGGGTGATCCCTCGTCTTTGATATCCAACTGATTGGAGAGGGCTAGACGCAATGTATTGGCGCGACCGCGGGTGAGATGTTTCTCATCTCGAGTCACGCGATAACTCGGACACATGACTTCGGCATCAAACTTCCGACAGTGACCATTGTTGTTACACATTTCGACTGCTTTGGCTAGACCCAAGCTAGGGTCACCGCCAGTTCCAGGCGCACTGGTTTCTTCAGTGATGGGATTATTCTGCACATTCCAGGCCGACCAATCTAAAGCGGGTTGCAGTGAAATGACTTTATAGCTTGGCGAGAAGCGGAAGTTGCTCGCATCATCCATCTTCGGTGGATTGACAATCTTGCCTGGATTGAATAATCCCTTAGGATCAAACGCATACTTGATTTCACTGAGGGCCTCAGTAATCTTGGGGCCAAACTGCCAAGAGATCCACTCTCCACGGCAGAGTCCATCGCCATGCTCACCGCTATAAGCACCCTTGTATTTGCGAACTAAGGCGGATGCCTCTTCTGCAACCGCGCGCATCTTTTGCGCACCATCACGACGCATATCTAAAATAGGACGGACATGGAGAGTACCTACTGAAGCATGTGCATACCAAGTTCCACGTGAGCCATATTTAGAAAATACATCGGTGAGTGCTTGGGTGTATTCAGCTAGGCTCTCTAGTGGGACTGCGCAGTCTTCAATGAAACTGACTGGCTTACCATCACCCTTCAGACTCATCATGATATTGAGGCCAGCCTTACGCACTTCCCATAAATTCTTTTGCAGACTGGCATCGGGCATGAGTACGACTGATCCTGGCAGACCTAAATCACCCATGAGCGCTTGTAAGGACTTTAATTTCTCAAGCAAGGAGGCATGAGCTTCGCCTGAGAACTCCACTAATAAGATGGCTTCAGGCGTTTGAGCGCTAGCATCAATCAGTGAGGTCTCAATTGTTTTCTTAAAGCTAGGGTTGTGCCGCGCCAAGTCAATCATGGTGCGATCCACTAACTCGACAGCAGTAGGCCCCAGCTTAACGATGTGTTGCGCACTATCCATTGCTTTAAAGAAGCTTGCAAAGTTCACCACTCCAAGTACTTTGTGTTGTGGCAATGGCGCCAACTTGAGTTCCAGAGATTTAAAGTACGCTAAAGTGCCTTCGCTGCCCACTAATAAATGGGCTAAGTTGACACTGCCATCTTGGGTGTAAGGGAGTTCACTTTGTGGATGAAATACATCCAAGTTGTATCCAGCTACTCGACGTAATACTTTAGGAAAGTGCGCCTCGATTTCTGGTTGGAGTGTATCTGCCAGGCCCTTAACAAAATCGCCTAGTTTTTTTGCGCTACCAGAACTATGGGCGTAATTTCCAAAGCTCGCTACCTGTCCATTTGCTAACCAGGCATCAATCCCCAGAACGTTGTGCACCATATTGCCATAAGCAATTGAGCGACTGCCGCAGGAGTTGTTGCCAGCCATGCCGCCAATGGTTGCTTGTCCGCCAGTTGAAACATCCACCGGATACCATAGACCATGGGGTTTAAGGGCAGCATTGAGGTGATCGAGCACAATGCCAGGCTCAACAACTGCAGTAGCCTTCACCGGATCTGCATGTAAGAGTTTGCGAAAGTATTTACTGTTATCGATGACGAGTGATGTGCCCGTAGTCTGTCCACACTGACTAGTGCCTCCACCCCGCGGAAGAACCGGAACACCTAAGTCAGCGGCAATCTGAATCGCTACCGCAATATCCTCGGCTGTTTTAGGAACCAAGACGGCAACAGGCATGGCTTGATAGATCGATGCATCTGTTGCATAGCGTCCGCGACTGGCTGCATCAGTCATCACCTCACCAGAGGTTTCTTGTTTGAGGCGCTTGGCTAGCTGGCTATGGCTGGCCAGAAGCTCTGGGAGCGGTAAGTCCAGTGGCTTATTCATGCTGCAACTTTCTCTTTTGATTCTGTGTCAACTAATTGAATAACCACATCGCGCTTATTCATTACGTGCTGCATCATGACTTTACGCATGCGTGTGCTATCACGGGCTTTTAATGCATCCAGCATTTCTTGATGCTCGCCGACGGCTTTTTCCCACTTCACGCCATCCTGATTAGAGCGAAAGCGTAGCGCCTCAATACGCGCGTTGACTTGTGTAAATAATTGTCTTAAGACGGGATTGTTCGCTGCCTGATTAATAGCGCGATGAATCTTGAGATTTAACTGGTAGTAGCTCGATAAATCTCTGCGTGCATACGACGCCATCATTTCATATTGAAGTGCTTCTAATTCGACTAACGCTTTGGTGCTAATATTTTGCGCTGCCAGTTCTCCTGAGTAGCCCTCTAGGTTGGCGATGACATCAAAGGTATGCAAGATGTCATCCCGAGTCAGCTGAACTGCGATAGCGCCTCGATTGGCTATGAGTTCCACCAAACCATCGGCTGCCAAACGACGAATCGCCTCTCGAATCGGGGTGCGAGATACATTGAGTTGCTCAGCTAACTCTCGCTCATTTAATTTACTACCGGGCTTAATAGCCCCCTCAACAATTAGTGACCGGAGTTTTTGCAGGGTCATTTCATGAAGATTTTGGGTGCTTTGGGGAGTGTCAACCAGCATAGGAATGCCCTAAATTTTGTATACATAATCACTATAACTGATGATTAGTGAAAATTAACCCCTTAAAAGACATATTTTTTCAATATCTAATCAATATTTTGCATACAAAATTGTAAATTGCTAAAAAGTACCTTACACTGGCAAATTAAATTCACCACCAAATCAAACGAGACTCAGCATGCTAAAACTTGATAACCATCTATCGGGGCGCCATTTTCTTCATATTCCAGGCCCAAGCCCAGTTCCTTCCCGCATTCTCCGTGCCATCAGCTATCAAACCATTGATCACCGTGGACCTGAATTCGGGGAATTTGGTCTCAAGGTTTTGGATGGCATTAAAAAGATTTTTAAGACAGAGCAACCAGTCATTGTTTACTCCGCTTCTGGGACGGGCTCATGGGAAGGTGCGTTGGTAAACGTCCTCAATCCCGGCGACAAGGTGCTCTTTTATGAAACCGGTCAGTTTGCTAACTTGTGGGTTGCCTTGGGTAAGCGTCTCGGTTTAAACGTTGAGGTAGTGGGTAAGCTAGGGCAAGATACTTGGCGTTGGGGTGTTGATGCATCCGTGATTGAAGAGCGTTTACGCAAAGACACTGGACATGAGATTAAGGCAGTCTGTGTGGTTCATAACGAAACCTCTACTGGTGTTACTTCAAATATTGCAGCGGTCCGTAAAGCGATTGATTCACTGAAGCATCCAGCTTTGTTATTGGTCGATACCGTCTCTGGCTTGGGCTCCGCGGACTATGAGCATGACAAATGGGGTGTGGACGTGACTGTCTCTGGATCACAAAAAGGCTTAATGTTACCTCCAGGTATTGGTTTTAATGCTTTGTCAGCTAAAGCAATTGCGGTCAGCAAATCCAACAGGATGCCGAAGTCCTATTGGGCTTGGGATGAAATCTTGGAATCTAATAAAACAGGTTATTGGCCTACAACCCCAAGCACGAACTTAATGTACGGCTTGCATGAAGCAATCGACATGATGATGGCCGAGGGTCTTGATACCATCTTTGCACGTCATCAACGTTTGGCGGCAGCTTGTCGTGAAGCAGTCAATGCATGGGGCTTAGAAATCCAGTGCCAAGATAAAGATTGCTACTCGCCAGTGCTGACTTGTATTGCCACTCCAGAAGGTATGGATGCCGATGTTTTGCGTAAACATGCTCTGACAAAATTCAATCTTTCCTTAGGGACTGGCTTGGGCAAAATCAAAGGCAAAGCTTTCCGAATTGGTCATTTGGGTGACTGTAATGAGCTTAGCCTAATGGCGGCACTTTCCGGCGTAGAGATGAGTTTGGGCTCGATGGGCTTTAAACCTAAAGCAAGTGGTGTCGTGGCCGCCCAAGAATTCCTCAAATAATCAATCAGTTGGGTAGGGGTAGGGTGTTGGTGGGCTTATCAAGGTGGATCCGCCTACACCCTTTATAATTCAAGTACTTATATAGATGATCTAGATAGTACTTTCATCAAATAAAACATATTAGAGACAGAGGGATTAATCATGTTGGCAACTAAACCGTATTTAACTCAGGCTGATGTTCAAAAGATTTTGGCTGCGGCCGATAAGCATGCTGCAGCCAATAACTGGGCTGTGACTATTGCTGTCTGTGACGACGGCGGGCACATGTTGGGTTTGATTCGCCGTGATGCTTGTGCTCCTGTCTCCGCTTACATTGCCCAAGAAAAAGCGCGCACTGCTGCAATGGGTAAGCGCGAGAGCCGTGTTTACGAAGAGATTATTAATAATGGCCGCACTTCCTTTTTATCTGTCCCGCATATTTCGGGCATGTTGGAAGGTGGCGTCAATATCGAGGTAAACGGGTTTACCATCGGCGCAGTCGGCGTTTCCGGCGTTAAATCGACTGAGGATGCCGAAACTGCTAAAGCCGGCATTGCAGCCATTCTGTAAGTTACCTTGATAAATACTGTTCCTGAAATAAATTCTCCTACTGGCGTCACTGAGAGTGACGCCACCCCAGCAACCATTACCTTTGCTGACTTTGGCTTAGATCCAAAGATTCAAAAAGCGGTATCTGAGCAGGGTTACAGCATCCCAACTCCGATTCAAGCGCAATCTATTCCGCACGTTTTGGCGGGAAGCGATTTGATGGGTGCAGCGCAAACGGGCACCGGTAAAACAGCCGCTTTTGTGTTGCCAATTATTCAAAAGATTCTGCGTCACGCGAGTAGCAGTGCATCACCTGCGCGTCACCCAATCCGTGCTTTGGTATTAACGCCGACACGTGAACTCGCAGTTCAAGTGGCTGAGAATGCAGCGAGTTATTCAAAATATACTGATTTACGCGCTGCCGTGGTTTATGGTGGTGTGGATATGAAAGAGCAGGTGGCTACATTGCGTAGCGGTGTGGAGATTTTGATCGCGACTCCGGGACGCTTGCTTGATCATATTGGCTCTAAAGTAGCCAACCTCTCTCAAGTAGAAATTCTGGTTTTGGATGAAGCCGATCGCATGTTGGATATGGGCTTCCTCCCTGACTTACAACGCATCATTGATTTGATTCCGGCACAGCGCCAAACTTTGTTGTTCTCAGCTACGTTTTCGCCAGAGATTAAGAAGTTGGCGCAAAGTTATTTGCGCACTCCTGTGACTGTTGAAGTGGCGCGTCAAAATGCCGCAGCGGATACAGTGAAGCAAGTGGTTCACATGGTACCCAGTGCTGACAAGCAGCGGGCAATTGTGCAAGTGCTGGAGGCGCGCACGCGTCAAGGCTTATCCCGTCAATGCATCATCTTTACTAATAGCCGTTTAGGTTGCGCCCGCTTGGCGCGCTCACTGGAGCGTGACGGTATCAAAGCTGGCGCCATTCACGGTGATAAGAGTCAGGGTGAGCGTACTCTCACTTTGGATGCATTCAAGTCTGGTGTGATTGAAGCCCTGGTGGCTACTGATGTGGCTGCACGTGGTTTAGATATTCCGTCGATGCCTTGCGTCATTAATCACGAGCTGCCATTTAATGCGGAAGATTTCATTCACCGTATTGGCCGCACAGGTCGCGCAGGTAGCAAAGGAGATGCGATTGCATTGGTAGATGCTAGTGAAAAGCGTTTGCTTGACGATATTGAAAGGTTGATGAAGCGCAAGCTAGATATCCAACCCTTGCCTGAGGGCGCTCCAAGCTCGAGTCCTCATCACGGCTCTAGCCCTAGACCCAGTAGAAACACACCAAGATCAGATGCGCCACCCAAAATGTCCGATCCATTTTTCTACAAGCCTTATGAGCCTAGTGCTGTAGCGAAGTCTTCATCAGAAGCTGCAAATCCTGAAGTGAAAAAAGTGGGCATCACTCCTGCCAAATCGCCTGTTGGAGCTTTACTTGGCGGCTTTAAGAAGAAATAGTTTGGTTAACCCAAGCCTGGGTGGCTGCCAAAAGCCACTCAGCAATCGAAGTATCTTTTCCATCCGGTAGACCTCTCAATCCTAAATGCTTTGCTGCTTTACGTAATTCTTGTAAAGCCTGCTGATCATTCTCAGTATGGATGGTGCTAGCCAAAGTTTGTTTGCTGAGTTTCTCGCCATGCTCATCCAGTACCAAGGGTAAGTGTAAGTATGTCGGTGTCGGATACTCCAAGATTTTTTGTAGATGTATTTGCCGCGCTGTGTTATTCAGTAAATCTGCACCACGCACAACGCTATTAATCCCTTGCTCGGCATCATCCACGACAACAGCCAGTTGATAGGTAAAAATGCCATCCCGACGGCGTAATACAAAATCACCCGCTTCACGATTTAGGTTTTGACTTTGCTTACCTAAAACTACATCTTCAAAATGAATGGTGATATCAACTGGTAGGGCGAGTCGCCAAGCCACTTCGGCCAACAAGGTATTTTCATTCTCGTAGGGGTGGATTTCTTGGGGGCGGCAGGTTCCCGGATAGACGATTTCTTGATTGCGGGGAGTAAACGCACCCTGAGCTTCCAGAGCGTTAGCAATGTCCTGTCGGGAGCAGGTGCAGGGATAGATGATTTGGAGGGTATTTAAGTGCTCTAGAGCCTTTTTATAGCGCTCTTGATGCTTGGACTGCCAGCTCGGTTCCTCGTCCCAATTGAGCCCGCAGGCAAGCAATTGACGTAGGATTTCTTGATCTGCCCCAGGAATGCAACGGGGAGTATCCAAATCCTCCATTCTGAGTAGCCATTTCCCCTGATTTTTACGGGCATCTAACCAACTTCCGAGGGCAGCCACTAGCGATCCCGCATGCAGCGGGCCGGTAGGTGAGGGGGCAAATCGCCCGCGATAGCCGTCGGCTGGGGGTGAAAGGTTTTTGAGGTTCGGCACAGCTAAAATGATCTCATGGCTTCACCCCGTTTTGTTCATCTACGCGTCCATTCCGAGTTTTCTATCACGGATGGCATCGTGCGCATTGATGATGCTGTTGCAGCGGCCGAAAAAGACGGCATGGGAGCTTTGGCGCTGACCGATTTAAGTAACTTGTTTGGCTTAGTGCGCTTTTACTCTGCTGCACGGTCTGGTGGAATTAAGCCGATTGCTGGTGCAGATGTCTGGGTTAGTAATCCTCAAGATCCAGATCAACCCTATCGCTTATTACTCCTAGTTCAAAATCACTCTGGCTATCTCAACCTATGCCAGATATTGAGTAAGGCCTCTCTAGAAAATCAATCCCGAGGCCGAGCTGAGGTGGATCTCAAATGGTTTAGCGAGCCAGCCTCAAAAGCTGAAGATAAGGCGGCGAAAAGAACGCTTGCCTATGGATTAATTGCACTCTCTGGCGGACGCTGGGGTGATGTCGGTGCTGCGCTCTTGGGTGGTCAGGTAGACCAAGCTAAAGATGTTGCCAAACGTTGGGCAAGCATATTCCCGAATACTTATTACATCGAGGTGCAGCGTGGTGGACACCCTCAAGATGAGCAACACCTTCAATTAGCTTGTCACCTTGCTAGTGAATTAGATTTACCAATTGTGGCTACACATCCTGTGCAGTTTATGCAAAGAAGTGACTTTAGGGCGCATGAGGCGCGAGTCTGTATTGCGGAAGGTGAGCTTCTGGGCAACCCTCGCCGTACTAAGAAATTTAATGAAGAGCAGTATTTTCTTTCTCAAGCGGAGATGGAAAAGCGTTTTGCGGATCTACCGGCTGCACTCGCAAACTCAGTGGAGATTGCTAAACGTTGCAACCTCTCTTTGACTTTGGGTCAGCCGCGCTTACCGGATTTTCCAACGCCACCTGGTATTACGCTCGATGATTATTTGCTACAGCAATCGGAGATAGGTCTGAAGCGCCACATGGAGCGTAATTTCCCAGACTCTGAAGAGCGCGCCAAGGAAGGGGCTCGCTATCACGAGCGCTTAGTCTTTGAAGTAAAGACGATTTCTCAAATGGGATTTCCAGGTTACTTCTTAATTGTTGCGGACTTTATTAACTGGGCAAAAAACAATGGTGTACCAGTAGGCCCAGGTCGTGGATCTGGTGCCGGCTCTTTGGTCGCTTATTCATTGGGCATTACTGATCTTGACCCGCTGCGTTACAACCTCCTCTTTGAGCGCTTCCTCAATCCTGAGCGGGTATCGATGCCCGACTTTGATATCGATTTCTGTCAGCAGGGGCGCGATCGCGTCATTCAGTATGTAAAAGATAAGTACGGCAAAGATGCAGTTAGTCAGATTGCTACTTTTGGCACGATGGCTGCCCGCGCAGCAATTCGTGATGTGGGCCGCGTACTCGAGCAAGGCTATAACTTCGTTGACGGGATCGCAAAATTAATTCCGAATAAGCCAGGTCAGTATATGACTATTGAAATGGCGAAGAAGGAAGAAAAACAATTAGGTGAGCGTGAAAAGAACGAAGATGAAGTTCGCCAACTTCTATCTCTCGCGCAACAGTTAGAGGGTATGACCCGTAACGTGGGTATGCATGCGGGTGGCGTATTAATTGCTCCTGGCCGCCTGACGGATTTTTGCCCGCTTTACACTCAGGAAGCAAAAGACTCCAAAGACCAGGAGAGTGGCTCGGTCATCAGTCAGTTCGATAAGGATGACGTTGAGGCTATCGGTCTAGTGAAGTTTGACTTCCTTGGCTTAACGACGCTAACTATATTGGCAGCCGCTGAAAAATGGATTAAGACGCTGCATGCGGATCGTCAAGATTGGAATATTGGTGAGATTTCACTCGATGATGACAAGGCCTTTGAGGTTTTAAAGAACGCCAATACCGTCGCCGTCTTCCAGCTAGAAAGTCGCGGTATGCAAAGCATGCTCCGTGAAGCTAAGCCCGACCGCTTTGAAGATATTATTGCGCTCGTTGCACTTTATCGTCCTGGCCCCATGGATTTGATCCCAGACTTTATTGAACGTAAACATGGGCGCCAGAAAGTAGAGTATCCAGATCCGCGGATTGAGCCAGTTCTGCAAGAAACCTACGGCATCATGGTCTACCAAGAGCAGGTGATGCAGATGGCACAGATGATCGGCGGCTACTCACTTGGTGGCGCAGATATGTTGCGTCGTGCGATGGGCAAGAAAAAGCCTGAAGAGATGGCGCAGCATCGCAAGATTTTTAGTGACGGTGCAAAAGCAGGTGGTATTACTGAAGGCAAAGCCAACGAGATATATGACTTGATGGAGCGTTTTGCCGGCTATGGATTTAATAAATCCCATGCTGCTGCTTATGCACTCTTGGCATACCAAACTGCTTGGCTAAAAGCATATTACCCTGCTGAATTTATGGCAGCCAACTTATCACTCGCGATGGATGACACCGATAAGGTGAAGATTCTGTATGACGATTGTTTGGCTAATGAGATTCGAGTGTTTTCACCAGATATCAATACTGGTGTGTATGTGTTCACGCCATTGCGTGCGCCCGATGCGGCAGCTGATTCTCCGATTAGTCATATTCGTTATGGCTTAGGTGCTGTCAGGGGAACTGGTGAAGCCGCAATTGAAGTGATTGTAAAAGCACGCGAGGTTGGTGGCCCATTTAAGGACTTATTTGATTTCTGTGCACGGGTTGATCGTAGACAAGTCAATCGTCGTGCGATTGAGGCCTTGATGCGAGCTGGTGCTTTCGATAGTTTGTACAAAGACTCGATGCCTGCAGGTGGAAATCTCTACGATATTCGGTCTACCTTGTTAGCCTCTCTTGCACGTGCAATTGAGGCCGCTGAACAAGCGGAAGCCTCAATTAATCAAGTGAGTTTGTTCGAGGTAGCCGGTGAAGCGGATCGTCATTTACCTGAGCTAGTGCGTGAACCGGCCTGGTCTGAAAAGAAGCGCCTCCAGGATGAGAAAAGTGCTCTAGGTCTTTGCTTGACTGGTCATATGTTTGATGCCTATCGCGATGAGACGGCACACTTTATTCGCCAGCCATTAGCTAAGGTTGTTGAAGGTAAGGATCAGTTGATCGCTGGCATTATTACCTCTGCTCGGATGTTGACCGGTCAGCGCGGTCGCATGATGATTGCAACCATTGATGATGGAACTGCTGCAATTGAAGTCACTCTTTACAGTGAAGTCTATGAACCCAATCGTTCTTGGCTCAAAGAAGATGAGTTGCTAGTAGCTAAGGTTAATGTCACCCCCGATAAGTTTTCTGGAGGAATGCGAATTGTCTCCGAAGCAGTCATGGATATCACCGGTGCCCGTATGCGTTTTGCGCGTAATGTGCATTTATCTATTGACTCAGCAACGGATCTCAAGTTCTTGCGAAGTCAAATTAGCCCATACCTCATGAGTAATCGGGTGCGAGATCCCAGAATGGGGCCTGCGGCGGCATCCATGCTAAGTGGCGCTGAGGGGATGAAGGGATTAATGTTAACGGCTGTAGTGACTACCCACGGTGGAGCTTGTTTGATGCAGTTCCCCGAAGAGTTGCGCATTTATCCTGACGATGCTTGCTTGCACAGCTTAAATCAAATTTTGGCGGCCAAGCAAACTAACCCCGTTCAGGTTCAGTACCTCTGAGCTCGTACTACTTTTATTACTTTGTTGCGCTTTGCAGTGCTTCGATCACCTGATCTGGACCTAGCTGGTCTAAACATTCGCTATTGCTGCTGGCGCGATCCTCGCAACCCGCTTTGCGGCAGGGAACACATTCACCAGGCCCTTGTAGGATGGTGACATTACCAACCGTCTGTGAACGAGCTCTTAACTGGTAAGGTTGCCTGCCAATAAAGCCGTTAGGCCATGGCCCAAAGTTTGTGGGCGGTGTTGGTCCAAATAAAGCAATCGTGGGTGTATTGCAGGCTGCCGCTAGATGTGTGATCGAGGTGTCTACTCCAATATAAGCGATCGCCCCACGAATCAGTGTTCCTGCCTGTGGGATAGAGAGCAAGCCTGCAGTATCAATAAGCTGCTTACGCGTCTCTTCATCAAGCAATGACAGAATATCTTTGTTGAGCTGAAGATCTTGATTCGCTGGAGATGCACTCAGCACCACTTGCCAACCTTGTTTTGTAATCCATGTCAGCAATGTTTGCCAATAGCTCAGTGGCCAACGCTTATAGGCAGTTAAGGGTCCGGGATGTACCACCACATAAGGCGAATGCAGTTGACTGGCGATGCTGGGAGTAATCGGATCACCAGCCGGCGCCGTGACTGAAATGGCTTTATTAAATAGATCTTGAGGATTCTGATAAAAGATCTCGAGTAGACGAAGCTTTTCAGTAATGACATGTTGTGCAAAATAATCTACTTCAACTGTATGCAAGCTGATCGCCTTTTTCCAGGCATTTTGTTTATCACTTTTACTTTTTTTAGATTTATCTTGCGCTGTCTGACCTTGAGGATGGCCGCCCAGTACGCCAATGCGTCGATGAGCTGCAACCAGACCATAGAAATAGGCGCGATCACTGGGTTGTGTGACTACTGCTAGGTCATAACGTTGAAAGAGCTGAAAAAATAAGGAGAGATACTCCGCAAGCTTGGGGCGGTCTGAAGTTTCAATTGTCTGGGCAATATCAGGATTGCCTTTGAGCATCTCGAGCTTGCCACGGTAGCCCAAAAAGTGAAACTCAGCATCTGGCCAAAGTTCACGTGCTTGCGAGATCAGCGGTGTAGTAACAAGAACATCCCCAATTTGGCGAGTGGCAATAAACAAAACTTTTTTAGGCTTCAGTGCTAAGAATGCATTCATAGAGCTAATGTAACCCAATCCTACTGTGCTTTAGCCAGAATTTTTTCACGAACGCGACGCGCATTTTCAGCAGCATTGGATTGATCATTGATGCGGTGATAGAGGTGCAGCACTTCAGTCGCCCATGATCCAGATTGACGAATTAAACCCCTGTTTTGTAGTCTAAAAACAAAATCAGCATCCTCGTGACCCCAGCCTGTCATGGTCTCATCAAAGCCACCAATAGCCAAGGCATCAGTCTTCCAGCAGGCCATATTGCAGCCTTTGATACGGCGCCAAACAAACTTCTGATAATTTCTCCAAGACCCATTACCCAATTTCATTTTGAGAGGCCAATATTTATTGATCCCGCCAGACAGTCGATAGCTCAATAAGTTGTTGGTAAATTTGTTGAAGTCCCAATCAGGCCAAGAGAGAATGTCTTTTGTTAAGACCTCACTTAGCAACACTCGACTTCCAGTAGTGAAGTAAGTTTTTTTTGCTAACTTGTGGTGTTGAGAAACAAAGTCCGGCTGGACAATACAGTCGCCATCAAGAAAGACTAAATATTCGCCACGAGATGTTGCGATCGCTTGATTAAGGATGCGTGTTTTACGAAACCCTTCATCCTCTTGCCAGAGATGGGTGATTTTTACTGGAAATTCGGCTTGAACAGTGGCGATGAGATCTTTGGTGCTTTCGGTTGAGCCATCATCGGCAATGATGATTTCAAAATCGAGATCTGTTTGAGTGCCCAGGGACTCGAGACAAAATTTGAGGGCTTGCGGCCAGTTATAAGTCGCCAGAATTACGGAGATCATTTGCCGTGGTGTTGATGTTGCGAAGCTTTTTGATGAAGTTGCCATAGCTTCATATAGCGATAGTAGGTCCCCTGCCCATTAGAGATTGCCAAAGCAAAACCCTGAGGGCCATCTAAGAAACCAAGGCGTATGAAGTAGGTGCGAGTAAAAGCCCAAATGCCATGAAGTACTGCAGTTAATGGGCTACTCTTTTTCCCTTTAGTAAACGCCTGCTCTGCTGAGGCTGTTGAATAGCGATCAATTTTTTGTAGGACTTGTGAGAAGTTCATGAAGCTAAAGTGCAACATGGGATTTTCCAGTTTGGCTTCTTTACCATCAGGGATCAGGCGCTCGTGAACTAAGTCCTCTGAAAAGCGGGCGGTGCCACGTTTGAATAGTCGATTGACATAATCTGGGCTCCAGCCAGAATGTCGTATGAAGCGACCGCAATACCAAGATAGGCGCGGAATTGCAAAACAGTTAACCTGGGCTGAATGGTGAATGGCAGTCAGAATTTCACTTCTGAGGGCCGGAGTAAGGCGTTCATCAGCATCCAAAGAGAGCACCCACTCGCACGTTGCCAGGTCTAAGGCGCGGTTCTTTTGGGGCCCAAAACCAGGCCAATCCGCTGGCTGGCTAATAAGCGCCCCATGCTTTTTAGCGATCTCTAGGGTGCTATCGGTGCTATTGGTATCGACCACCACGATTTGCTGGGCAATCCCCTCTAGGGAGGCCAAACAATCGGCCAAATTGGCCTCTTCATTGCGAGTGATGAGTATGACGGATAAGGTGGGCATAATTCATTATATGAATGCTCAAGACCGTACCGCCCTAAATCGTTTAATTCAGTACCTCAAACCCCATATTTGGACAATTTCTGGGTCTCTATTAGCCATGGCCGTGGTTGCTGGCGCTGAAACTTCCATTCCCGCTCTCATGAAACCATTATTGGATCGGGGCTTTACTGGGGAAATGAATGACAAGCTCTGGCAGGTACCGGTTTTCTTGGTCGGATTAGCTCTGGTTCGTAGTTTGGCTCAGTTTCTATCTAGTTATTTACTAACGCGCGTAATTAATGCTGTCTTGCTGAAGTTGCGTCAGCAGATGTTTCAAACACTACTAAATGCATCAACTACTTTCTTTCAAAAGAACTCTGCATCGAATTTAATTAATGCAGTTGTTTTTGAAGTAAACAATGTTCTGTCAATTATGGGTGGCATGTTGATTAGTTTGGTTCGGGATTCTTTGACTGTTATTGGTTTAATCAGCTACCTCATTTATTTAAATTGGCAGTTGACTCTAGTTGTATTGATGATCTTTCCGATTATTGCTTTTGTTATGAGCAAGATTAATAAACGATTGCGCTCTCTTAATCGTGAACAACAGGGCTTGACATCCGAGTTAGCTTATATCGTAGAGGAGGCTGCTGCAGGCTACAAGATCGTGAAGGTGCATGGTGCAGAAAATTATGAGATGCGCCGCTTCATGGAAAAAGCAGATCGTCTCCGCCGGTTTGCCTTGAAGTCAGCAGTAGCTGGTGGACTGAATCAGCCAATTACACAGCTGATTGCCTCGATGGCGCTTTCAGTAGTTCTTGTTATCGCCTTGATGCAGTCGGCTACCGAGGGAACCACGGTTGGTGGTTTTGCAGCCTTTGTTACGGCCATGATGTTAGTTATTTCGCCAATCAAGCACCTAGCTGATATTAATCAGCCCTTGCAGCGTGGCTTGACGGCAGCGGAAATGATTTTCTCGCTCATGGATCAACCTTTTGAGGAGGATGAATCCCGCAAAGAAAATATGAAGCCATTGGATAGGGCTAAGGGCGAAATCCGCTTTGAGGATGTTGGCTTCTCTTATCAGCAAGAGGATGGACGCAAAGATGCGCTCACGGGCGTGAATTTAAATATTCAAGCTGGTGAAGTCATTGCTTTTGTGGGACCGTCTGGCGGCGGTAAGTCGACGCTAGTGAATTTACTTCCCCGTTTCTTTATGCCGACCAGCGGACGAATTTATTTGGACGATATTCCGCTTGAGGATATTGTTCTTGCTGACGTGCGTAAACAAATTGCTTTTGTGGGTCAGGATGTCATTTTATTTAACGATAGTATTGCAGCAAACGTGGCTTATGGCGCAGTGGGTTCGGAAGGAGTTGATCGTAGGCGCGTGATGGAGGCGCTCGATGCGGCAAACTTATCCGCACTCATGAAAGAAATGCCTGAGGGTATTGATACTCAAATTGGTGATAACGGCAATCGTTTATCCGGTGGTCAGCGTCAGCGTTTGGCTATCGCGAGAGCCATCTATAAAGATGCGCCTAT
>JBBAQC010000021.1:1555-23812 GCA_040400535.1 Polynucleobacter sp. | reverse complement strand
CTGAACTGCTGTTTCATGATGAACCTTCTGCCTTCGAGTCACCTAGCTAACTTCCCCGTAAGCTGGGTCGAACAGAATTTCACATTGAGAGTACTCAGGCGTCAATTGGGCATCCTGCCGGTTTGGCTAGGGATACTTCATCGGCGCGCGAAGGTCCCCGTCCGCAAAATTCCACCTGTAATGGCCGGTATCCGGGCTAGTAAACATCAGAATCTGGCCTTCCCATGCAATTGACGCGCACAGTGGCTTATTCAGACTCCTGACATCCTTACATTTAAGTGAGGATGCATTTACTTACCGTTGCGGGGGCAGCACACGTTTTGTGTTTCCCGTTTAACTTTATTGCATTGCAATAAGGCACCACTACTCCTTGATTCTAGCTGATAGATTGCCAAAAACGAGTTTCAGGGTAAAAAAAGCCTACAATCTCGGCTCTATGTCCAAAAACTTATGACTGCATTAGACAAGCACCCCGAAAAAAACCTGATTCGTTTACAGCTGAGCCAAAATTCGGTTCTCAAAAGCTTGGATCCTGAATCAATGGCTGAACTAGAGCGCCATTTAGTGATTTCAGATCTCAAAAAATCAGAAATTTTGCTCCACCAAGGTGATCACCAAATGGAGCAGTATTTTGTGTTGGACGGCATTCTTAAGCGTATTGTCTCAAGTGCAGATGCTAAAGAGATGATCTTGCGTTTTGCCATTGAAAAAGACATTGAGACAAGCTATGCTGCCTGGCGACTCAAGACCGCCGCCCCTTACAGCATTGCTTCAGTCACCAAGGCTCGAGTTGCTCGCATGCCCTTAAAGAAGTGGGCTGAATTTTTGGATGTCCATAGACCCCTCAAAGAGAGTTTTGAGTTTGAAGTGATGCGCCTCATGAGTGAAATCATGGCTCACACCATTACTTTGCATATGCTGGATGCTCCAGGTCGAGTAGAGCGTTTTTTACGCAAATATGAAGACTTATTTGAGCTGTTACCCAAAAAAGAGCTGGCAGCCTATCTGAATTTGTCTCCCGAGACTCTAAGTCGCCTTAAAACAAAGCATAAAGAGCTCTTTGTCTAGCTAGATCCCTGCTTAATTCCAGTTTTTAGGGGAAATTGACCGAAGTCAATGATGATCCCGAGCCTCAAGCCTAAGATACATATCAGCCTTAACGGGAATAGCTGGGGACACCCGTGGCACCACTAATAACTTAATTGGAGACAGTTGGCGAAAGCTAAATTGCACCGAACCTAATCTAGGTTGGGGCGATGGAATTAACTAAAAATTTCTATGACAACAGACAATCAAAATACCCAAGTCACTGATGGCTTTCATCTCGTCATTGATGCTTTAAAAGCAAATGATCTAGACACCATTTTTGGCCTCGTTGGCATTCCGATCACTGACTTGTGCCGTTTGGCTCAAGCAGAAGGATTGCGCTTTATTGGTTTCCGTCATGAGCAGCATGCTGGTAACGCTGCAGCCATTGCTGGTTACATGACTCAAAAGCCTGGTGTTTGCATGACTGTGTCAGCACCCGGTTTCTTGAACGGTTTAACAGCATTGGCAAATGCCACTGTGAACTGCTTCCCTATGATTTTGATTTCTGGTTCAAGTGAGCGCGAGATCGTTGACTTACAGCAAGGTGATTACGAAGAGATGGATCAGCTCAATGCTGCTAAGCCATACTGCAAAGCTGCATATCGTATTAATCACATTGAAGATATTGGTATCGGTTTTGCGCGTGCCATTCGTGCAGCCGTTTCTGGTCGTCCAGGCGGCGTGTACTTAGACTTACCTGCGCAACTATTGGCTCAAACAATGCCGGTTGAAGAGGCTAAGAAATCCATCTTTAAGGTCATTGACCCAGTTCCACGTCAAATTCCTGCCCCCGATGCTGTTGAGCGCGCATTAAATGTATTGAAGGGCGCTAAGCGTCCATTAATTCTTCTAGGCAAAGGCGCTGCTTATGCTCAAGCTGACGCAGATATTCGTGCATTAATTGAGAAGTCTGGCATCCCTTATTTGCCAATGTCGATGGCCAAAGGTTTATTACCAGATAATCACCCACAATCTGCTTCTGCAGCGCGTTCATTTGTATTGGCTGAAGCCGATGCAGTGTTGTTGGTAGGCGCACGACTGAATTGGTTGCTGGCACACGGTAAGGGTAAGACTTGGGGCAAAGATCCTAAGAAATTTATTCAAATCGATATTCAAGCAAACGAAGTTGATAGTAACGTGCAAATTGATGCACCATTAATTGGTGATATTGGTTCATGCGTTGGCGAACTCTTGAAGGGAATTGCAGCAGTTCCAAAACCAGCTGCTGAGTGGATCAGTGCGATCAACGAGAAAAAAGACAAGAACTTGGCGAAGATGGCAGAAACATTGGCCAAAGAAGCTTCACCAATGAACTTCCATGGCGCTTTGCGTGCTATTCGTGATGTGATCAAGAAGAACCCAGATGTGAACTTAGTCAACGAAGGCGCAAATACCCTCGACTATTGCCGTGCGATTGTGGATATGTACAAGCCACGTAAACGTTTTGACTCCGGAACTTGGGGAATCATGGGCATCGGTATGGGTTATGCCATTGGCGCTACGGTCATCAGTGGCTTACCAACTGTTGCGGTTGAGGGTGATAGCGCCTTTGGTTTTAGCGGCATGGAATTAGAAACGATTTGCCGTTACAACCTGCCAATTACTACGGTTGTTTTCAATAACAACGGTGTTTATCGCGGTACTGACGTGAATCCTACTGGCGGTGCAGATGTGGCGCCAACTGTGTTCGTGAAAAATGCCCGTTACGACAAAATGATTGAGGCATTTGGTGGTGTTGGTTACTACGTAACCACTCCAGCTGAGTTAGAGGCTGCATTAACCAAAGCAATTGCTGAAGGCAAGCCCGCTCTGATTAATGCCGTGATTGATGAAACTGCTGGAACAGAAAGTGGGCGTTTAACTAATTTAAACCCATCAACTGCAGCTGGTAAGAAGTAATTCATAGGTAATTTATTAGTAATACACGCGTAATATTTTTAGAATAAATTTAGTAATACATAAGAAATACTTTAAGGAGAATCAAACATGACTAAACCATTAGAAGGTATTCGCATCATCGATTTCACACACGTGCAAGCAGGACCTGCATGCACACAATTGCTGGGTTTTTATGGCGCAGACGTCATTAAGGTTGAGCGTCCAGGATCTGGTGACGTAACCCGTAGCCAGTTGCGCGATATTCCTGGTGCAGATGCTTTGTACTTCACCATGCTCAACGGTAATAAGCGTTCTTTGACTTTAGACACAAAGACTCAAGAAGGTAAAGAAGTTTTAGAGAAGATGATCAAGGTTTCTGATGTAATGGTTGAGAACTTTGGTCCAGGCGCTTTGGATCGCATGGGTTTTAGCTGGGCGCGTATTCAGGAGCTCAATCCAAAGATGATATTGGCCTCTGTTAAAGGCTTTAGCGATGGTCACTCATACGAAGATTTAAAGGTATACGAGAACGTTGCCCAATGTGCTGGTGGCGCCGCTTCTACAACTGGTTTCTGGGATGGTCCACCGACAGTTTCAGCTGCTGCTTTAGGTGATAGCAATACTGGTATGCATTTAGCGATTGGTATTTTGACTGCATTAATGCAGCGTCAAAAAACTGGCAAAGGTCAAAAAGTATCTTGCTCAATGCAAGATGCCGTATTGAACTTATGCCGCGTGAAGTTGCGCGATCAACAGCGTTTGGACAAAATTGGCTACCTCGAAGAGTACCCACAGTATCCACACGGCACATTCTCTGACGTAGTTCCCCGTGGCGGTAACGCTGGTGGTGGCGGTCAGCCAGGTTGGGTGCTGAAATGTAAGGGTTGGGAAACAGATCCAAATGCTTATATTTATTTCACCATTCAAGGTCACGCATGGGAGCCAATCACTAAGGCTCTTGGCAAACCAGAATGGGCTACTGATCCAGCCTACATGACTGCTGAAGCTCGTCAAGATAAGATTTTTGACATCTTTGCAGTAATTGAAGACTGGCTCAAAGACAAGACTAAATACGAAGCTGTCGATATTCTCCGTAAGTTCGATATTCCTTGCGCACCAGTGCTCTCAATGAAAGAGTTGGCTAACTCACCAGACTTGCGTAAGAGTGGTTCTATTGTTGAAGTTGACCACAAAGTACGTGGCAAGTATTTGACAATTGGTAGCCCAATCAAGTTCTCTGATTTAGAGATCGAAGTAAAGCCATCACCTGTATTGGGTGAGCATACTGATGAAGTATTGGCTGACCTTGGCTACAGTGCAGATGATATTGCTAAGTTGCATACTGCTAAAGCGGTTTAATAACGATTAGCAGTATTGACTTGGTTTGAAAGGCGCTCCTAGTGAGCGCCTTTTTTTATCAACCTAGATGAGCATAAAGTCTATAGACTGACACTATGAAAACCAATGTAGATTTATTGCAACTGCTTGACTCTGTTGGTGATGCGGTAATTGTTGCTGATGCCCATGAAAAGATTGTTCTTTGGAATCGGGCAGCCACCCGAATATTTGGTTACTCGGAAGAGGAGGCCTTGGGTAATACTCTGGATATGATTGTTCCTGAACGTCAGCATCAAAGACACAATGATGGCTATAGCAAATCCATGGAGACGGGTACTACCCGTTACGGCACTTCATTATTAAAGGTCCCAGCAAAGCATAAAGATGGTCGTACCTTATCGATTGCATTTACTGTTGGGATGCTATTTGATGAGCAGCATCAGGCTAATGGAGTGGCAGCCGTGATTCGGGATGAAACCGAGCGCTTTGCAGAAGAGCGGGCACTCAAAAAGCGACTTTCCGACCTTGAGAATTCGTCAATTTAAAGGTAAACAGTCAATCTGGGCCAAATAAAGCGAGGTGTGCCCAATAAGTAGGCAGGCCTTATTGCGCCTGAATCCGCCACTGGTAAAATTAAATTAATTCAAAATTACGATCATATTAGGACTTTAATCATGGCAAAAGCATTAGAAGGGGTGAAAATCCTCGACTTTACTCACGTTCAATCAGGCCCAACCTGTACTCAATTATTGGCTTGGTTTGGAGCGGATGTCATCAAAGTTGAAAAATCAGGTGAGGGTGATGCGACTCGCGGTCAATTGCGCGACATCCCAGATGCAGATAGTTTGTATTTCACAATGTTGAACCATAACAAGCGTTCTATTACCGTGAATACTAAAACTTTAAAAGGTAAAGAAATTCTTGAGCGCTTAATAAAAGAGTGCGACGTTCTGGTTGAGAATTTTGCACCAGGCGCATTGGATCGTATGGGTTTCTCTTGGGAGCGTATTCAAGAGCTCAATCCGATGATGATCATGGCTTCAGTAAAGGGTTTTGGTCCTGGTCCTTATGAGGACTGCAAGGTATATGAAAACGTCGCGCAATGTGCTGGCGGCTCGGCATCGACCACTGGTTTTGATGATGGTCCCCCCATGGTGACTGGTGCACAGATTGGCGATAGCGGCACCGGCTTACATTTAGCATTAGGTATTGTGACGGCGCTGTACCAACGCACACATTCTGGTCGGGGCCAAAAAGTATTAGCTGCAATGCAAGATGCGGTACTGAACTTATGTCGTGTGAAGTTACGTGATCAACAACGCTTGGAGCGTGTTGGTCTGATGCAAGAGTATCCACAGTTTCCGAATGGTGAGTTTGGTGATGCAGTACCCCGCGCAGGAAATGCTTCTGGTGGTGGTCAGCCGGGCTGGATTGTGAAATGTAAAGGCTGGGAAACAGATCCCAATTCGTATATGTATGTCATCGTGCAAGCCCCAGTTTGGGAGGCAGTTTGCAAAGTCATCGGTCGCGAAGATTGGATCACTGATGTCCGCTTCGCATCCCCAATGGCACGCTTGCCGCACCTGATGGAAATTTTTGGTGAAATTGAAAAATGGACGATGACTAAGACTAAGTTTGAAGTCATGGATATTTTGAATAAATACGATATTCCTTGCGGGCCTATTTTGTCGATGAAAGAAATCGCAGAAGAGCCAGCATTACGCGCCACCGGAACTGTGGTTGAGGTAGACCATCCGATTCGGGGTAAGTACCTTACTGTGGGTAATCCAATCAAGATGTCTGATAGCCCAACTGATGTGACGCGTTCACCATTGTTGGGTGAGCATACGGATGAAATTCTGAGTGAACTGGGTTACTCAACCGATGAGTTGATTAGTCTGCGTCACGATAAGGTGATCTAAGATGCGGGTTGCTCTCATAGGAAGTGCAGACTTTGGTAAAGCGGCATTAGAGGCTTTTTTAGATCGCGGAGATGAAGTAGTGGCTGTGTTTTGTCCACCCGACAATCCTAAATCCACTAAACCCGAGGTACTGAAAGAAGCTGCGGTTGCGAGGGGCTTAACTCCTCTGCAATTTGCCTCTCTCAAAGGTCCTGAGGCGGCACAAGCAATGATGGATAGTAAAGCTGATATTTGTGTCATGGCCTATGTCCTGCAATTCGTTCCACAAGAGCTCTGCAAGATACCAAAGCATGGCACGATTCAGTACCACCCATCACTCCTACCAAAATATCGCGGCCCAAGCGCCATTAACTGGGCGATCGTTTTAGGCGAAGAAAAGACGGGTCTCACCATCTTCCGCCCATCCGATGGTTTGGATGAAGGTGAAATCATCTTGCAAAAAGAAGTGTCCATTGGGCCTGATGACACCCTAGGTAAGATCTACTTCGATCGCTTGTTCCCTCAAGGTGTTCTAGCCTTGCTTGAGTCTGCTGATCTAGTAGTTGCCGATAAACATCAAGAGCTGGTTCAAGATGAGTCGCTTGCAAATTACGAGGGTTGGTTTGGTATTGATGCAGCTCAAATTCATTGGGCTACGCATATTAATCAGATCTACAACTTGATTCGTGCATCTAATCCTGCTCCTGGGGCATGGACGAAGTTTGGTGAGCAAAAGGTACAGCTCTACGATTGCCGTAAGCATGTAGTAGCTACTTTCGGTGCTGTTAAAGGCAAGCCAGGCGAAATTACTCAAATTACTTCTGATTCATTCTTCGTCAGCTGTCATGGTGGACAAATTGAAGTCCTCAAGGCCAAAGGTGCTACAGGGAAGGTAACTGGTGCTGAACTGGCTAAAGAGTTAAATCTAGAGGTGGGGCAGTTCTTCACACTCTAATTCAATGCTTAATATTGAATAAAGCCATCCTATGGCCAGTATTTAAAAGTTAGGCATGTATGCAAACAATCGATTCTCTCGTTAATGACCTTAAGCTTCTTCCTCATCCTGAGGGTGGCTTTTATAGGGAAATGTATCGATCGCCAACCATTGTTAATGCGGATGGCTTAGAGCAAAAGAGTGCTTACACCAGTATTTACTATCTCCTATCAGGCGATGACTTTTCCTCCTGGCACCGGATCAAGTCAGATGAGACTTGGTACTTTCATAGTGGTAGCGATATCGCCATCTATTTTTTTGATGAAAATAAGGCGCTGCAAACTATTCAATTGGGGATAGATTCAAAACGCTTGCAGGCTACCATTCCTGCTAATACCTGGTTTGCTGCTAAGCCAATAAGTCAAAACTCATTTTGCTTGGTTAGCTGTGCCGTCGCACCTGGTTTTGAATTTACCGATTTTGAAATCGGTCAGCGGGATAGTTTATTAAATGAGTTTGGCGGCTCCTCAGAGGGCATTCAAGCGATCGAGGCTCTTACTAGAGCTTGATAAATCCTCGATTAGATTTCGAGGTTATCAATCAAGCGTGTTTTTCCTAACTTAGCCGCTGTCAATATAACGAGCGGCTCACCGGCTTGTAATTGCTTGCTTGAGGCAGGCGCTAAATCACTCTGCTGCCGAATGGCGATGTAATCAGGCTGCCAGCCCCGATTAGTAAGGGAGGTAACGGCTGCTCTTTCAATTTCGTCAATAGTTTGGCTGGTGCGATTTGTTAATTGCAATACACGCTCACGAACTTCCTTCAATGTTTTTTGCAGCTCCGGAGCTTCCAACCGCTCTGTGGATGAGAGGTAGCTGTTGCGAGAGGAGAGGGCGAGACCATCTTCAGCACGAATCGTTTCAGCAGGGATGATATCCACAGGCAAGGCAAATTGTTTTGCCATCTGACGAATGATCATGAGCTGTTGGTAATCTTTTTTTCCAAATACTGCTACTTTCGGTTGTACGCAAGACAGCAGTTTGAGTACGACAGTGCAAACACCTTTAAAGAAGCCGGGGCGGAACTCGCCTTCAAGGATGTCACCCAATTGCTGCGGTGGATCTACACGGTACTCCTGGGGTTGTGGATACAAGTCTGGCTCAGTTGGCGCAAACAGGATATAAACACCTTCTTTTTCGAGTTTATCGATATCTTCCTGCATCGTGCGCGGATAGCTATCAAAATCATCGTTAGGACCAAACTGCAATCTGTTAACAAAGATGCTGGCAACTACAGGATCACCATGTTGCCTAGCAAGACGCATTAGTGATAAGTGACCCTCATGGAGATTGCCCATGGTGGGTACAAAGGAAGCACGATTTTGTCCGCGCAAGTGGTCACGCAACTCTTGTATATCGCTAATAATTTTCATGCAACAGGAGTGTAGGCAAGGCGCACATAGATGGGAGCATATGGCTCCGCTTGAGTAATCTCTATGAGAGCTTCACGAGAGAGCTCTAGCATGGCAATAAAGTTCACAATCACTACCGGAATGCCTTTACCGGACTTAATGGCATCTTCAAACAGCTCACCAAACTCTACGAAGCGCGTGTTTTGCAGGCGACGTAAAATTCGTGTCATGAAATCGCGCACTGAAAGCTCTTCGCGGGTAATGGTGTGGTGTTGATTGAGCTTGGCGCGGTGCAGTACATCGCGCCAAGCCATCTGCAGGTCATCTTGATTGACTTCAGGCCAAGTCACTGCAACAGTGGTGTCGACATGGCCATGGGCGATTTGAAAATCGCGGCCCTGCTGCGGAATTTGATCTAGTTCTTGGGCGGCCAACTTCATGCGCTCGTACTCTAAGAGACGGCGAACCAGTTCTGCGCGCGGATCATCTACCTCTTCATCACTATCAGCCTTCTTCATTGGCAAGAGCATGCGAGATTTAATCTCGATCAGCATGGCTGCCATCAAAAGATATTCAGCAGCGAGTTCTAAGTTGTGGTGGCGGATTTGATCGACATAACTCAGGTACTGTTGAGTTACCTGAGCCATCGGAATATCAAGTACGTTGAAGTTTTGTTTACGAATTAGGTAAAGCAGAAGGTCAAGAGGACCTTCAAATGCCTCTAGAAAAACTTCTAGCGCATCAGGTGGAATATAGAGATCTGTTGGGAGCTTGAATAGCGGCTCACCATACAGCTTAGCGAATGCCGCTGACATCCCGTCGGTAACTGACGGGGTACTGTCTAGCAAATCAGATTGGATACTTGGCTCAGATCCCAAGGCATTACCTGAGTTAGTCATTCGAATACACGTAAGAGCGTTGCTTTAATTTGGCGACCTTGGCGCGACGTTGATCTTCAGTAGTCAAAGGCTCTTTATCCCAGAGGAGCGCCCGACCAGCTTGCTGACCTGCTTCGAGCTGCGGTTGCTCGGATTTGAGCTCATCTAAGAACTGGGTGAATTCAGAGGTATACCTTGCCATCATATTTCCTAAAATTCTTAATTAATTCAATAGCTTGCAAAAAATACTGTGTAGCAACTAGGTTGACTAGCCCATCATTATTAACGATTTTTCCTACAAGCCTGCCGACTTTTTGGCTAATTCTCAGAAATAGGCTCATTTCGAGCTATTTTTAGAGGTTTGCGGCCAATAAAGCCTCGATTTGTGCAGCTTCAACGCGGGCCATCAGATGTTGATAGGGCTTGATCGGGTTCTGGCTAGAGAGCGGCGTTTTAACGTCGTTCCAGCTCATTGCTGGCAGCGAGAGGAAGTCCTCAACCCCTGCCGTCACTTGAGGCAACACGGGCTTGAGATAAAGGCTGAGAAGGCGGAATGCCTCTAAAGTCACGCTACAGATTGTTTGTAAATCTGCTTCGCGCTCTGGATCCTTAGCGATTTCCCAAGGCTTGTTTTCATCAACAAAAGCATTGACCTTGTCCGCTAATTCCATAATGCTGCGCAATGCTTTGGCATATTCACGGGCCTCATACAGCTCAGCAATTTTTTCACTAGCGGATGCAATCTCCGCGAGCAGTGGATTATTCATGGCCTCATCGGAAACCACGCCACCAAAACGCTTCACCAAGAAACCAGCGCTACGACTAGCAATGTTGATGTACTTACCTAAGAGATCGCTGTTTACACGCGCAACAAAGTCTTGCAGATTAAGATCCAAATCTTCCATGCTGCTGTTGAGTTTGGTTGCGAAGTAGTAACGGAACCATTCTGGATTAAAGCCAGACTCAATCACACTGTGTGCAGATATTAAAGTGCCACGTGACTTACTCATCTTCTCACCATCCACCGTGAGAAAGCCATGAGCAAACACATTAGTTGGCGTGCGGTAACCTGCAAAGTGCAAGGTTGCGGGCCAAAAGAGGGTGTGGAAATACAAAATATCTTTACCGATGAAGTGGTACTGCTCAGTAGTCGTATCTGGTCTGACCCACTCCTCAAAGTTCATGCCTTTTGTCTGGCAGTAGTTTAGGAAGCTGGCGTAATAGCCAATTGGCGCATCTAGCCACACATAGAAATATTTGCCTGGTGCATCGGGGATTTCAAAGCCAAAGTAAGGTGCATCACGCGAAATATCCCAATCGCCTAGCTTGCTATCTCCAGCCTGTCCAACCCATTCCTTCATCTTGTTGCGAGCTTCCGGTTGCAGCGGAGTTCTGACTTGAGTCCAGTCGCGCAAGAATGTTTCACAGCGGGGGTCAGAGAGCTTAAAAAAGTAGTGATCAGAAATTTTCTTAATTGGCGTGGCACCACTGACCACAGAAACTGGATTCTTTAAATCGGTTGGCGAGTAAGTTGCACCACACTTTTCACAGTTATCACCATACTGATCTTTGGCAGCGCATTTTGGACAATCGCCTTTAATAAAACGATCAGGCAGAAACATCTCTTTAATCGGATCATAGGCTTGCTCGATTGCACGCTTTTCGATTAAGCCAGCATCACGCAGCTTGAGATAAATACTCTGAGAAAGTTTCTCGTTCTCAGGACTATCAGTAGTGTAGTAATTGTCAAAAGAAATTAAAAAGTCATCAAAGTCGCGCTTATGTTCTTTCCAAACATTGGCAATGAGCTCTTTAGGGGTGATACCTTCTTTTTCGGCGCGCAGCATGATAGGCGTACCGTGGGTGTCATCGGCGCCAACATAGTGCACCTCATGACCACGCATTCTTTGGAAGCGAACCCAGATATCCGTCTGGACATATTCCACCAAATGCCCAATATGAATCTGGCCATTAGCGTAAGGTAGGGCGGAGGTAACTAGTAGGCGGCGTTTGGGGCTACTCATGAAATGCGGACTTCATTAAAATAATTTTGACGGTGAGGATTGCAGGAATATCAGATTATGGGGCTTGGCTCATATTTCAGCGCTAATTTTAGTCTGCGGTTAAAGTAAGTACCGACCTAAACTAATTTAAGAGACGTTTTATGCCTTTGCCCCACCACATTCAGATGTCCACCGCTTCCGTGCCCTTGGTGCACGAAGTGCAGATTATGGATGAAGCCGGGCGCATTAAGACCGCCCACATCCCTGGGGAGCGGCCTTTAACCATTTATTTGGATAAGCGGGAAGTGGTCACCCTGATGACCTTAGGGAGTGCTCCAGAGGCCTTAGTGCTGGGCTATTTGCGTAATCAACGCCTAGTAGAGTCGCCAGACGATATTGCGAGTATTCAGGTGGACTGGGAGACAGATTCGGCGGCTGTGAAGACCCATCGCAGTACCGTAGATATTGATGCTCTTACGAGTAAGCGGGTAGTTACTACGGGCTGTGGGCAGGGCACCATGTTTGGCGGCTTGATTGAGGAGATGTCGGAGATTCGCCTGCCAGATGGACCTCAGTTGAGTCAGGAGGCAATAGTAGCCCTCATTGATAGCATCCGAACTCACGACACTATTTATAAGAAATCTGGCTCTGTGCACGCTTGCGCTGTATTTGAGCGGGATGGCAATGACGCTGTTCGTTTGCTGCACTTTATCGAGGATGTCGGGCGGCACAACGCAGTTGACTCCATCTCTGGCCTGATGTGGCTCGCCGATAAGCCGGGTAAAGATTTAATCTTTTTTACTACTGGGCGCCTGACCTCTGAAATGGTCATCAAGGGTGCGCAAATGGGTATTCCTTTTTTGATGACTCGCTCCGGCATGACCTTGATGGGCCTGGAGTTGGCCCGCAAAACCAACCTCACTCTCCTATCCCGCTGTTCTGGGAAGCATTTCGAGATATTCAACGCCCCCCAGAGGATTATTTTTAGCTCCCCTCCAATCTCCTCTTAAATTGCTGGGCACTGGCCCTGCGATGGTTTTACAATTCGCCCATGACTATTAAATCTGACCACTGGATCCGCCGTATGGGCACACAAGGCATGATCAGCCCATTTGAACCTGGGCAGGTCCGCCAGGACGCTGCGGGTAATAAAATCGTAAGCTACGGAACCTCGAGCTACGGCTATGACATTCGTTGCGCTGATGATTTTAAGATCTTCACAAATATCAACAGCACCATCGTTGACCCCAAAAATTTTGATGAGCAATCCTTTGTCGACTTCAAGGGCCCGGTCTGCATCATTCCGCCGAACTCTTTTGCTTTGGCAAGAACCGTTGAGTATTTTAAGATCCCACGTAGTGTCTTAACAGTCTGCGTCGGTAAGAGTACTTATGCCCGCTGTGGAATTATTGTGAATGTCACGCCATTCGAGCCTGAGTGGGAAGGGTATGTGACTCTAGAGTTTTCGAACACTACTCCGCTGCCCGCCAAGATTTATGCTGGCGAGGGATGCGCGCAGGTTTTATTTTTTGAGAGTGACGAAGTTTGCGGGACATCCTATAAAGATCGTGGCGGCAAATATCAAGGTCAGGTTGGCGTCACCCTTCCTAAGACTTAATTCTTTCATTTAAGTGGCTTATATTCGGATTGTCTTTGAGCCTTCCAGGCAAACCTAAGGGGTTTTCATGAAATTTCGTTTCCCAATCATCATTATCGATGAGGACTTCCGCTCTGAAAATATTTCAGGATCGGGTATTCGCGACCTAGCCGAGGCAATTGAAACCGAGGGGATGGAGGTGATTGGCTTAACTAGCTACGGTGACCTGACATCCTTTGCACAGCAGGCATCCCGCGCCTCCAGTTTTATTGTTTCAATTGATGATGAAGAATTCGTTTCTGACTCTGAAGATCATGATTTGCCCGCCTTAAATAATCTACGTGCTTTTATTACAGAAGTGCGCAAGCGCAATGAGGATATTCCGATCTTCTTATACGGCGAGACCCGTACTTCACGCCACATGCCTAACGATATTCTTCGTGAGCTGCATGGCTTTATTCATATGAATGAAGATACGCCAGAGTTTGTGGCGCGCCATATCATTCGCGAAGCCAGAGTCTACCTCGACTCATTAGCGCCCCCATTCTTTCGTGCCTTAACTAATTACGCCTCTGAAGGTTCTTACTCTTGGCATTGCCCAGGTCACTCTGGTGGCGTGGCTTTCTTGAAGAGCCCAGTCGGTCGGATGTTCCATCAATTCTTTGGTGAGAACATGCTGCGCGCTGACGTCTGTAATGCAGTCGAAGAATTGGGTCAGCTGTTAGATCACACCGGACCTGTATTACAAAGCGAGCGCAATGCTGCACGCATCTTTAATGCGGATCATTTGTTCTTTGTCACTAACGGCACATCCACATCAAATAAGATTGTGTGGCACTCTACCGTTGCCCCTGGTGATGTGGTGCTGGTAGATCGCAACTGCCATAAGTCGGTGATTCATTCGATCACAATGATGGGTGCGATCCCGATCTTTTTGATGCCAACCCGCAACCATCTCGGCATTATTGGTCCGATTCCAAAAGAAGAGTTTGAGTGGAAAAACATCAAGAAGAAAATTGATGCCAATCCCTTCATTAAAGATAAGAACGTGGTGCCACGCGTCATGACACTCACGCAAAGTACTTACGATGGAATCATCTATAACGTGGAGATGATTAAAGAGATGCTCGATGGCAAAGTGGATTCATTGCATTTTGATGAAGCTTGGTTGCCTCATGCTGCATTCCATCCTTTCTACAAAGACATGCATGCCATTGGCAACGATCGCAAGCGTACCAAGAAGAGTTTGATGTTTGCTACTCAATCAACCCATAAGTTATTAGCAGGTCTCTCTCAAGCTTCACAGGTATTGGTTCAGGACGCAGAAGAATGCAAGCTCGATCGCGACTGTTTCAATGAGGCCTATTTGATGCATACCTCTACTAGCCCACAGTACGCCATCATTGCTTCTTGTGATGTGTCTGCTGCCATGATGGAGTCCCCTGGCGGTACTACGCTGGTTGAGGAGTCTATTGCTGAGGCGATGGACTTCCGTCGTGCGATGCGTGAGGTGGATGATAAGTTTGGCGCAGACTGGTGGTTCAAGGTTTGGGGTCCCGATCACTTAACTGAAGAAGGCATTGGCGAGCGCTCCGATTGGATACTGGAGCCCAATGCGAGTTGGCACGACTTTGGCAAGGTTGCCCAAGACTTCAACATGCTCGATCCGATTAAGGCAACTGTAGTGACGCCTGGTTTAGATGTCGAAGGTAACTTCGGTTCCATGGGCATCCCGGCGAGCATAGTGACTAAGTACTTAGCCGAGCATGGCGTGATCGTAGAGAAGTGTGGTCTTTACTCTTTCTTCATCATGTTTACTATCGGCATTACCAAAGGTCGTTGGAATACTTTGGTAACTGAGCTCCAGCAATTTAAAGATCACTTTGATAAAAACGCTCCATTATGGAAAGTGCTGCCAGAGTTCGTTGCTAAACATCCTCGCTATGAGCGTGTTGGCCTCAAAGATATCTGCCAGCAGATCCATGAGTTTTATAAGGGCCGCAACGTGGCCCGTATGACGACAGAGATGTATACCTCTGATATGGTGCCAGCGATGATGCCTTCTGAGGCTTGGGCGAAGATGGCGCATAAAAAAGTCGATCGTGTTCCTTTGGATCAATTGGAGGGTCGTATTACGGCAATGCTTGTCACGCCATATCCTCCAGGCATTCCACTGTTGATCCCAGGTGAGCGCTTCAATAAACGCATCATTGACTATCTCTACTTTGCTCGTGACTTCAATGCGCAGTTCCCCGGCTTTGAAACTGATATTCATGGTTTAGTTAAAGGGGATATTGATGGACGTAGCGAGTACTACGTTGATTGTGTCAGGCAGGAGCCAGATATCACTTTGTAATTTAGCTAAAGCAATCAATCTCTCGTAATACCCTGCTTTTGCAGGGTATTTTTTTATTTGTGCTTAAGTGGGGCCTTGAGTATACTTGTACAATATGTTGAACAAGTTAAGGACGGGCCATGAGGGTGATTAATTTTTCTGATGCAAGAAGTCAATTTAAACAAGTCATTGATCAAGTGGTGAGTGATTGTGATGTAGCCATCATCTCTCGAAGAGATGCTGATGATGCTGTGGTGATGTCTTTAAATACCTATAACAGCATGATGGAAACACTGCATTTATTAAAATCTCCAGCTAACGCAAAACATTTGGAGAAATCATTGACGCAATATCGCAAAGGGCAAACCAAAGAAAAGACTCTTGTAGATGCTAAGTAGGGTTGTGTGGACTAGCGCCGCATGGTCTGATTACGTTTACTGGCAGGGGCAAGATAAAAAAACTTTAAAGCGTATTAATGCTCTTATAAAAGATACGTTGCGAAATCCTGAGGATGGCATTGGAAAGCCTGAGGAATTAAGAGAAAGTCTATCGGGATTTTGGTCAAGACGAATAGATGATGTTCATCGTCTTGTATACGCCATTGAGAAAAATCAGCTTGTAATTATTGCTTGCCGCTATCACTACGAATGATTGTAGTTTGAGGGTAGTTATTTGCCTGGCTTATCTAGCTGAAAGACTACCGGCGCATCCTCATCAACCTTGCTTGGTAATGAGTCTGGTTTAGCTTCTTCACTTCCTGTGAAATCAAACTCTTGACTCTGTACTACTGCAACAGGCTTGTCTAGAAGGGTGGTGACTAACGCTGGGAATGCTGCCACTACAACAACCATGATGAGCTGCAGACCAACCCAAGGTAGCGCACCCCAGTAAATATCTTTACTCTTAACTTCCTTTGGTGCCACCCCACGCAAATAGAAAAGTGCAAAGCCAAATGGGGGATGCATAAACGAGGTTTGCAGATTGACGCAGAGCATCACACCAAACCATACCAATGCAGCACTGGCTGCTGCTTGAGGGTTGCCATTCATGGAGGCAAGTAGTACTGGGGCAAGAAGTTTGACTGCGACCGGCGCTAGTAAAGGCACGACGATGAAAGCAATTTCAAAGAAGTCTAAAAAGAATGCCAAGCAGAAAACAAATAGATTTACGACGACTAAGAAACCAATCCAACCCCCAGGCAGATTTGAAAATAGTTCCTCAACCCAGTGCCCGCCATCCACTCCCTGAAATACTACTGAGAAGCAGGTTGAGCCAATCAAGATGAAGACCACCATGGCAGTTATCCGCATGGTGTTCTGATAAGCCTCTTGAATTAATCCCTTGAGATTGGGAATGCTCGCTCTGCGTATCCAAGCCAAAAGCAAGGCTCCCATCGCCCCCATTGCCCCAGACTCGGTTGGGGTGGCAATACCAGTCATGATTGTGCCCAGTACCAAGAAAATCAATACCGCTGAAGGGATGATGCCCATAAGACATTTCTTCCAGAGCGCCCAACCCTTGAGGGTGAGCTCATTTTCTGGAGCAGCAGGGAGGTAGTCGGGTCTAAAGCGGGACAGAAAAAAGGTATAGAGCGCAAAAAGCCCAATCTGAAGAAGGGAGGGCCCCCAAGCACCCAGATACATGCTGCCCACATCTGCACTACCGCTTTGAGTTTTGAGTTGGTCAGCCAGCACAATTAATACTAGGGAGGGTGGTACTAATTGAGTAATAGTCCCAGAAGCGGCTAAAACGCCCGTAGCGTAGCGCATGTTGTAGCCATAGCGCATCATGACTGGCAGGGAGATCATCGCCATAGCAATCACCTGAGCGGCCACTGTGCCTGTGATGGCACCCAGAATAAATCCCACAATAATGACCGAGTAACCCAAGCCGCCCCGAACGCGACCAAAGAGCTGACCCATAGAGTCCAGCATCTCTTCGGCAAGCTTACAGCGCTCCAGAATGGCGCCCATAAAGGTAAAAAATGGGATGGCCAGTAGCAAATCATTAGCAAGAACACTGCCAAAAATACGTTGAGGGATGGCTTGCAAAAAAGGCATACCAAAGAAGTTTTCGCTAATGGCAATGCCAGCAAAGAATAATCCCGCAGCCATCAATGAAAAAGCTACCGGAAAGCCGATCAACATAAACACAATGAGTCCGCCAAACATCAGCGGTGGCATCCATTCAAGCGGAATCATTGCATGGGCTTTTCATAATGGAGATCAGCGGCCGACAATGTGTCTTGGCCTTTCAGGGCACCAATCCGCTTAATGATCTCTGAGAGGCCCTGAAGGCACAGCATGAAAAATCCAAACGGCACAATAAACTTAATGGGATAGCGTAACAAGCCGCCTGCGTTGGCTGAATGCTCTGCGACTAGCCATGACGGATAAAACAAAGTGGTCCAAGAAAGCCAGGTGAACAATATGCAGGCTGGCATTAAAAAGATTATCAGACCAAAAAGGTCTACGTATAGACGACCCCGATCAGAAAGCTGTGAGTAAATTAAATCGACTCGAACATGCTCATTGCGTTTGAGGGTATATGCAGTGCCAAGCATCACTGCAGCAGCAAAGAGATACCACTGCAATTCCAGTGGCCAGTTATTACTCATAGCTAAGCTGTAGCGGAGTAAGGCATTGGTAGCTGATACTACGCAAGATAGCAAGATCATGATGCTGGCGATCTTGCCCAAAAATTGATTTAAGCGGTCAATGCTTGTTGAGAGCGTTCCCCAAAAACCCATACGAATTAGAGATCTGCACGACCCCGTTTAATTGCAGCGAGTACTTGCGCTGGAGCGGTGCCTCCAGCATGTTGACGAGAGTTCACAGAGCCATCCACCGTCAATAGAGTAAAGACATCATCGCCCATGAGTTCGGGGCGACTATCTAAGCCACAAGCAAAGCGCAATTCTGGAAGGCTTAAATCGGTGAGCATGCAGTTGCGGCCAACGCAGGCTTTTACTGCGTGAGCTACTGCCTCATGAGCATCACGGAAGGCTAAGCCTTTTTTCACTAGGTAATCAGCCAAGTCAGTCGCAGTTGCAAAACCCTCCTCAGCGGCAGCCTTCATCACATCGGCTTTGACCTGAATATGCGGGACCATATCAGCGAAGATGCGCAGAGTATCTTGCACGGTATCTACAGCGTCGAATAAAGGCTCTTTGTCTTCCTGATTATCTTTGTTGTAAGCCAATGGCTGACTCTTCATCAATGTTAATAAGGACATTAAGTCTCCATACACGCGACCAGTTTTGCCACGCGCTAATTCTGGTACATCTGGGTTCTTTTTCTGGGGCATGATGGAGCTGCCAGTACAGAAGCGATCCGGCAAGTCAATAAAGCCAAAGCGTGGGCTCAGCCACAGTACCAGCTCTTCAGATAAGCGTGACACGTGCATCATCAGGATCGAGGCAAAGGCGCAAAACTCAATCGCAAAATCACGATCAGAGACTGCATCCAGAGAGTTATTGCAGATGCCATCAAAACCGAGTGTCTTAGCAACTAGCTCGCGATCGATGGGATAAGTTGTTCCGGCTAAAGCAGCTGCACCCAGCGGTAAGCGATTAAAGCGAGCGCGCAGATCAGACAAGCGGCTCGCATCACGACTAAACATTTCGTAATAAGCCATCAAGTGGTGACCAAAGGTTATTGGCTGAGCTACCTGTAAGTGGGTATGGCCTGGCATGATGGTGCCAGCATGTTTTTCCGCTAAATCCAAGAGTGCAGTACGAAGCGTTTTCAGGGTGACTGCAATATCGTCAACACTGCCGCGCAACCAGAGGCGTAAGTCTGTAGCTACTTGGTCATTACGTGAGCGGCCGGTATGAAGACGTTTACCAGCATCGCCTACTAATTCAGTGAGGCGAGCCTCGATATTGAGATGAACATCTTCTAGGGCGAGTTGCCAGTGGAATTCTCCAGCCTCGATTTCACTTTTGATCTGAGCCATGCCCTTTTCAATGTCCGTTAAATCTTGGGCACTAATAATCTTTTGGGTCGCCAGCATTTGGGCATGAGCCAAAGAGCCGGCAATATCTACCAGCGCAAAGCGTTGATCAAAGCCAATAGAGGCGGTATAACGTTGAACTAGCTCGTCAACGGGTTCATTAAAGCGTGCCGACCAAGCTTGGGCTTTGTTAGCTAGGGAATTTTTTGATGAGCTCATAAAGGCAGTATATTGGTGAAGATCTTTTATTATTTTAAATGTTATGTCCCAAACTTCTATTTCTAGCTCCGTTCCCACTATTTCTGCTGCTCCTAAGCGTTTGGTGATCGCTTCCCGTGAAAGCCGGCTTGCCATGTGGCAGGCTGAATATGTCCGCGATTGCCTCAAAAAGCTCTATCCCGAATGCGATGTCCAGATTCTGGGTATGACCACCAGGGGTGATCAGATCCTCGATAAAGCACTTTCAAAGGTAGGTGGAAAGGGCTTATTTGTGAAAGAGCTTGAAACCGCTCTGGAGGATGGCCGCGCTGATTTGGCCGTGCATTCCCTCAAAGACGTCCCCATGGTGATGCCGGAAGGCTTTGATTTGTGCTGCGTCATGGCGCGGGAGGATGCGCGTGATGCATTTGTTTCAAATGATTATGCGAGCCTCGAGGACTTGCCAAAAGGTGCTGTAGTCGGTACTTCTAGCTTGCGACGCGAGTCAGTTCTGAGAGCTCGGTTCCCGCATTTAGAAATTGCACCCCTCAGGGGAAACTTAGATACCCGCATGGGAAAGCTGGACCGTGGTGAATATCAAGCCATTATCTTGGCCGCTGCGGGCCTCAAGCGCTTAGGCTTGGAGAGCCGCATTCGCGCTTTATTGCCACTGGATCCCTATACCCCTGCGGCTGGGCAAGGCGCTCTTGGAATCGAAACTCTGAGCAAGCATCCTCACATTCAGTCTTGGCTTGCGCCACTCAATGATTTACCAACCTTGTACTCAGTGAGCGCTGAGCGCATGGTTTCACGGCAATTGGGCGGCTCTTGTGAGGTGCCATTAGCTGCTTACGCTACGTGGGATCAAGATCATATGAGTATCCGGTCTTTTGTTGCTAGCGTGGATGGCACCGCCAGTTGCTTGGCTAGCGCTCAGGGATCTGTCAAGAGTTTGGCTGACGCTGAGGCACTTGGTCTTATCGTTGCGCAAGATTTGATCTCGCAAGGTGCTGAGCGCTTATTACCTAATGGTTTGCCTAAATGAAAATCAAGCGGTAAGTATTCATAGAGCGATCTGCTGATGAGTAATAAGTTAAGCAAAAAGACCATTGTCATTACTCGTCCCAGCGGGCAGGCACGTCAATTATCAGAAGCGCTTCAGGGGAGCTTATTACACGGCGGCTTTACCTTAGAGACCTCTCCCAAAATTATTTCTCTACCCTTGCTGACCATTGCCCCAAAGGGTGATGATCTTTTGGTGGAGCAGATTACTACAGCCCTAAAGACTGCAGACTTGGCAATCTTTGTTAGTCCGAATGCCATTGAATGTACGATGCGTTTATTCAATACATCGTGGCAGGATTTATCGAATACGCCAATACCGATTGGAGTCATGGGCGGTAGCAGTATGTCAGCCCTTAAAAATCATGGCATCGGAATTGAAGGTTTGCCTACACCGATCATCCTGCCTCAAGACAATGCCCACTGGGATTCTGAAGGCTTATGGCTAGAGCTACAAAGACTACAGGTGGATTGGTCAAATCAAAAGGTACTCCTATTTAAGGGCGAGGGTGGGCGCGATTGGCTGGCTGACACTCTAAAAAATGCTGGCGCGCAAGTTGAGGCATTCTCAGTCTATGCCCGCGTACCTTTAGATTTAAATAGTTCTGCCTGGAATGAAATTCATGAGATGGAGTTTGCTCAATCGCTTTGGCTTCTGACCTCATCCGAGGCTGTACGCTACCTAGCCCAGGCGAAACTGCCGCTTGAGCTCGCTACAGCCGTTTGCCCGCACCATAATATTGCCGATGTAGCTAAGCAAATTGGGTTTGGTAAGGTATTTACTTGTGAGCCTGGCGATGAGTCTTTGATTACTGCATCGCAAGCTTGGTTATCTTCTTAATCAGCAGAATAGTTGAGAAGAGCTGGCAAAAAAACTTCAGTCACTAAAAGTGGGCGCCCTTGCAGTTGATACAAGGTTCGTCTTGCCCAGCAGATGAATGGTAGATCAGGATACTGTTGGAAACATTTTTTCCACAGGACGCTTTGTTTATCAAGGCGAGCAATCTCCCGCAGTGGTTTCCGTTTGGAGTGTATGCGGCTTTTAGCAAATAACACCGCACCTAATGGCTTCTGACCTAAGCGCAGAACCTGACGATTGCTACCACTTGAGCTACTACTTGGAATGATGCTGTGCGCCATGACTAGCGGAACACCATGAGCGCAAAGTAAAACTTCACGAACACGACAACGTTGAATTTTGTAATGAAAATAGCGACTTTCGTCGCTATTCAAGTTTTGGCGGTAATCCCGCAGCACTACAACATCTAGCTTATGCCCGATTACACACTCAATTTTTTGGGTTAAAGAGCCGGTATCGCTAAGCCAAGGCTGCCACTTGCGTGGCGCACGATGCAATTCACCGGAATCGACTCGATTCCATGCAGAACGGAGACGACGTCGGTGAATCATATTTAGCTACCGCTAAAGTTTCTACGTTGACCACCAGTTTTGGGTTTAGCAAAACGTGGACCAGCAGACGGACGTGAGTCGCCAGAGCGATTGCCACCAGTAGGACGTGAGTCTGCAGAGCGTGCAGGACGTGAGTCAGCAAAACGATTAGCACCTGCCGGACGTGAATCTCCGGATGGGCGTGAATCACCTGCAGGGCGTGAATCACTAGAGCGAGATTCGAAATGATTGCCGGAGCGATTGCCGCTACTGCTGCCACCACCACCAGA
>JBBAQC010000021.1:0-1455 GCA_040400535.1 Polynucleobacter sp. | reverse complement strand
AAAGTGATAGCAACACCATTGCGACCTGCACGACCTGTACGACCGATGCGGTGCGTATAGTCCTCTGGTTTCATTGGTAAGCCAAAGTTAATCACGTGACTAATACGGGGCACATCAATCCCGCGAGCAGCTACGTCAGTTGCTACCAAAATCTTGGTGTGACCTTTACGTAGTGACTCAAGACGACGCATACGAACAGCCTGGGGCATAGCACCATGTAAGGCGCTAGCTTCGTAACCGTTAGCACGTAAGGTGTCAGCAATTTTTTCACTTTCAATTTGAGTGCTTGCAAACACTACCGCTTGATCCAAAGAGGCGTCAGCCAAAATGTGCTCAAGTAATTTATGTTTGTGTGACATGCTGTCAGCCCAGTGCAGCTTCTGTTCAATGTTTGCGTGCTTCTCGCCAGCATGAGCCAGCTCAATACGCTTAGCATTAGTAGTCAGCTCATTTGCTAAAGACATAATCTTTGGTGCAAATGTTGCCGAGAACATCAGGGTTTGGGTGCGACTAGCACAACGCTTGTCAATTGCTTCGAGGTCATCGGCAAATCCCATATCGAGCATGCGGTCAGCTTCGTCAATAACGAGTTGCTTAACATCGTCTAAGCGAATTGCTTTGCTATCAGTGAGATCGAGTAAACGACCAGGCGTCGCAACAACTAGCATTGCACCCTTCAAGGCTTGGATTTGCTTGCCGTAAGGCATGCCACCCATAACAGTTGCAATACGAATACCTTTCATACCGCGAACTAAGTTCACTGCATCTGCAGCAACTTGCTGAGCTAGTTCACGCGTAGGGCAGAGAACTAGTACTTTAGGTTGTGCGCGGCCTGGAACAGGTGAGCCATTTGGATTATCTTCAATCAGTTGATTAATGAGGGGTAATAAAAAGGCCGCAGTTTTACCGCTACCAGTTTGGCTGCTCACAAGTAAATCACCACCAGCCAGAGCTGCAGGGATTACTTGTGCTTGTACTTCAGTAGCCTGGGTATAACCCAGTTCTGCTACGTTTTTAAGGAGTGGTGCTGCGAGAGCAAAAGACTGGAACTCAGTACCAGTCGGTTTTGAGTCTTTAGACTCGTGATTCGTTTCTTTAGAAAAAGTCATGCTATTTCACATCCCATTGAAGAGATGTCTCCGTGTGTACACTCTTCGTTTTTTTGAGTGTGATGGTCAAAGGCATCGACCATCAGACAGGCGGCAGCGCGTTTTGTAACTTCGGTGTTTATAACTTCTAAACGATACGCTGAAATATAGCTGGGGGGCGATGAATCAAATTGCTTAAGTAAGCCCCCTATTATGGCAGTTCGATAGTGCAATTACAAGGGTTTTCCCGAATTAATTATGATTAGCTAATGGAATGGTTTATTTCACCCTCAAGTGTGGGCATCGTTGATTTCCCCGCCTATCTCATGGGCGTGATTTTTGTCATCTTATTTCCAGGCCCTAATTC
>JBBAQC010000020.1:8552-26493 GCA_040400535.1 Polynucleobacter sp. | reverse complement strand
TCACTCATAAAGTCACCGCCACCATCATCCCATGAGCTTCCACCAGCATCATCCCAAGAGCTGCCGTCACGCACTCCAAAGTTAGGATCTGTAGATGCTGGGCCACCCACTTGGTTCATATTGGAATTGTTTGAATTGTTTGGATTGGCATTGGAATGACCGCCATCACGACCACCCATGAGGCTGCCTGCTAATGCTTGACCAGCATACATACCAGCACCTAATGCAGCACCCGTTGCAAGACTGCCCATCAAGCCACCACCCATACCACCTGCTGCTGGGGCTCCAGGATAACCAGGGCCTCCGGGAGTTCCGGGACCGCCGGGACCACCGGGACCACCGGAATAAGGAGCTGGGGCTCCAGGGGTTCCAGGATAGCCAGCACCAGATGCGTTGTAGGCTTGTGCTGCAGCAGCCTTACGACGCTTCATCACAATAGTGACACCCACTACCAAGATAGCAATCAAGCCCCAGAAAAGCGGATTACTAAAGATGGAAGATCCGGATGAACCAGCGATAGATCCAGCAGAAGCAGAGCTGCCTCCAGCATTGGCGAGTTGTACTTGCAGTTTTTGCACAGATTCAGGTTGAGCAAACGGCAAACCTGGGGCTAAGTTTTGCGCTTTTATAAAATGATTGCGCGCTACTTCTACCTTACCTTCTTTGAGATAAAGCTCGGAGGCCACATAGTGTGCTTTAGCGCTATTCGGATGGTTTTGCAGAACCTCCTTCATCATGGCATCGGCTTTAGCCAACTGCCCAGATTGCACGGCTTTATAAACTTCCGGTAGCGTTGCCTCAGCAAATGCGAGGTTACTAGAAAGCAATATCGCCGTTGCGAATACGCCTGCTAGCGCTTTAATAAAGTGACGAATGTTCATCTAGACTCCTTGTAGGATGTTTCGTGTGAATTTGATTATCCCTAGTTTGGGGATTTTTACTACACCCTATTAATATAGGGTCTTTAGGGTGGATTTCAAGGGGGTAAATCTGGGAATTCGCTATCCTAAGGGCATGAAGCGAATAATTAGACATAGTGCCGCAGAAGATGTTGCAATCACAAAAGCCGCAATGGAAGATCCAGACTCCATTCCATTCACCGATGAAGAATGGGAGAAAGCTAGGCCTACAATGGTTCGTGGTCGCGCAAACATCCCAGATCACAAAACCAACACATCAACCACCCCAAACACTAAAGCTCCCAAGCTTAAGTAATTTCTTTAATCTCACCCTTAGCAGATATCAAATACGCCCTAGCTGGCTTATCTGGACGTATTCTGCCCAGCTCTTGTTTGTAGTTATTTAGTTGTGAGCGGTATTTGTTGTGTGTTTCACTGCCCGCCTCGGGGATCGTGAGCTTGTAATCGAGGATAGCCAAGTGATCATCAAACTCTACTAAGCGATCTAAGCGGAAGCTTTTGCCATCTAAGCTCACTACATCAATCTCATTCCAGGCCTGCACCCATTGATTTGCAGTGAGGTAAGTCTTGAGCTCTGGGGTATTGAGAACGGTATTTGCCTGGTCTAGAGCTTTGATTGCCAGGTCATTGCTAATACCGAGCCAGCGAGCTACTTGATCCACACTCATGGACTCTGGATTTGTTGCTCCAGTTTGTAGGGTGAGATGCTCTAACAGGCGATGGAAATGCACACCCTCCTCTAATATTTTGGAGTGATTTGGTGCGCCGCCATCATCCTGAAAGACTTTGAGGGTCAGACCACTTTCGATATCTTTAAGCTGTTGGGTTTGACTTGTCTGAGCAGCACTCCAAGAAACTTCAAAGTCATCGATTATGAAATCTTTTGGATTATTTTCTTTCTGACTAATTTCCTGTTTAGCTTTATCTTGAATTTGCATAGGCTGATCTTCAAGTATGGCTAGCTTAGCTAGCGTCGCTCTGCCATACCAAGATTTCTCATCCAAGCCAGTAGGATTTTTTGCTGTGGGTGCTTTTGCTACACCGCTAATCCAAAGACCCTGCTTTGCTCTGGTCATGGCAACATAGAGTAGATTCCAGTTCTCATTTTTAGCAATCAGCAATTCGCGTTCGCGTACTTCACTGCGCGGATGAGTTAAGGTATCTAGGGTGTACATCGACAAATGACTTGGGCTCTCGCTCTGGGGAGGCCAATCTAATAAAACACCGCGATGATCCGCTTTGCCTTCAGTGTGGTTAGCATCAAGCATGATCACAAATGGAGACTCAAGGCCTTTTGCTCCATGAATAGTCATCATGCGTACACGTTGATATTGATCTTCCTCGGATAACTCACTCTCTTCATCGAGTTCTACAAGATCAGGTTCGGCATCTACATCCCCCTCATCTGGGGTCTCATCATCATCGCCACGACGAATGGTGTTGATCTCTTCAATAAATCGGCCCAAGCTTGGGTAACGACCGCCATCTTGACTCAGTGCGAGCTCCAGGAAGGCATCGAGATTTGCCAAGACCTGCGCGCGGGCAATTTCTTGAGAGACGCTCGCGTATTTAATGCGCAAATCACTTTCCTGATAAATGCGATCAAGTAAGTCATGAACTGGTAGGCGCTCACCCAATAAGCGCCAATGCTCTAAATATCTAGCTGCTTGTATCAAGCCGGCATCCGGGCTATCTTGCAAAGCATCCCACCAAGAGCGGTATTGATTTGAAGCCATTGCCTTAGCTAGGGCTTGCATTTGATTTTCAGTAAAGGCAAAGATCGGACTTCTCAATACCTGAGCGAGTGGCAAATCGTGGCGCGGCGTAACTAGAACAGTTAAGAGTGCAATGAGATCATCAATCTCTAGGGTATTGAGTAGGCCACCGAGTCTCGAACTCTCAAATGCCAAACCAGCCTCACGCAGAGCGCGCTCAAATTGCGGAAGGTACTTACGGCGCTTAACTAGCAATAAGAAATCACTCTCCCTAGCCTTGCGCCAGACTTCTTTCCCGTTCTCGCGATCGACTACAGGACGCGTCTGCATGATGTGCCGTATCAATGCGCTGACCTGCTGTCCTTCAAGGTAGCGTTGAGTAACATCAGCAGTTTGCCGAGCATCCACAATCGCTTGCTCAAAAGCACTCCCGGCTCTCAGCTCTAGTTCTTCAGCTTCGTATTTCACGAGGGGCAGTAAATAGGCTTCACCCTCTTTTGAGTAGGGTGAGTTTGTAGCAAATCCTGTCGGCGCCTTCCATAAAGTGTTTTGCGCAGTAAATGGATATGATTTTGGTAATTGCTCGGTGCCAAACATCTGATTGACTGCCTGATTGATTTGCGACGCATTACGGCGAGTCGTATTTTGGTTTAGTGAAACGGCATTCATTTCTTTTAATAAGAAAGCCTGTGCATCATTAAACAATCTCGGGTCGGCACGACGGAATCGATAAATGGATTGTTTAGGGTCGCCTACGATAAAGACGGTAGGCTTGGATTCATCCTGGCCGTAGCCTTCTAGCCATGCCCGCAGAATTTGCCATTGCAATGGATTGGTATCCTGAAACTCATCTACCAAAATATGTTTGTACTTCGCATCTAATCGAGATTGCAGGTAGGCTGCATTGGCAGAATCTGCCATCAACTGGCTGACACCGATTTCGAGATCATCAAAGTCACGCACACGCATAGCTTCTTTACTCGCATTAACGTGATTCATCATCGCAGTGCTCATTGCAAACCAAGCTTCATTCAGGGCATAGGCTTCCTGCTCCTTGCTCTGGGTTGTTAATTCTAAGAAAGCAGTTGCCCAAGCCAGCTTGTAAGTCACATGCTCTTGCTCGCGATCTAACTCGCCCTCTTTTTTGAGGTATTTCTTCAAATCACCTGCAGCTTTATCGTTCGATGTGCGAATAGTGTCATCTTGAGTCAAAAATACTGACTGCAAGGAGGAGGCTATCTCAATGAGATCACCGCCACGAGCCTTAAGATTGATGGCAGCTTCAATCATCGGCGCATAAGCCATTTCTGTAGCGCTACTATTGCTAAAGCAGCGATGCAAAAATGCTAAATCAGCTGTGACATTAACGGCATTCCAAAGGGAATACAGCGGATTGGTTATTTGTAATCTTGGCAATTCTGCTTTGAGCTTCTCAAGTGGCGTGCTGCCCTGCGCCTTACAGGCTTGCGAGAAAAATACCCATGCGCCTCTTTGTTTAAAGAGACTGTAATTACTCATTAAGAATTTTTGAGTCTCACTAGCCCCGAGTACTTTTAATAAAGTGTCGTAATGCGCTGCAATCCCTGGGGGCAAATTACCCCACCAATCGTCTAAGCACTCATCTTGCAAACGTTTAGCATCTTCTCGTAAGCTAAAGCCAGGCTGAATACCAGTGGAGATCGGTGCTGCACCCAAGAGTCTGCCAAACCAGCCGTGGAAGGTATCAATCACAATACCTTGTGGACTTGACAGTACTTTGGCATAGAGAGATTTAGCAGTAGGTAGTAGCGCCCTCGCTTGCTCAGTACTCAAGCCGCGCTCAGTTAAGTGCGCCATGAGTTGCTCATCACTGGCTTGCGAAAACTCTTCTAACAAACGATAGAGACGATCACGCATCTCTTGCGCTGCTTTACGAGTGAAGGTGAGCGCCAGAATTTCTGGTGGCTTAGCGCCAGCCAAAAGCAGGCGCATCATTCTAGTTACCAATAGCCAAGTTTTGCCGCTACCAGCACAGGCAGACACAATGACCGAGCGATTGGGATCGCAAGCGATATCGACCGGGAAAGTAGGATTACTCACCACATCCCCTTTCTGCAAATGCCCCTGGCTTCACAATATTGACAAACACTATCGGGTGCAAATGCCTGTAGAGGCTTACCAGACCAAAGGGATTGCACATCCTCAGTAATCTGCTCAGAAAATGCTTGCATGCGCTCTGGCATTTCTGCAAGGACTACCGAACGCTCAGCACCTTCGCCCTCTTTTTTGACATCAGTCTTTAAAGCAACCCACTGTGCCGCATTGACTACGCGCCCGGGAATCTGCTGACTCTCGTTAGAGGCTCTGGCATAGATTAATAGTTGCGGGTCATCCAATACCACTTCAGAGCGCCGCTCGACCTTGGTGAGATTTTGATTCTTATAGTCAATCACTGCTGCGGCTTGAGGATCATTCATATGCACATCAAAGCGGTCCGCATAACCCTCGATGCGGATGTGGCGCTCATTACCATCGATATCTGTAAATGGGAGATCAAAGCCAACCTTCACTTCAGCATCATGGAACTGCCAACCTTGGGCCTCACGATCTAACTGCCACTGAATAAAACTCGGGATTTGTTTTTGCCAATCTCTTAAGACCCCCAAGACTCTGGCATCCCCTTCGATCAAGCGATTAAATACTTGCTCGGAGATGAGTGTGAGTTGTGCTTGCATCCAAACGCTGCGATGCTCTGGATCAGTGATGATGGGTGAATGAGCTTTTTGCGCTTCACTTTTGATGGCGTGATAGAAATTGCGCAAAATCTTGTGCAAAGTTTGGCCAGCAAGAGAGGCGTCAAAGCCTTCCTCAAAGCCTTTGAGTTTACGTAAGCCCAGCAGGCTGCGGACATAGTAGCGATAAGGACAGTCACGCAATGCTTTGTAAGCACTTGGGCTCATAGAGATTGGCATTGGTAAATCTGCATCCAATGTGGCTATCGCCATATCTGATGGAATTGCCATGCCACTGCGAGGCGCAAATAATGTGCTCGCGTTTTGTACCTGCCAACTGGGTAAATCGATTTGCAGTCTCTGAATCCAAGCAGATGGTCTGAGAGGCTCGCCGCTTTTGCTCTTACTTTGCCATAGGAGATCGACGCTGGAAAATGAGATCAATAATTGAGATAAGTCTCTCGCCTGTTGAATAAATTGCGCCTCAATACTAGATCCACCTAAGAGTCGATTTAAAGTATCGGAGAAAAATAATGGTGGCTCTGAAAATGCAGGTAGTTGCTGTTCGTCACAACCCACTACTACAACAGATTCAAATTCTCGGAAACGGGTAGAGCTCAGTGGCAAGATACTGAGAGTTGCCGCTGCAACAGCGCCCTTCTCTTCATAGGCGGATTCTTCAATCACGGTTTTTAATAAGCTCAGCCACTCATTTAGACGCATGGCAATTTGCTGATGCTCTGTATCAAAATCAAATGTTTCTAGAAGTTCAAGCAATTGCTTGCCTGCGGAGTCTGTAGCCAGGCCCTGAGTCATGCCCATCAAAGTCAGATCGTCCATCAGATACTGATGCGCAAGAGCGCAATTGATCTTGGGACCACGCCAACGATTGAGTCGTCCACGAATCGCTTGCAGTAGCTCAAGTAGCAATGGATTGGGTGCAGCTGAGCCGTGCGTGACGGAGCCCTCAATTGCCATATGAAAAGTTTCCCAACCTGATTTAGCCTGACTAGCAATCAAAATATCTTCAAACTGCGCCACTAATCCATTCAGAGACTCTGCATCACGTGCACTGTTGAAGTTAAGACACTTACCTAAATCTAAAAATGGGTTTTGCAAAAACTCTAATAGGTCGATTGAGCTCGGACCCTCAGGTGGAGAACGTAGCAACTCCAGCCAACTATTGAGCGCAGCGGCTGCTCTGGTAGTGGATAGCTTCCAACCGGTTTCATCTTGGATCTTTAATGACGGCCCTAAGCGGGCTAGTAAAGCGCGCGCCCTTCTGGCAACTAGACGATCTTGCGCTACTAGAGCGATATTGGTTTTGCCATCGATTAACTCTTGCTCAATTTTTTTGGCTGTTGCCCACGCCAACTCTTCAAATCGTTTTGCGGCAATGAGATGCCATTGCTCTGGATGCGCATGACTCAGATTGGTTTGAATCGTTTGCAGCTTTTGCTCTTGCGGCATGTCTGGACTTAATGCCTCCACCCAGAGAGCAACCGACTCCCAGTTCATCGTGACTTCAACTGCTGGGGCGTACTGCGCATAACTTGCTAAATATCCTTGAATCAGCTGCCGATCAATCCGCGTTGGATCTGCTGTCTCTACCCAAATTAGCGGTCGTGCAGTCGCCTGTGCCATTTTCTTGGCAGACTCGAGATGAGCCGCCATGGCAAATTGTTTTCTGAATGCAGGATCACTTGGGCTGGTGATGTACCTCCAGAATGTCAACAGCACTTGCGCTTCTTGATCTACGACTTTTCTGGCTAAGCTTGGATAAGCTTGTGCAATAGTGCGATCCAACAATGGCTCCAGAATCTCGATCCAAGATTGTGTATTTTGAGTAGTTTGAGTAGTGAGCTCTTCTTGACTGACAATCAGATGGTGTAGCTCTTGCGCAAGGCTCGGAGCTATGGAATTAGATAAGGTATCGCAAGCTGCAATGATGGCTTGCGCTAGACCCCACGATCCCGCTTCGGTTTCTGCTTTAAACCAAGCTTGTAATTGTTGATGTTTACGCAAAGTTGCATACACCGAGAGCCAACGCTCTAAATCGGTTTGTTTTTTAGGAAACTTCCATCCGCCTGGTGCAGCCTCTAGCCAATCGTTAAAACTCATGACTTGAGGAAGAAAAGCAATATGGCTCGGTAGATCCTTTGGTCGATATTTCTCTAAAGCCGCCCTGACTCCCATGAGTGGCCCAGCAGTACTGAGCACTACTAAGGGGCGCTGGTTGGTTTGCGCTGCACAATTCCAAATACCCTCAGCAAGTGACTTCAGAGCACCAGCATTGGGTGCTATTGCCCAAGCATGTGGCTGATTTTGGTCAGAAAGAGTTGGAAATGGGTGCGGCATTGAGGTGCGTTCTAGGGCTTCTTTTGAGAATTTAGGCAGAAAGTGTGGCTTGTTGCTAATATAAGCGTTGTATCGCAGTAACTATATAAAAACTAAGTAAGCCTAAATAAGGAATTTTCATGAGTGCCGGCATCAAATATGTAACTGACGCTTCTTTCGAGCAAGACGTTCTCAAGTCCGATAAACCTGTTCTGCTCGACTTCTGGGCTGAGTGGTGTGGTCCTTGCAAGATGATTGGCCCTATTTTGGAAGAATTGGCTGGCGAGTACGGCGATAAGATCCAAATAGCGAAGATGAATGTGGATGAGAACCAAGGCGTTCCTGCCCAGTTCAATATTCGGGGCATTCCGACTTTGATCCTCTTTAAGAACGGCACTGTTGCTGCTCAAAAAGTAGGCGCTTTGGCCAAATCCCAGTTGACTGCATTTATTGATAGTCATCTATAAATAATGCTTGATCACAGGTTCACTGGGTGAGCCTGTGGTTTTAAGTAGTTTTATGGTGTAGTATGTTCTTCATTAGTTCTTCAACGCACGTTTAGTGCACTCTCTTTTCTAGCAAACTCCCCCAAATTCTGCTTTTCCCTTGTCTGATCTTGATCTAGACAGATATCCCCTAAAACACATTCAAATCCCCTTTTACACCCGAAAACCACATGCAATTATCTGAACTTAAAGTACTCCACGTATCCGCCCTGCTTGAAATGGCAGCTAGCCTGGAGATTGAAAACACCCAAAGGATGCGCAAACAAGAGCTTATGTTTGCCATTCTGAAGAAACGCGCCAAAGAAGGTGAATCTGTTTTCGGTGACGGTACTTTGGAAGTATTGCCTGATGGCTTTGGTTTCTTACGCTCCCCAGATGCCTCTTATATGGCATCGCCGGACGATATCTATATTTCTCCTGCGCAAATCCGCCGCTTTAACTTGCACACCGGTGACAGCGTTGAAGGTGAGGTTCGTACCCCTAAAGATGGTGAGCGTTACTTTGCATTAGTCAAAGTCGACAAGATCAATGGTTTGGCTCCTGAAGCCCTCAAGAACCGCATCATGTTCGAGAACTTAACGCCATTGCACCCTAATCGCGTCATTCAATTAGAGCGGGATATTAAGGCTGAAGAGAATCTAACGGGTCGCATCATCGATATGATCTCCCCCATTGGCTATGGCCAGCGTGGTTTGATTGTGTCTTCACCCAAATCCGGTAAGACCGTGATGATGCAGCATATTGCCCATGCAATTGCTGCGAATAATCCCGATGCGATCTTGATTGTGCTGTTAGTTGATGAGCGTCCTGAGGAAGTAACCGAGATGCAGCGCTCCGTTCGCGGTGAAGTGGTTGCTTCTACATTTGATGAGCCCGCTGTGCGTCACGTACAAGTTGCCGAGATGGTGATTGAAAAAGCGAAGCGCTTGGTTGAGATGAAAAAAGATGTCATCATCTTGCTCGATTCAATTACCCGCCTCGCTCGCGCTTACAACACCGTCATTCCTTCATCAGGCAAAGTACTTTCCGGTGGTGTGGATGCAAATGCATTGCAACGTCCAAAGCGCTTCTTCGGTGCTGCACGTAACGTGGAAGAAGGTGGTTCACTTACCATCATCGCAACTGCCTTGATTGAAACCGGTAGCCGTATGGATGACCTGATCTACGAAGAGTTCAAAGGTACTGGCAATATGGAAGTGCACCTTGAGCGTCGTTTGGCTGAGCGTCGTGTTTACCCATCGATTAACCTCAATAAGTCGGGCACCCGCCGTGAAGAGTTGCTGGTGAAAGCTGAAAACCTCCAAAAAATCTGGGTATTGCGTAAATTATTGGCCGACATGGACGATATTGAGGCGATGAACTTTATTGTTGATAAGCTTAAATCCACCAAAAATAATGGTGAATTCTTTGATTTAATGCGTAAGGGTGGCTAATTTAGGCGCTCTTAGTTGGTAAAAGTGCGCTTTGTGCTTGATTTCATGGCATAATTTCGCCTTTACTGCTTCAACCATTTGCATTTAACTGGGTAAGTATTTAGGTCTTTGGACTTAAACGGCTGCCTGCTAATAGGACTTAATAATGAAACCTGGCATTCACCCCGAATATCGTGAAATCGTCTTTGTAGACGTTTCCAACAACTTCAGCTTCAAGACTCGCTCCACCATGAACACGAGAGAAACCATCAAGTGGGAAGATGGTAAAGAGTATCCACTCTCCAAGATCGAGACTTCATCTGAGTCACACCCTTTCTACACTGGTACCCAGAAGATTATGGATACTGCCGGTCGCGTTGAGAAATTCCGTCAGAAATTCGGCACTAAAGCGGTTGCTAAATCCACTGGTGATGGCGCTGCTAAAACTGCTGAGAAAAAAGCAGCGGCTGCAGAAGCGAAAGCTGCTGAAAAGCCAGCTAAGAAGAAGGCTTCTTAACAAGCTTACTGATAGGCATACTCAAAACAGGGCTTGGGTATTTACCCTCTCCTGCGAGATAATCAAGGCAGCGTTTGCTGCCTTTTTTATTGCTAGTTTTTATGGTCAAACTCACCGCCGCCGCCACCACCTCGATCCCCCGCATTATTATTTTTGCGCTGACCTTAATCTATGGTTTTGCTGGTCTCTTTGTGCGCGATCCCTGGAAAAATGAGGATGCCATCGGCTTTGGTGGTATGTGGGCCGTGCAGCACGGCAAGATGCTCGACTGGATTGTGCCGCATCTCGCAGGACGAGATGTTTCTTTAGGAGCGCCTCTACCCTACTGGCTCGGTGCCACACTGATGGATCTGTTTGGCTCCTGGATTGGCATGGCTAATGCCGCACGTCTGTATGTTGCAGTGTGCTTCTTCGCAGCAGCTGTGGCGATTTGGTATGCGACCTACTTATTAGGACGTCGTCCAGAAGTCCAACCCATGGTGCTAGCTGTTGGCGGTCAACCAGGTCGCAGAAATTACGGCATGACACTGGCTGATGGAGCGCTACTGATTTTCCTGGCTTGTGTTGGCTTGGCGCAGCGCGCGCATGAGACTACGCCCATGATGGCGCAACTGATGGGTATCAGTATTGTCTTGTACGGTACGGTGCGTGGCTTAGACAAACCTTGGCAAGGGGGCATTTGGACTGGCTTGGGTATTGCGATTGTTGCTCTCTCTAGCAATCTCACGCTCAGCCTTATTATTGTGGGCTCCACCATCATTGCAGTGCTTGCAAGCAATGCCAGGTTACGTTTTCGGTGGACTTTAACGAGCACTGTTTTAGGTCTGATTGGTTTTGCTATTTGGCCAGCGCTTTGGTACCTCGGCAATCTGTCGCCCGAGTGGCGTCATATTGCACAAGAAGGTTGGCGTAACGTACCCGAAATGCGTTCAAGTCCCTCAGTGGCATCACTAGGATTTTTGAGTGTGAACTTTTGGGTTTATGCCTGGCCAGTTTGGCCCTTGGCCATCATCTCTCTGACCCATTGGGCTCGCATTAAAGAGGCTGGTCAATGGCGTGCACCCCATCTTTGCATTCCACTCAGCCTATTACTAGGGTGCTTGATTTATGTTCTGTTCAGAGTGGAAGCTAACGAGCATGATTTGATGATCTTTATTCCAAGCCTAGCCATCATTGCTGCATTTAGTCTGCCGATTCTGAAACGCAGTCTGATTAGTTTTATTGATTGGTTTGCGATGTTTAGTTTCACCCTCATCGCTCTGGCTATTTGGATTATTTGGCTTGCCAAGATTACGGGCTACCCAGAAACTACTGCGGCTAATATTGAAAGGCTGTTGCCAGGCTTTCAGGCGCAATTTGATTACTTGAGCTTGATCGTTGCCCTCATCATTACTGGCATCTGGTTAGCCATTGTGCGCTGGAGAACTTCGCGAGCTCCAAAAGAAATCTGGCGCTGTCTGATCATCTCTGCCTCTGGCACCACCTTGATGTGGGTGCTCTTGATGACTTTGTGGCTACCCACTATTAATTACGCTAAAACCTATCGTTATGTTTCCGATCGCCTTAAAACGATTATTGCCAATACACCAGGATGTATTGACACGACTAATCTAGGTCCAGCGCAGCTAGCGTCATTTAGTTATTTTACGGAACTACCGCTACGTGACGATCCGAGCTGCAATCTCATGCTGACACATAGCTCACAAGAAGCTCGGGCCTATGCCAGCCTCAATAAAAAGAAGATTGAACTCCTTTGGGAGGATCGTCGTGCAGCTGACCGTGATGAGCGCTTGCGACTCTATCAGATTACCCCCGCCGGTCAAGAATAGCGCATGCCGGTTTTGAAGTTTTCCCGCCTGAAGTTATCACGCCTACACGGGGATATATCCTCTCTTTTAAAACTAGCTGGACCAATCCTCGTTGGTCAGTTGGCAGTGATTGCTTTTGGCGTCTTAGACACAGCCATGACAGCACGTTATTCTGCTGATGACTTAGCTGCACTGGCAATGGCTTCAGCTATTTTTATCAGTATCTATGTTGGCCTGACAGGAGTGATCTCTGCCCTCGCCCCAATTGCTGGGCAACTCTTTGGCGCCAAGCGTTTTGATGAGATTGGTGAAGAAGTACGTCAAGCTACTTGGCTAGCCTTAGGCCTCACAGTTTTGGGCGGCGCAATCTTACTCAATGCAGATTACCTTCTGCAGATCTCACAAGTCACTGCGGATATTGAAGGTAAAGCTAAGCTCTATCTCCATATTCTGGCAATTGGCTTACCTGCCAGTATGGCCATGCGTGTTCTGATGGCCTTACATAATGCAGTTTCTAGACCAACCGTCATTACAGTTGTGCAGCTGATTGGCTTGGGTTTAAAAGTCCCTCTAAATCTTTTATTTATTTATGGCGGCTTCGGCATCGAAGGCATGGGTGGCCCAGGTTGTGCTGTGGCTACCGCTATCATCAGCTGGTTCTGGCTCATCATCACGCTAGGCTTTGTACTCTTTGATAGCTTCTATAAGCCATTTAAGATCTTTGTCCGCTTTAGCTGGCCTAATTGGCATCGTATCTGGACTCTCCTGAGATTAGGTGCACCTATTGGCTTTAGTTATTTAATTGAAGTGACCTCATTTACTTTTATGTCACTCTTCATTGCGCGCCTGGGAACTACCGCCTTAGCAGGTCATCAAATTGTGGCTAATTTAGGGACTGTCATCTATATGGTTCCACTCTCCCTGTCGATTGCCACCATGACACTGGTCTCTCAATCGATTGGAGCCGATCAACAAGAGCGCGCTAAAGAAATTGGCTGGTCTTCAGTGATCTTTACGACTGGCTTATGTGTTTTGATTGGCATTGCGGTATGGATCTTTAGGGTGCAACTGCTTGATCTCTATGATCCACCAGAAGAGGTGAAACTATTTTCAATTCCACTCTTTTTGTTCATTGCTTTTTATCAAGCGTTTGATGCCCTACAAATTACTGCGGCCTTTATTTTGCGGGCATATCGAATTGCTTTTTGGCCCATGTTAATTCATGCAGTGTCACTTTGGGGCGTAGGACTTGGTGGAGGCTACTTATTAGGCTTTAATGTGCTCGGCAATACCCCAGAATTTTTACAAGGAGCCAACGGCTTTTGGGCTGGCAACAGCCTAAGCTTGGGCTTGGCTGCATTACTACTACTTTATCTTTTCAGAAAAACTGCGGCACGCTTTGAGAGAACGCATCCGCCGGTTGAGGTGTAGCGCTCATCATAAACAGTACTACCTAACTCACTGAATCGGTTTAAAGCCGCTATTGGGAGGAGCGTAATTAGGATTAGCTCTTTGTGTTGGATAACTAGGCACTTGATTGCCTTTGGAGTACATGCATTGTTGGTAAGCAATATTGTATTGAGCTTGTCCTTGATTTTGCTTTCCGGAAGAGTTCATTGCACCCATTGCAGCGCCACCGAGTAAACCAATGCCTGCACCAGTACCAATGTTCTGACTGCTACCACCTTGAATCACCGCTCCAGCTGCTGCACCTAAAGCAGCGCCGATCGCAGCACTGGTTGCGCCCTCTTTTAAAGCTGCGTTACTAGTGTCTTTGACAGCATTGGCAGCAAACTCTCGGCACTGTTGATCCTCCTGCTGGAAGATCTCAAAAGGCTTTCCTTCACGCGGCATGACTGCGATAGTGGGACCAGTCGGCGCAGAAACACAGGCTGCTAAAGAGCTAATGAGGACTAGGGTCAATACAGAGCGTTGCATATTTAATCCTTAAATTCGATCAATGAACTTGATTAATTGAGATACTTTATTTTAATTTGCGCCACGCTGGCGCGACGCATTACTTGAGGGCGGTGTTGCTGGCTGTGCCTGCCAACCCGATGCGCAACTTTGTACGTATGGAAAATATTGCTCACTGGCCTCACAGTAATACCAAACTGGTGGCTGAGGCTGAGAAGCCAACACCATCGGCTGAGGCGGAGTGACATACACGACTGGTGGTGAATAATACGTAGCAGCATAAGGATAGCCATAGCCGGGGCCGTAGTAAGCACCACGCCAGCCTGGTCCATATCCACCACCCCATCCTGGACCATAAGCTGGACCATAAGCTGCAGGTCTCCAGCCGCCACCATAACCACCTCCACCAACCGAGACCGCCCAACCGACATTAGCCGCTTGAGCTGTTAGCGGGGCAAGTGCTAATAGGCCTGCTGAGGCAAAGAGCGTCAGCAAACCTTTTACAAAGCCTGCTTTGAGATGCGATTGACCAATATTCATAGTGGACTCCATTAAATGGTTACTTCCTGCTCTATTAAACGCTTGAATCAAAATTCAAGCTGACAAGAATTCTCTATTTATAGAAATATTTTGTAAATCGGTAAGCCGAGGTGTATTACAGTCAAAAAAGCCTACTGCTCTAATTTGGCGCCTGATCTGTAAATGACCCTACCCCACTTATTGGTCTCGGATTGGATCAATTTAGTGAGATCTTGTGGACTACCCGGGGCAGGCTCTAAACCGCTCGCGAGTAACTTATTTCTGACTTCAGTTTGACTGAGGGTTTGGCGAGTGAGGATGTTTAGGCGCTTTTGCAAGGCTGGCGGTAGATTGGCTGGTGCCATCAGCGAGAACCAAGAGGTTGCCTCAAATCCAGGCATACCCTGCTCTGCCATTGTCGGAATCTCTGGGGCTGCTGGAGAGCGCTTGAGAGTCGTTACCCCTAGCGCCTGTAATTCTCCTGCTTTAATTAAAGGCAGGGATGAGGACAAATTATCAAACAACATGGAGATCCGGCCGCTAATGAGATCGGGCAAGGACTGCGCCCTACCCTTGTAGGGAATATGCCGTATCTGGACACCAGCCATTTCTTTAAAGAGCTCGCCGGACATGTGTAAAGAAGTTCCCACCCCGGAGGATCCAAACGTGAGATCGTTAGGCTTAGCTTTGACTAACTCAATAAGCTCAGAGAGGTTCGTCACACCCAGCTTTTTATTTACTACCAGCACATTGGGGGTGCTTGCTAAAAAACTAATGGGTGTGAAATCATTTACCGGATGAAACGACATCTTGTCATACAGCGCCCCGTTAATCGCATGAATGCCTACCGTACCGATTAATAAGGTGTAGCCATCGGGCTCACTCTTTGCCACCAGATCGGCACCAATATTGCCGCCATAGCCAGGACGGTTTTCAACCAGGACTGGTACTCCTAAACTTTGCTGCCAACTCTCGGCAAGTACACGCGCCAAAATATCAGGTGCACCGCCAGGGGTAAAAGTCACCACAATGCGAATAGCTTGTTTAGGCCAAACTGTATTTGCTTTTGATGTTTGAGAGTAGGCAGTGTTACTCAGGCTCACACAAGCTAATACCAGCGCAAAAGCTTTTACTACTCTGAGATTAATCATCATGACTGACGGATGTTCTTTTAAAAACCAAAACGTGTGCGCAACCAAATCCATCCGTCATATTGAACCGGATCATCAGCGCAAGGTCCAATGCCACACTCCAATAAAGTAGAAGCCAGATTAGCAAAAACTAAAACAATAAATAAAATGACTAGCGTATTAGCTAACCGAGAACGTGAGCGCACCTCACGATTAGGCAACATCAACAAAATCGCTAGTCCTGCAATCAGACCAAGGTAGCCAACAAAAGCCCAGGTATAAAAATGCAACTCTAAAAAGGTGGCACCAAATCCCTTATCCCCTGGCAAGACATGCAAGAGCACTTGACGCAAAGAGACCATCATCCCCACTAAGCCACCGATGACACCAACGCCATAGTGAGAGGCATGCGCACCACAACGAATGTTGAGGACTAGTGCAAAACCGATAATCACAAAGCCCATACGTTGCATTAAGCACAGCGGGCAAGGCAACTCACCGAAATAGAGTTGATCAACAAATGCATACGAGAGCATGCCAATGATGGCCGCTAAGGCAAGCTGATTGCCCAGACCTGCTAGAAAGGGAAAAGTCTGCTTAGTCAAATTGACTCACTTTTTTATCTTTCCTCACAAACTGATATTGAGATGACTGGTTGCATGAAATTGGAACCAAAACATTAGGATCAGGACAGTCGCGGCAAGAAATACTAAGCCTGCCAAGCGTTTCTCAAACCACACCAGAATAAGACCGATGAAGGCTGTCAGAAAAGGTAGGAACATGTACATAAAATCATTCTATCGCAGGTCCATCCCGCCTACAGAAACAAGAAGATCAAAGGGTCTTTGCATTTAATGGGTTTATGAACAACACTCCACCCCGCATCGACTAACAAGTCGATGCTGCCATCGCTACAGTGATTTTTTAATAATTCAACTGCCCGATGACTCCGAACTCCCGAGGGAACTCACAACAGCGCGAATTTCAAGGAAGAGGTTTATGTCTTCCTTGAGGGACGAGCACCGCTATGGCTTGGCAAGTAAATTAATCAATCAGAAAACAAATAAAAGAACTGACTGCCTTAGCTTTTAGGGTTCAGGTCTTTGAATTTAAGAAATCCACTACCGTCTGATTAAAGATGTCAGGTACTTCGATGTGCGGAATATGACCAACATTGTCCAAAGCAACTAATTTGGCATTTGGGATTGCCTGAGCTGCTTTGCGACCCAGCTCCGGAAAATTACCTAAAGTCTTTACAGCCTCTGGTGGGGCAAAGCGGCGACCAAATACCGTTCTATCTTTTTGACCAATGACTAGTAATACCGGCATTTTAAGTTGAGGCAAATCGCCCACTACTGGCTTTTCAGCAATCATTTGATAAGTTAAGACTGAGGTCTTTGCCCAGGCTGGGTAGTCGGGACCTTTTTGGACGCGCACATAAACCTCAATGAACTGTTCAAAGCTAGGTTGCCATACTGGGAAATACGATTGTAAGAATCGGCGATAACTCGTTTCTGTTTGCGCCATTTCTAGCTTGAGTAAATTGTCATTGGCTTGTGGCGGAATATCTTTACTGTAATCCTCAAGACCTAATGGATTCTCCAAAACCAGCTTTTGAACAGTCTGTGGATACAGTCGGGCAAAACGAATGCCCACCATACCCCCCATTGAGTTAGCAATGACTGAAGTCTTACTAATACCCAGAGATTTCAGTAAAGCTTGTGTATTAGCAGCGAGATCATCAAAGTGATAAAGCACATCAGGTTTAGTGGATTTTCCAAAGCCAATTTGATCGGGAGCAACTATTCGATAGCCTGCTTTAGTTAAGCCCGCAATCGTAGTCGCCCAATAATCACTAGAGAAATTCTTTCCATGAAATAAGACTATTACACCCTTCTGCTTACCAACTGCCGGCACATCCATGTACACCATGGTGGCGGGTTGACCCTGTAAGGTAGTTTTAAATTCTTTGGTGGGATACGGGTAAGGCCATGCGCTTAAACGTAGATCTAGGGAACTTGCATTGGCATAGCGACTCGGTGGCGGAGCTTCCGTCTTCACTGCTTGCGCTGGCTTTACAGGTTGCGCTGAATCTAGTGATGAACAAGCAGATAGTGCAAGCACGCCAATGCCCAACAGCAATACCGTAGCCGATGTCTTTATTTTCATCTTTCGCTTTCTCTTTTACCTCTTTAAAGAGGTGTTCTATTCTTGATTTTGGTTGATGATGTGTCTTAATTAAACAATCTTGATTTTCAGTGGGGTCAAACCCTCAACCGTACCTTCCAGCACATCACCCTTTTTAACTGGGCCAACGCCTGCAGGCGTGCCAGACATAATCAAATCCCCTGGCTCCAACGTAAATAAGGTAGAAAGATAGGCAATCGTGTCAGGAATACTCCAAATGAGTTGGTTTAGGTCGCCCTCTTGACGTAATTCACCGTTGACT
>JBBAQC010000020.1:0-8452 GCA_040400535.1 Polynucleobacter sp. | reverse complement strand
GACAGGTTGGGGTATTGCATATCTTTACCGTCGGCCACAATGGAGTTGGCTGGCTTCATAAAAAAGAATGGCGGCTCACGATCCGGATCGTGGCCCATCTCGCGAGCATGATCAGCGTAATTACGGCCAACACAATAAATCCGGTTCACTGCAAAACGACGGGTCTCACCCACTACAGGTAAAGATGGAACGATCGGTGGATCAATAACGTAGGTAGTGCTCATTAATAGTCTTTCAGGATTGCGTTAAGTATTCAGTGTGGGGTGTTTTGAGTTCAGAATTTACAAATAAAATATTTATTTAGATCGCACGGTACGCAGTTTCAGTATCAAGATGCTGAGCGCCAAAGCAAAGGTTGCGGCATTAGCCAAAATTAATGGCCACTTCTCAATCACAAGACCATAGATCAGCCACAAACCCACCCCAGCAGTAAAGAGACTGTACATCCCCAATGAAATACCTGATAAGTCACGAGTGCGCCAAGATTGAATGGCTTGGGGTAAAAAAGCAATTGTGGTTAAAAATGCTGCGACATACCCAATGGTCTCAACAATATGTGGCGGGAGATACATGTAGCTCAGAGTAATTTATAAATGAGAGTTCTCAATTTGGATTTTGAGATTACGGCTTTTTGTTCATACTAGCTTTACGTGCTTCGATTTCTTTATTAATTGCGGCCAGCGTTTTTGCATCTGGAGTTTTCCAGTTGCCCCCAGACTGATTAACCATATAAGCGACTGCCTCTGAGAAACCCTCAACACTCAGGTTGGGCAAACCCCCTTTAGCCGGCATTGCCCTGACACCAACATAACCATGCGCCGTCAAGACAACTTGTCCCTCAGCTATCAAGGGGGCCCACTTGGCCTTATCGCCTAATTTGGGAGCCTTGATCACTCCGGGACCATGGCAGCTTGCACATGCTTGTTTATAGGTATCTTCGCCAGACTGTGCAACAGCGTAATTGGTGCAGGTAATGGCTACTACAGCAAAAGAGATTAAAAGGGATTTCATGAGGGCCTTTGAGAGAATTCAACTCTAATTAACAGATTATCCCATTTTTGTCAGGTCTGATCTTGCCATCAAAGACCTATAGCCAGCCTGCTACCTGCCGCTTTAAACTGATCGATTTATAGCCTGGTAGCACTCCAGATAAGCTGCGGATCTTGCGAATGAGCTTGGTCATCTCCCGATTACTAGCCAGCTCATCTCTCATCGCTAGAAAAAATACCTCATCTTTTAGTTGCACAAAGCTCAAGCCATTCTCCAATGCAACGCTTTTCACCCCCATGCCAACATCCGCCTTTTTGGCCAAGATTGCCGTTGCAATGGCCGAGTGGGTGAACTCTTCATTCTCATAACCCCGAATGGCATGAGAAGCTATACCTTCTTTAGCCAAAATAGTGTCCAGTAGTAAACGGGTTCCAGACCCTTTTTGGCGATTGATAAACCGAATTTTGGGTCTGAGCAAATCCCGCGGTGAAATGATGTTGAGTGGATTGCCTTTTGCCACCAAAAGGCCCTGCACCCGCTTCATCACCGGGAATATTTGCATACCCTCTTTTTTCAAGCGTGCAGAAATAATTTGAGAGCTTTTTAAATCTGCAATATGAAAGCCCGCAATATCTACCTCATAGTTAAAGAGGCGCTCTAGGGCTTCACCCGATCCAGCCGTAATCAGCTCAAGCCCACCGACATCCAATACCGCCTTTTGAATAATGGGATCACTACTACTTGCAAAACGCCATAGTTTTTTGGTATTAACCCGAAATTGTGCAAAGCCCTCCTCAAGGTGAGCCAAGCTGGTTTGCCCAAGGCGCACGGTTTTTTGATCAAAGTCTTCAGTAAATTGAATTAAGTAACGGGCATAGTCCGATAACTCAGATCCATGTCCACGAACGCGATCAATTAACTTAAAACCTAAGGCTAGTTCAACATCATTCACCCTTTGCCAAACATTGCGATACGAAAGCCCCATCTTTTTGCAAGCAGACATCAGTGTTTTGCCATGATCAATATCTTTTAGCAAGGCAGTCAGCCAAACTAAATCGACTATAGCGGGGTCTTTGGCAGTTTTGCTACCAAAAATAAGGGTGGGCCTAATCTGTATTCTCATATGACTCATATTATTAATATGTAATTTTTTGCATATTGATGTTCTTTAATATACCAAATAGTAAGCAAATAAACTACCGAAAGCGAATACAAATGAAACGCCTAATTAATATTTTTTCTAGTGTGGCTATTACGGCTACAGTAATGTTTAGCAGCAATGCTTTCGCACAAGAAAAAAGTATGATTTTGTCGTCGACTACCTCCACAGAGCAATCTGGTCTTTTTGGATTTATCTTACCGATCTTTAAAATGAAGACAGGTATTGAAGTTAAGGTCGTCGCAGTAGGTACTGGTCAAGCACTGGACATTGGCCGTCGTGGTGATGCTGATGTGGTGTTCGTGCATGACAAGCCTGCAGAAGAAAAGTATGTTGCCGATGGTTTTGCTACAAAGCGCACTGAAGTGATGTACAACGACTTCGTACTGATTGGACCTAAATCAGACCCAGCCAAAATTGGCGGCGGTAAAGATATCAAAGTCGCTTTTCAGAAAATGGCAAGTGCTCAAGTGCCCTTTGTATCTCGTGGCGACAAAAGTGGTACTCATGCAGCAGAATTGCGTTACTGGAAAGACGCCGGGGTTTCTGTGGGACCGAGCAGCTGGTATAAAGAAACCGGCTCGGGTATGGGCCCTGCCCTAAATACTGCCTCAGCAATGAATGGCTATATCTTGGCTGATCGTGCAACTTGGCTTTCTTTTAAGAACCGCGGTGATCTAGCAATCCTAGTGCAAGGTGATCCTAAGCTCTTTAATCAATATGGTGTGATGTTGGTCAATCCGGCTAAATTTCCCCATGTGAAAAAAGCTGAAGGCCAAGCATTTGTGGACTGGATTACCTCTAAGAATGGTCAAGATGTCATTGCCAGCTATCAAATTGGTGGTGAGCAACTCTTCTTTCCAAATGCTAATAAATGATAGCTTTGATAAAAGGCAGAAGGCCCGCAGAGCGAGCCTTCTTGACTACTATCCTAACTCTGGATAGCTAAAATAATTTACTGAATATTTACTTCTTTGGTGTTACAAAACCAATGGCGGTATCGTCAACGAATTCCACCATGACGTCATCACCAGCTTTGAACTTTTCAAGCCCTAATACGGCTTGATCTACTTTTACTCTTTGCTTCTCGCCTGATGGCAGTGTAAATGTCACAACCCGTGTTTTTGCATCGATTGTGGTGATTTTGACTGTTGCATAAACAGTGTCCGTAGTTTCTTCAAATGGCTTGGCAGAGCCCTTACCCGAGACCATCACTGAACGCACACCAGATACGCCTGGCTTTGCATCCTTTGGAGCACTCACTAAACCTACTGCAATCGCTTGAGCATGCTCCACTACAAATACATCACCCTTTTTTACTTTATCTAAATCATTGATTTGCTTAGATACATTCATTTGAGCTAAGTTACCATTCGCATCTTTCAAAACTACGATGCGCTTCTTGAGGTCTACTGAATCCACTGTAGCCGTTAAAACAACTACTTCAGCTGCCAAAGGCAACATTTTTGCGGGGGCTTGAGCAAATACCGCGCTTGCCATTGCAAGACCGAGTGATGCCAATAATGTAGCTAATAAGGATTTCTTCAAGATAACTCCTAGGTGAAGGTTTGTGAAGGTTTGTACTGTTTTACTGTGTATCTAGCATTGCTAAGCAAAACTAGCAAATTCATTCTAACCATGAAGTAAGTAATTTTTAAGACTGATTACTACTATTTGAACTATGAAGAGAGGTAATTTGCTACATTGAAGGCTATATGGCCCATTATTGAAACTTTTTAATAGATAGCAGACAGATATCATGATCGTGATTCAATCTTGGCAAGATGCCGAGCAAGCGGCTTACTCCATTCGCAAACGCGTCTTTATCGAGGAGCAAGGCGTTCCAGAGGAGCTGGAATTAGACCAATTTGATCTGTTGGCTCACCATGCCTTAGCTTATCGTGAGCAAGAATGTATCGGAACTGCTCGGCTCATCATCTTGCCAGATCATCACGGTCAGATTGGCCGGATGGCGGTGTTGCCAGCTTATCGCAGGCAAGGGTTTGGCGGGCAATTACTGCGCGCCTTGCTGGAGGGCGGTAGATTACTGGGTATTACACGGTTTGAGCTACATGCTCAGCTCACGGCCATATCGTTTTATGAGCAATTGGGGTTTATTGCCCAAGGTGATATCTACGATGAGGCCGGAATCCCGCATCGCGATATGATCTTGATTATCTAAAAGCCATTCATTAATCATGACCCAAATAGCCCACCCACCCTTTCTCTTTCGCATTTGCTACTCAGATACTGATGCAGCCGGATTTGTTTATCACGCACGCTATCTCGAGATCTTTGAGCGTAGCCGAGCCGAGTGGTTGTATCAGCGCGGTCTTAGCCCTAGCCAACTAGTACAAGAATTTGGCATTGTGCTTCCGCTTCGCGAACTCACCATGCACTTTCATAAACCGGGGCGCTTAGATGATTTACTGCAAATTGATCAGGTGATTGAAAAGCGGAGTCGCACTCAAATTACGGTCAAGCAAACCGCCACACGCATTAATGAAGGCACAGAACCTGAGTTACTAGCCAGCGCTGTATTGCATATTGTGTGTGTTGACACCACTACCTTAAAACCTAAAGGTCTTCCCGACTGGCTGTTCAAAGTCGATGAATAATATCGCCATCAAGGAGAATGCTATGCCAGAGGGTAAGTTACTCACTTTTGTAAAAGAACTCTCAGTACTCCTAGAAAGCAAACCTAGTGAAGAGGTGATTTTCTCTCAAGGGAAAATGCTACTCGAGAACTTAATTGAGTTTGACGATTGGTTGCCAGAGCAGTTTTGCAAAATACACCCGCAGTATTACCAGCAATACTTACTCTATGCAGATCCACTAGAGCGCTTTTCAGTAGTGAGCTTTGTATGGGGTCCTGGTCAAAAAACCCCACTCCACAACCATACTGTGTGGGGAATGATTGGGCAGTTACGTGGGCAAGAGCGCAGTGCTGACTTTCATCGCCAAGCTGATGGCAGCTATCAAGCGAGCGAATCGATGGTTTATTACCCAGGTCAAGTAGCTACCGTATCCCCGAATACGCATGACATCCATGTTGTTGAAAATGCCCTACTGGACCAAGTCTCCATCAGTATTCATGTGTATGGTGGCAATATCGGCCGCATCGAGCGTGCCGTATTTGATCCTGTGACAGGTGCAGAAAAATTGTTTATCTCGGGTTATGCCAACACCGTAACCCCGAATCTATGGAATACCGCCAGTAATATCGCCTGATAGCTTAAAATAAGCCCTCTTACTGCAAACACTGCAAGTGTGGCAGCTCACCCCATTGGCCGGGATAGTCGTTTAATTGAATACGGGTCAATATTTATTTGGCCCCTATGTTATTTACAGATCTTGGTTTATCAGAACCCATTCTTCGCGCGATTAGCGAGGAAGGCTACACCAGTCCCACCCCCATTCAAGAAAAATCGATTCCCGCTGTCTTAAAGGGTGGCGATTTACTTGCTGCGGCTCAGACCGGCACCGGCAAAACTGCTGGCTTTACCTTGCCGATTCTGCAGCGCCTGAGCACTAGCCCTAGCACTGGCGGTAAACGTCAACTACGCGTATTGATCTTGACCCCTACCCGAGAATTAGCCGCGCAAGTTCAAGAATCTGTTGTGACCTATGGCAAATATACCGGCCTGAAATCTACTGTGATTTTTGGAGGCGTCGGTGCCAATCCACAAATTAAGGCAATTGCTGCTGGACTCGATATCTTGGTAGCAACACCAGGTCGCTTACTCGATTTAATGTCCCAGAATTGCGTCTCACTAGCCCATATTGAGATCTTAGTTTTGGACGAAGCAGATCGCATGCTGGATATGGGTTTCTTGCGCGATATCAAAAAGATCTTGGCTGCCCTGCCAAAGCAACGTCAGAACTTACTCTTCTCAGCAACCTTCTCTACCGAGATTAAAGCTTTAGCTGATGGCTTACTGAATTCGCCGGCATTAATTGAAGTCGCGCGGAGTAATAGTGCTAATGAAGCGATTGCTCAGCTCATTCATCCAGTAGACCGAAATGCAAAACATCCATTATTGGCTCATCTGATTAAAACCAATCAATGGCAACAGGTTCTCGTCTTTACTCGCACTAAACATGGTGCTAATAAATTAGTGACTCAGCTTGAGAAAGATAGCATTACTGCGATGGCCATTCATGGCAATAAAAGCCAGAGTGCGCGCACTAAAGCATTAGCAGACTTTAAAGGCGAAAAAATTACTGTCTTGGTTGCCACAGATATTGCTGCACGTGGCATCGACATTGATCAACTCCCCCATGTCGTGAACTATGACTTACCCAATGTCTCTGAAGATTATGTCCATCGCATTGGCAGAACTGGGAGAGCGGGATCCAATGGGGTTGCCGTCTCTTTAGTGTGCGTTGATGAACATCAGATGCTCAGAGATATTGAAAAACTCATCAAACAAAAAATTCCACAAGAAATCATTGCTGGATTTGAGCCAGACCCCCACGCTGTAGCACAACCGATTGCACTCAGAAGCCAGCAACACCAACAATCCAGAAAGCCACGACCAGGTAATTCTGGTAATGGTGGCGGTGGTGGTGGACGACCCGCAACGGGCCGTAGCAGCCCCGCTAAGCGTAGCTTTAATCGGTAAGTAAATCTGAGACACTAGCCTAGTACAGGATTGGGAGAGCGCATGACCACTAAAGTGATTGGGTTGATTCAGATTCAGGATGCTGAGGCATTCGAGGAGTACCGAAATCAAGTAGGCGATACGGTAGCGCTTTATCAAGGAAAGATAAGCTCACGTGGCGCATTCGATACATTTCTTTGGAATGAATTGCATTGTGAGCCATTTCAAGCCATGGTTGAATTAGAGTTTCCTGACCTTGAGCGCGCACAGTCTTGGGCTCACAGTAAAGAGTATCAAAGCTTGCTTGCAATTCGTAGTAAAGCAATGAAGCTCACCTTATTTATCGTCAGCACATAAAAATAAAGCCTGGCTCCTTTTGGGAGTCAGGCTAAATCGATTGCGGAATAAAAAAGTCTTACTTTTTCGCTTCCATCGCCTCTTTAGTAGCGGTAATTTCTTTGCGACGCTCTTTACAGGCTCCAGCAATTTCTTGCAAAGCTTTACGAGCGCGTGCTGCAGATGCCTTAACGCCTTTTTCAATGAACTTTTCGTTTTCTGCTTTATAAGCTTCAAAAGCGGCCAACAATGTATCGTGTTGTGACATCTTTTCTCCTGTCTTTTATTAATGTGTGAGAACTAAGCTCGCAATTAGTATATCCCCATTAAAAATGAGGATTTCAAGGGTCGTATCAGGGAAAACTCTTAGATCTTGTAAATCCTCCAAAATAAGAAAAACTATTAAAACACTCACGAGATAGTCCTAAAAACCCTAAAAATCCCTACCTTTTGACTCAAACTCTCTATGGCTCAGCATCCCCATTGGGGTTCACAGGGAGCCCTCACTGGTGGGTTATTCAAGATAAATAAACCAAACCCAAAGAATCCAAGCCATTTCCATGAAAAACCAAGACTACACTTTTGTTCGAAACAAGCTTCTTCAGAAAGAAGAAGTCGCATTGCTCGATGTTCGTGAAGAAGACCCTCATGCTCAGGAGCATCCTTTGTTTGCGGCCAATTTTCCACTCTCACGCATTGAAGTCGATGCACTACGCAAGCTCCCTAGAAAAGATGTGCCGATTGTCACGCTAGATGATGGCATAGGTGATGCTCAGTTAGCAGCAGAACGACTTTCTAAGCTAGGCTATGTAGATGTCTCCGTATTTAAGGGAGGAGTTCAGGCTTGGAAAGCAGCTGGTGGCGAAGTATTCAAAGACGTCAATGTTCCCAGCAAATCTTTTGGTGAATTTGTTGAATCTAAAAGACATACCCCTTCTTTGTCTGCACAAGAAGTAAAAAAATTAATTGATGATGAGGCAGATATTGTTGTGGTCGATGTCCGTCGCTTTGATGAATATCAAACGATGAGCATCCCTTCCGGCATGAGTGTTCCTGGTGCTGAGCTAGTCTTACGTGTTCCAGAAATCGCTCCTAATCCTAAGACCAAGATCATCGTCAACTGCGCTGGCAGAACGCGGAGCATCATTGGTACGCAATCGCTCATTAATGCAGGTATTCCGAATGAGGTGCACGCATTACGAAACGGAACTATCGGCTGGACTTTAGCTGGTCAAGAGTTAGACAAGGGGCAAAGTCGTAAATTTACCGAAGTGAGTGACAGCACGGCAAATACTGCTAACCAGCGAGCTCGTAAAGTTGCCGATCAGGCTGGTGTAAAACGCGTGAGCCTGGCTGATATAGA
>JBBAQC010000019.1:20991-27642 GCA_040400535.1 Polynucleobacter sp. | reverse complement strand
TGATCGTGAAATTGCGCATAGAGATCTTGAAGCTCTTTGTACTGGGAAGTAAAGCCACATTGGCTAGCCACATTGACTATTAGTAGAACTTTGTCTGCATAGTCAGAGGTTTGCTCTTTGTCGCCGTTTAGGCGCTCTAACGTTATATTCGGTAGCACGTTCGGCTCTCAATAATTGGGGGTAAAAGCACAATGTATCTGAAAAGAGCGCTTTCTGCTGAGAGTGAAATAAGGGTGTTTTTCTTATTGAGGTCGACTCATTCGCTAAATGTAACTACGTGATCAGCTACTAAATGTATGCCAATCTTTTCACCAATTGCATGATCATGATGGCTGGGAACATAGGCAAAAATTTCAACACCTGAAGCGAGCTTGAGGGTATACAAGAAGTCGGCCCCTCTAAAGGTCTTACGTACAACTTCTGCTAACAAGGTGCTGTGATCATCATGCACAATATCATCAGCGCGTAAGAGTACATCGATTTCTTTTCCAGCTTCAGCGCTGCGATCTTCTTCCAGGTCGAGCTCACCTAACTCAATTGTGACTTTGTTGTTAGCTTGAACGATACCCTTCAGAAATACACCGCGACCAATAAAGTCGGCAATATAGCGATTGGCTGGCTTGTGATAAAGCTCGTAGGGGACGTCCCATTGAAGTACTTTGCCATCTGTCATGACGCCGACCTTATCGGCTATGGCGAAGGCTTCAAATTGATCGTGAGTTACCAGTAGGGCGGTAATGTTGTTTGCTTTGAGGATTTCTCGCATCTCGCCTGCAAGACGCTCTCTGAGTTCAATATCTAAACTTGAGAAGGGCTCGTCTAGCAAAATTAAATCGGGTTCCGGTGCCATTGCCCTAGCTAGTGCCACACGCTGCTGTTGGCCGCCACTGAGCTCATGGGGATATGCATCAGCTTTATCGGATAGCGACACTCGCTTAAGCCATTCCATGGCCACTTCAGATCTTTTGGGACTGGGTAGATGTTTCAAGCCGAAGGCAATATTTTCTAAAACGCTCAGGTGTGGAAAAAGGGCGAAGTCCTGAAAGACCATGCCAACTTTTCTTTGATTGGGTGGGAGGTGAGAAGAAGCTGAGCTCACTACCTGATCGCGCAGGAGAATCTTCCCTGCTTTAACAGGCTCAAACCCACAAATAGCTCTCAAGACAGTAGATTTTCCACAGCCAGATGATCCTAATAAGCAGCCAATCTCACCTTGAGCAAGAGCTAGATTAAGGTCTTTAACCGCAGTAACACGACCTTGACCATCTCGACTGGGGTAGTCGATTTCCAGTGATTGAATCGAAAGTAGGGTGCGAGCAGAGTTCATCTCTATAATTTTCTCATTAATGCTAGTGGTTTAATACATAGCTAGAGTCTAAACGGATTGCCGATTTCATGAATCGTATTGTGGTGCCACTTGCCCTGTTGTTATTTTTGCCCCTCTTTGGCCTGGCAGCACCTTTCCTATTCCCCGGGAAGGAGTTATTAGCTACCGGCACCCTCAGCCACTTATGGAACTTTGTACTGGGCGGCTATATTGCCTCGACCTTAGTGCTTATTTTTGGTGTCGGAGTGGGAGTCTTTATTCTCGGGGTGGGTAATGCCTGGATCATTGCCAGCTATGATTTTCCAGGGAAGAAGATATTTGAGTGGGCTCTCATTCTGCCTTTGGCAGTGCCTACTTATGTCATGGCCTATCTTTTTGTTGATCTCTTGCAGTTTTCGGGTCCGATACAGAGTACGCTGCGCACTGCGCTGGGAGTTGATGCACTCTGGTTCTTTCCGGATCCGAGATCCTTGAGTGGGGCTATTTGGTCTTTCTCATTCTGCCTCTTCCCTTATGTTTATCTCATTACGCGTACGGCATTCTTGGAGCGCAGTGGTCGATTAATTGAAGTTTCAGAAACACTGGGCTACAGCCCACTTCAAGGCTTTGTGAAGTTAGTATTGCCCATGGCAAGGCCAGCCATCTTTGCGGGCATGGCCCTTGCACTAATGGAAGTGCTGGCTGATTTTGGCGCCGTTTCTTACTTTGGCGTTCAGACTTTTGCGACCGGCATCTTTAAGGCTTGGCTTTCATTTGGAGACCGAATAGCGGCTGTGCAGCTTGCTTTAGGACTCTTAAGTTTTGTCTTGCTGATTTTCTTTATCGAGCAAAGTAGTCGCTCAAAATTACGTTATGCCTCTGCAACTCGGAGTAAGCCAGTCGCGAAATCTCTCCAAGGCAAGAAAGCTTTTTTTGCATTTGCATTTTGTAGTGCTACGCTCTTGTGCGGATTTTTGATACCTGCATTTGCACTCCTACAATTACTCTTCAAACAAGGTCTCACGATCGATATTCGATATCTAGACTGGCTGAGTAATTCTTTGGTAGTTTCAATTCTGACGGCACTCATCTCGGTAGCACTAGCCGTATTCTTTGCTTACTCCGTCCGAATGAATGCACGCTTGAGTTGGGTTAATCGATTACTAGGTTTTGGTTATGCTTTACCTGGTGCAGTCTTGGCCATTGGCATCCTTTCTTTTCTAGAAATCTTTCAACTTGCTTGGTGGATGTCTGCCAGCATATTAGTGCTGATCTATGCATACCTAGTCCGCTTTCTTTCCTCTAGTTTGCAGAGTGTAGAGGCGGGTCTAGTACGTATCACGCCCTCAATGGATGCTTCAGCGGCACTCCTGGGGCTTTCTAGGATGCAGATTTTGAAGCGGGTGCATGTGCCCTTACTCAAACGTAGTCTGATTACCGCAGGCCTCTTTGTCTTTGTCGATGTCATGAAAGAATTGCCTGCAACACTCTTATTGCGCCCATTTAACTTTGATACCTTGGCGGTTGCAACCTATCAGTTAGCAGCAGATGAACGCCTCGCTGAATTAGCATTGCCCTCCCTAACCATTGTTTTGGTTGGACTTTTTCCAGTCTTGCTGCTTTCAAGGGTAATTTCCAAGTCCTAATTGATAATCATTCGTATTTGTGATACATTAGATTTAATCTAATTCCGATCGCAAAAACAGCAATGGCAAACCCACTAATCAGAAAATTCCTAGGCAACTCAGCATTGTTATTGAGCGCCTTTCTGGCTTTACCCTTGCAAGCACAGGATACAAGGGAAGCGAAAGAACTCAATCTCTACTCAGCCCGTCACTATCAAACTGATGAGGCGCTCTACAGTGACTTTACTAAAAAGACAGGTATCAAGATTAACCGGATTGAGGCTGATGACAACGCTCTGGCGGAGAGATTAAAAAGTGAGGGCGCTAATAGTCCAGCAGATGTAATTTTGATGGTGGATGCAGCACGATTATGGCGCGCTCAAATCGATGGATTCTTTAAGCCAATACAGTCAAAGTATCTAGAGAGCCGTATCCCAGCAAACTTGCGTTCCCAGTCTGAGCCAGAGGGATCATCTTGGTTTGGTTTTTCAACCAGAGCACGTCTTGTGGTCTATAACAAGGCAAAGGTAAATCCACAAGACGTTGATACTTATGAAAAGTTAGCAGAGACAATAAATAAGGGGAGGGTCTGCACACGTTCAGGTGCTCACCCTTATATGCTCTCATTAATTGGAGCAATGATTGAACGTCGGGGCGAGGCTGCTACTGAGGAGTGGGCAAAGAGCATGGTGGCCAATATGGCCCGTCCTCCAAGAGGTGGCGATACCGATCAAATCAAGGCTGTAGCCTCAGGCGAATGCGGTGTAGCTTTAACAAATTCTTATTACTTGGTCAGGCTCTTGCGCTCAACCAAGCCAGAAGACCAGGCGATTGTTTCTAAGATTGGATTTATTTGGCCAAACCAGCAGACTACTGGCGCACACATCAATATTGCAGGGGGTGGGATTGCTAAGAGTGCGCCACATCCACAGGCCGCTAAACAATTTCTTGAATACCTAGCAAGCGATTCTGCTCAAGAGTATTTTGCCAACGGTAATAACGAGTGGCCTGTTGTGAAGTCAGTCAAAATTGAAAATGAAGGCCTCAAAATGTTGGGCCCATTCAAGGCAGAAAATATCTCTATTGCGGCGATTGGAAAGAATCAAATTGCCGCACAAAGATTGCTAGACAGGGTGGGCTACAAGTAAGTCACTCGCTGTAGCAGTTCTTGTGCATTGATGACGGGGGATTGAAAGGTTTTCCCATCTTTACTGTTGACGATCACGCCAATACCAGCGACTGGGGCTAAGCTGTCAACTTTAAAGCGACCTACATTGTCCTGTTGTCTGATAAAGCACTCTTCATCGAAGAAGAGTCGGTCGCCATTGTCGTCAATTTCATCTGAGTCAACGGTATTAAAACCAATCAGTTCTTGAAGCGCTTCTTCTGTATTAGCAATTTCTACAGTATTGATTTCTTTGGTGAGGGGATTAATGGCGAGTACCTGCATAGCGTGCTTTCAGTGGATTTAGTTTTGGGACAACCCCAATCCTAATTGAAATTCAGCGGACCTGCTTTGATCGCTTATTTACAGAATCTAGCTAGAATGAGGTATTACTTCTTTTGGTGTTGGATTGGTATCTATGAAACGTCTACTAAAAATTTCGGTCTCAAGCCTTGGGTTATTTCTTCTAGCTTGCGCAACACCGCCAAGCGAGTTTGGGGTTTATCGACAATCTGATGGAACTATTGGGGTGCATGCTCCTAAGTCTGCAAAAGATACCGAGGCTCAAGCAGCCGCAGCAGAGGAATGTAAAAAACTAGGAAAGCGAGGCGCCACTATTGTCGAAACTCGTAAAACAGTGAACGACCGCTTTCCTATGACCTACATTTTTGTGTGCAATACCTATTAAGTTGTAACTACTTAGCTCAGCAACCATTTCTTAATCGACTTATTAACGCACATTGCATCTAAAGCCAAGCCAAAGAACTCTGAACCATTGGTGACCATGCTTTCGATGGCTTCAACCTTGCCAGATTTCACGCCACGCAAATAAGTAGCTGCACGATAGCGTAGGAAGTGCTCATTCGCACCTTCTTCGTTATCAGTAGAGCAAATCTCAAGGCTGCCATAACGGGTTTCTGGATTGATATTCAAAATAGAGAGGCCTAATGCACCAATCAGCTTTTCTGGAACAGGAATCGGAACGTAAGAGTAGAGGGAAACTAACTGCTCTTGTTCGTCGATTTCAATAATATGGTCAACATCGAATACATCTTTTTCTGTCAACTCTGTCTCACCAGAATCGCCACCGCCAAAGGTAGACTCAAACTGCAACATTGCAGTATCGCTATCTTTAGAGATTTCAATCATGTCAGGGTAGCCAAGCAAGCCTTTCCACCAATACATTAGCGAGAAGGTGCAAGGTTTAACTTCAACTAAACCCTTGTTCGTTGATTTGGCAAAGTACAAGCCGTAGAACTCATCATCTTCCTCGAGTCCGTACTGATCAACTTTGAGTTTCTTGGGCGCAGCTGCTTTAGGGGATTTCTTGATAGCTTTCTTTGGAGCTGGCTTTTTGGCAGCCGGCTTCTTCGCTACTACCTTTTTAACCGTTTTTTTTGCCAATGGTTTTTTAGCAACCGGCTTTTTGACAGCCAGTTTTTTCACTACCTTTTTGACAGCCTTTTTTGCTACCACTTTCTTAGCGGCAACTTTTTTAACGGCTTTCTTTGCAGGGGCTTTTTTTACCACCTTAGTAGCTACTTTCTTTTTTGCTGGAGACTTCTTTGTAGCCATGGTCTATTACCCTTCCTATTGGTAGTTAATGTGCTTATTGCACCTTTGATCTTACTTCAGATCTTTCCACTTTTGCTGATACTTGTATGGGGATTTACCTTGCAACATTAAGGGTGGATGTCCAATTGATTTAAGTCTTTACCAAAAGCCATCGAATCTAATGATGTGAAAATCAATCCTAGTCTAAGACTGGCTGGTAATTTAGAATCAATGAAGAATGAGTAAATTAGTCAAAATCACTATTAGCGCCCTTGGCGGTGTAATTATCCTGATTGTAATAGGGGTATGGTACGCAGCCTCAACGGTAGACCCAGTGCAATTGACCAAATTACTCTCCTCTTCGATAAAGACTGCTACTGGCAGAGATCTCAAAATCACAGGGCCAGTCAGCTTAAGTTTTTTTCCGGGAATTTCTGTTTCTGCAGAGAGTTTAAGTCTGAGTAATGCATCTTGGGCATCTGATTCAGACATGCTGACGCTCAAGCGCATTGATTTAAATATTAAAACTCTACCGTTACTGACTAAGCGTGTTGAGTTTGGCAGTGTGAAGCTTAGTGGTCTGGAGCTATTTCTTCAAAAAAGTGTAGCTGGTAAGGTAAATTGGGATTTCAGTGCAGATGCACCTGGAAGTTCCTCGGTGGCAAACAATAATGTAGTCAGCTCTCCTGATGCCGATAATTTAATCTCTTTGGATAGTATTTTGATTACCGATGCTCGGATTCAGTATCAAGATTCCTCAAACATCATTTCAAACTACCAAATTGGGCGTTTATCGTTGTCAGATGGTGGCAATAAAACAGTTGTATCTCTCAATATGAAGCTTCAAGAGCAAGCCCTCGAGCTCAGCGGGAAAACGGGCTCACTCTCTAAATTATTCAAAGAGTGGAATGTTTCCTCGACTCAATTTCCGCTCGACCTAAATCTCACTATGAATGGCAAGTCTATGATCATTAAAGGTGAGGTCAGTAAAAATCCTAAAA
>JBBAQC010000019.1:0-20891 GCA_040400535.1 Polynucleobacter sp. | reverse complement strand
TAAAAATCCTAAAACTCCTAAAGCCTCACCTACGATCAATTTGACCTTAAACTCAGAAGCATTTGATTGGCCCGCCATGGGGACATCTCCCAATCATCCTCCGCGGGCTGTAAGTGGTGCTAAGTCAGCGACAGTCGTGCATCAAGCCCAAAAGCCGCAGCCTAAGTACTTATTTAGCAATGAGAGCATTCCTTTTGATCTACTGCCGCAAGCCAAGGGAGAAATCGTGATTAATATTGGCGAATTGAATTTGCCAAAACGCATGCCGATTGAAAATCTTCAGGCCTCCTTGCAACTGAATGGCAATGTAATTGATATTCCAAACCTGAGGTTTGGGATGGGTAAAGGAAGTGCTGATTTGCAGATCAAACTCTCAGGGCTGGATAGCTCAACTCCTGTTCTCACAGCTAAAGGGGTGACGAAGGATTTCACGTTGGAAAGCTTATTAGCTAGACTTGACCCTGGCTCCAAGGTGAGTGGAGGTAGTATGAAGATGGCATTTGATTTGAAAACATCTGGGAGTAGCCTGCACCAAATGGCATCAAATTCAAATGGCAAGATTCAGTTAAGTATTAACCAGGCTCGTATGGGTACGAATTTTTTAAATGATGCCGGTGATTTCGTAGTGACGCTTTTGGATTCGATGAACCCACTACGTAAAAAAACAAGTGAGACGATTCTGGAGTGTGCGGTCGCCTATTTACCCATTAATAATGGCGAGATAAATATAGCTAAGTCAGTTGGAATTGAAACGGATAGGTTAAGCGTGGCTTTAGCCGGCTCTATTAATTTGAAGACAGAGGCTATTAATCTCACTATTGACCCACAAGAGAAATCAGGCATCACAACGGGTTTGGATTTAACTGGAATGATAAAGATGGGCGGCACTCTGGCAAATCCTAAGGCGGGCATTAATCAAGCTGGAGTAGTGAATAGCGCTGTTTCTATTGGACTTGGTTTTTTGACGGGCGGCGCAAGCATTTTGGCTGAGAATGCTAAATCGATGACTTCAAAGAGCCACCCCTGCCGCGATGCGCTCCACCCTTGGTCTGATATTTACCCTGGGGCGGAGTAAATTTAAAACAGTATTCCGCTGATAAAGAGGCTGAATAATGAAATAAAGATGCTGGCAAAGAAGGCGGTCCAGAAACTGGAAATCGTAAAGCCACTCACTACTGAAGACACCAGCATCAGCACCAATGCATTCACTACCAGTAGAAACAATCCCATCGTGAGGACGGTTAGTGGCAGCGTAAAGAGAATTAATAAAGGCTTCACTACGGCGTTTGCAAATCCCAGCAGCAGAGCGGCAATCAAGAGTGAGCCACCATCTGCGAAGCGTAAGCCGCTAAAAAGATAGCTGGCAACCCAAAGAGATAGGGAAGTTAAGCCCCATTGGACTAAAAACGGTATTAAGTTACCCATGACGAGTGTCCTTATTTAAAAGAGCTGCGTTATCTATATCGGATCTTATCAGGGCATTTAATAATGCGGAGGGATTTCATCTTTTGGACTGTTGCTACCCACACCATCCCCGCTGCTAGCCTGCTCCTTGATGGATTTGAGCTCGCGATACAAAAATTCAATTTGTTGTTGCTGTTTGTAGATTGTTTGATTGAGTTGATCAATCAAGTCTTCAGTAAAGCTAAGTTTAATTTCTAGGTTGGTGATGCGATCTTCGCTCATATCAATTCCTCTATCTTTAGCTTAGGCATCAAGCAATTCAAATCGACCATCTTCCATTTCCGCTTTTGGTCTGATCCAAAAGTCGTGCGACTGGAGGGATTCATAGACGTAGGCTGGCTCTAAATTAGCTTCGACATTGGCAAGCAAGACTACCTTGTAAAAGCCACCCGTCTTAATGTGCCTTAGCTTGCTACCCGGCTTAAAGAGGCCGTCATCGGCGTCTGCCATTTTAGGTTTACTCATGTTTAAAAAATACTTTCTCGGTATGATCTAGGAATGACAAATACTGTCCCGTACTCCATTCTAGATATATCTCCGATCCCTGAGGGATTTACTGCTGCGGATGCCTTGCGGAACTCGTTAGATGTTGCCCAGCATGCGGAGGCTTTGGGCTATACCCGCTATTGGGTAGCCGAGCACCACAACATGACGGGCAATGCCAGCTCTGCCACCGCAGTTTTGATTGGCTACATTGCTGGCGGTACAAAAACTATTCGTGTTGGCTCTGGTGGCGTGATGTTGCCAAATCATGCCCCGTTAGTCATTGCAGAACAATTTGGTACTTTGGCATCTATCTACCCCGGTAGGATTGAACTGGGCTTGGGGCGTGCGCCAGGGTCAGATCAAATGACGGCTAGAGCTTTGCGTCGGGATTTACTTGGAAGCGATGACCGTTTTCCACAGGATGTGCGCGAGCTACAACATTACTTTGGCCCCGTTCAGGAGGGGCAGGTAGTGAAAGCTATTCCGGGTGTGGATACTGAGGTGCCGATTTGGATATTAGGATCTAGCTTGTATGGCGCACAACTAGCAGCTCACTTTGGCCTGCCTTATGCCTTTGCTTCACATTTTGCACCTGAGCAATTATTGGATGCCATGTCTACCTATCGAGAACTGTTTAAGCCATCAGATGAGTTAGCCAAACCCTATTGCGCATTTCTGATGAATGTAGTCGCTGCTGATACCGATGAGGAGGCAGCTCATCTATTTACTACTTTGCAACAAAACGTCATTCGTATGCGCCGTAATACCCGCGGGCAGTTACCGCCACCTATTGAAAATATAGATGACTTCTGTGAGCCGCAAGAAAAAATGACTGCTGCTCATGCTTTACGCTGTTCTGCTGTCGGATCTTTAGAGACCGTAAGAAAAGAGATGCAGTATTGGCTCGATCAGACCGGCGCAAATGAAATTATCATCACAGGTCAAATTTATGACCATCAAGCCCGTCTCAAGTCCTTTGAAATTGCTGCTGAAGCAGCCAAAGGCTTGCGATTTAGTTCTGTAGCTTAAAGGCGTTGTAATCGCTGGTAATCAGAATGTCTTCTGAGGCCGCTCTGCTGGCGATTTGAAGAACTAGATTATCTTTGCTGATCAGTATCGCAGGCCTCAATTGATAGGAGAGATCTAAAAAGATCTGATCATCCGGATCCTGGCATGTCCACGGTGCAGGAGCTAAATTGGAATCATCTTGTTGCTGTGCGATTGATTGCCATTGAGCCAGAATGGCTGCTTGAGTTTGTTTATCCAGTTTAAAGAGAGGGCGCGAGATGACATCCGCAAACTCCTCAATAGTTTTCTGGCTAGCTACGAAGTGTGTTGTTTTATCAAAAAGCGCTTTCTTTAAATGAAGGGCTCTTTCGTCATTAAAGACAAAAATATCTAGCAAGATATTGGTGTCTAAAACTACAGGCTTCATTGCTGTTGATTACGCCAGATTTCTGGAGTGATGGTGACTTGTCCCATATCCGAAGAAACGTATGCCTCTCCATCTTGAATATTCACATGCAGAACCATACTCCGCTCGACTAGCTTATTCAGTTCTTTAGCCTGCTCCGCTGGAATGGAGATCACCTGAAGATTACGGGCGCGAGTCAATTTATTAGCAATGCCATCCCACCAAATTTTGCTGGTATGTCCGCCATAGCAGTAGACGATGACTTGATCAGACCGACCACAGGCTTTCAGAATGCGTCTTTCATCAGGCTGGCCTATCTCAATCCACAGCTTGATTGCATCTGTGAGGTCTTTCACCCAGAGATCGGGCTCATCGGTATCGCTCAAGCCTTTGGTAAAGGCTAACTCTTCTTGTGCTTGCAGGGCAAACGCAATGATGCGTACCATCATTCGCTCTTCGGTTTCAGAGGGGTGTTTGGCAATAGTAAGTGAGTGACTGCCGTAATAGTGGCGGTCAGAGTCTGCGACGTGAAGGTCGGCTTTGTGGATAGTTGCGCGTAGAGCCATGGCGCATTATCGCCTTTTAACCCAGTCATTCGGCTTATCCCAGTATTATTTGGCAAAATGCCCCAATTTACTGTGTATCGTAGAGCAATATGATCCGTATTACCGAACTTCGCTTACCCATTAGCCATACCCCTGAAGCATTGGAGGAGGCGATCTTGAAGCGTTTGAATATCCAAACCCAGGACCTGATTGCGTTTGATGTATTCAAGCGTAGCTACGATGCCAGAAAAAATGTGGCTCTGGCCTTTATTTATACCGTTGATCTTTCGGTAAAGAATGAGGAAAAATTGCTGAAGCAGTTTTCTAATGACATTCATATTCGACCATCACCAGATACGAGTTATCACTTTGTAGCCAAAGCCTCACAAGTCAAGAGTGAAAGTTTTGAGCGCCCCGTTGTCATTGGATTTGGCCCTTGTGGAATTTTTGCTGCATTAGTGTTGGCGCAGATGGGTTTTAAGCCCATCGTATTAGAGCGCGGCAAGCCGGTACGCGAACGCACGCAAGACACTTGGGGTCTATGGCGTAAGAATGTCCTCAATCCAGAATCCAATGTGCAATTTGGTGAGGGTGGTGCAGGGACATTTTCTGATGGCAAGCTCTGGAGTCAAATTAAAGATCCAAAGTTTTACGGTCGTAAAGTCATTGCCGAATTTATCAAAGCGGGCGCCCCAGAAGAAATTCATTACGTAGCTAAGCCTCATATCGGGACCTTTCGATTGGTAGGTGTTGTCGAAAGAATGCGTCAAGAAATTATTGAGCTTGGTGGAGAGATTCGTTTCTCACAAAAGGTTGTTGGATTTGATATTCAGAATGACCAAATTGCAGGCGTCAAAATTGAGGGGCACCCTGATTTGCCCGCCAATCATGTAGTGCTTGCCTTAGGGCACAGTGCTCGGGATACCTTTGAGGTCTTGCATGCGGCAGGGGTTTATATGGAAGCGAAGCCTTTTTCAGTGGGGTTTCGGATCGAGCATCCCCAATCTTTGATTGATAAGGCGCGCTTAGGACCTCATGCTGGTAACGAGTTGATTGGCGCAGCTGATTACAAATTAGTTCACCATGCCAAGAATGGAAGAGCAGTCTATAGCTTTTGTATGTGTCCCGGTGGAACGGTAGTTGCCGCTGCTTCTGAGCCCAATCGCTTGGTAACTAATGGGATGAGCCAATATTCTCGTAACGAGCGTAATGCCAATGCAGGCATCGTTGTCGGCATTACTCCAGATGACTATCCAGGTGGCCCTCTGGCAGGAATTGAGTTTCAGAGGGCTTTAGAGTCAAAAGCATACGAGCTTGGTGGATCTACCTATGAAGCCCCTGGTCAATTGGTGGGCGACTTCTTAGCTGGTAAAGCCTCTACAGAATTTGGTTCTGTAATCCCATCCTATAAACCTGGCGTGCACCTGACAGATCTCGCCGATGCTTTACCTCCGTATGCTATTGAAGCAATTCGAGAAGCAATTCCTGCTTTCGAGAAACAGATTAAAGGGTTCTCGATGAAGGATGCAGTGCTGACCGGTATCGAGACGCGCACATCTTCGCCATTGCGTATTACTCGAGGCGGTAACTTTCAGAGTTTAAATATCAAAGGTCTTTATCCTGCAGGTGAGGGTGCTGGCTATGCCGGAGGCATCCTATCAGCAGGAGTTGATGGTATCAAGGTGGCGGAAGCGGTTGCACTGGACTACCTGTCCCAATAATCTAAGTAATATTTTTTTGACGAGTTTTAAAGAATTTGTATTTACTTAGAATGGAATGCGCAATGCATTTCAATTTGATCTGGATCAACAATGCAATCAAATAGTGTTGCTTTTAAGTCGACTTAAAATTTCAGCAGGCCTTATATTTGATTTGCATCAAATCGATACCCCTTCTTCAATTTGAAAATAGATTCATCAAATCGATAAGAGAAAAAAGGGTACATCATGCGCATTCAAACTCTAGTAGCTGCTATGGCGGCAGTAGCTTCACTGGCTCCAGCAGCCGCTCAAGCCCAATCCTCAAGTGAGAACCCATGGATGGTTCGTGTACGTGCGGTTGACTTGCTTTGGCAAAATGGTCAAACCAGTGCCGTTCAAACACTTGATGTGAAAGCTAAGGATCAAATGATTCCTGAGTTTGACATTTCCTATTTCTTTACAAAGAATATTGCGGCTGAGTTGGTATTAACCTATCCACAATCCATTCAGATTGATGCCGGTGGTAATAAATTAGGCACTATCAAGGCGCTTCCACCATCACTCCTTCTGCAATACCACTTTACAGAATTTGGCGCATTCAAGCCTTATGTTGGTGCTGGTGTGAATTACACAATCTTTAGTAGCCGTAATAATCTTGGCGGCGGGGCATATTCTGTTGACAACTCAAGTCTTGGTGCGGTTGGTCAAATTGGTATGGATTACATGTTTGATAAAAACTGGGGTCTAAACGTTGACTTGAAATATGCAACTATGAGTACAAATGTAAGTACTGCTAGTGGTGCGAATGCAGGTAAATTGACGCTAAATCCTTGGATGCCAGCCGTTGGTGTGACATACAAGTTCTAAGCATTCATTGCTTGATTCTTGAGATAGAGCTCTTAAGAGCTCTATTTTTTTGTCTACTGCTTATTGAATGAGGTGGTCTATCATCTGTTGAAACTTACCTTCATCAAAATGTAGGTTGTCGAAACGCTGTATTACTTCATGATCAGGTGGCTCTACTCTCCGCCTAGTGTATTCATTCCAGTGCTGGAGTTTGTATTCATCTCTAGGATCTGCACGCTTCTCCATCCGATGCTTTGCTTCATTTTCATCTAGATCAATCCAGGCAATTCGGATGCTCGATACGCTTGGTACACCAAGTTCCTCAGGCTTAAATATTCGACCACTTTGGATTTCGCTAGAAAAGGGTCCTACCAGGATGACATTCACTCCGAGTTGTAGGTTTTCTTTGGCGATAGCAATGAGACCTGCATATTCCCAATCTCTGAGGTTTTCTAGATAAAAAGGACTATCTCGATCATTGGGGTTATTGGTAGTGAGCTCCATGACATGCGCACTGTAGGCCCCGTACACCGTGTCTTTATCTAAAAAGAAAAAGTCTTCCCCAGTCTTTTCAACAATGAGGGGTAATGCTTTTTTGGCTAAAGTAGTTTTACCAGTACCCGCATGACCGGCAAAGAGGATAAGTCGTGGGGCGCCAAGGCTGAGCTTACAGGTCATTGTTCACTTTATTTGGGGGGATGCTGCTCGAGTAAATTCTACTGCTCAATCCCATTTTTATTAGAAATATGACCTCTTTCAGTGAAGTGTTGATAATGTCGCCATGGCCTTAATCGTACTTACTGATGCAAAACTGGCTTTTGGCCACGTTGACCTCCTCGCAAACACTGCTTTCTCACTGGAATCTGGGGAACGGGTTGGCTTAATTGGCCGCAATGGCACTGGCAAATCCTCTCTGTTGAAGATCTTGGCTGGCATAGAAAAAATGGATGATGGCTTGCTGCAGTATCAGCAAGGTCTCCGTATTGCCTATGTTCCACAAGAGCCTATATTCGAGGCTGAGGAAACTGTCTTTGATGCCGTATCCAAGGGCGTGGCTCAAGCCAAAGCCCTGCGTGAAGAATACGAAGCCCTGAGCATTGGAGAGTGGGATGATGCTGCTCACCATCGCCTAGATGAAGTGCAGTCCCAATTGGAGGCCTTAAGCGGCTGGAATTGGGAGCAACGCGTTCATGAAACATTGGATCGTCTGCATCTAGAGGCTGAGCTCAAGATTAATACTTTATCGGGCGGAACCAAGAAGCGGGTTGCTTTAGCTCGTGCGCTAGTAGAGATGCCGGATGTATTGCTGCTGGATGAGCCTACTAACCATTTGGATTTAGACTCCATTTCTTGGTTGGAGGATTTACTAAAAGAGTACAAAGGCTCTGTGATATTGGTCACCCACGATCGTGCTTTTTTAGATAACGTTTGCACTCAAATTGTGGAGCTCGATCGCGGTATCTTGCGCACCTATCCAGGGAATTTCTCAGCATATGAGGTATTAAAAGATCAAGAAATGAATTCAGAGTCTTTAGCCAATGCTCGTGCAGATAAATTACTTGCTCAAGAGGAGGTTTGGATTCGTAAAGGAGTTGAGGCTAGGCGTACTCGCAGTGTTGCACGTATTGCCCGTCTAGAGAACCTACGTAACACACGCTCACAACGACGTGATGCTGTTGGGCAAGTCAAGCTTGCTGTCTCAGCGGGAGATAGAAGCGGCAAGATCGTTGCAGATTTGCAAAATGTTTCCAAGTCTTATGGTCGGCCGATTGTGCAGGATTTCACGGCAACGATTTTGCGTGGCGATAAAGTAGGGCTTCTTGGTCCTAACGGCGCCGGTAAGACAACCCTGTTAAAGCTCATTCTCGGAACAATTGCCCCGGATTCTGGAACGGCAACTATGGGGACTCGTATCGAGGTTGCCTACTTTGATCAGATGCGTGAAGGTTTGGATCTCAACGCCTCTCTTGAGGATTACATCAGCCCAGGTAGTGAGTGGATCGAGATCAATGGTAATAAGAAACATGTAAAGAGTTATCTGAGTGATTTCTTATTTGCGCCGGAGCGTACTAATTCACCGGTAAGTACTTTGTCTGGTGGTGAGCGTAATCGCTTATTATTGGCTCGTTTATTTGCACGCCCTGCAAACGTCTTGGTTTTGGATGAGCCCACCAATGACTTGGATATTGACACTCTAGATTTGCTCGAGCAGTTGCTACAGGACTATAAGGGCACTGTGTTTTTAGTTAGCCATGATCGCTACTTCTTAGATAACGTCGTGACTAGCATTATTGCTAATGAGGGTGATGGATTTTGGCGTGAGTATGAAGGTGGTTACGAGGATTGGAAGATTCAAAAGGCGCGCTCTGACAAGATTCGTGCAGCCAATGGCGGTCTTAAGACTACTGAAAAATCCGAATCAAAGCCAGAAGCAAAGCCAGAGGTAAAGATTGAATCAAAACCCACGGCTGTAAAAGGGGGTGTGAGCAAGCTTAATAGTAAAGAACGGCAGGAGCTAGAAGCATTACCTTTACAGATCGAAACCTTAGAGACAGAGCAGACTGATATTGGGATCGCCATGAGCAATCCAGATCTCTACAAGAATGAACCTGAATTAGCGGCGAGCATGCAAGCGCGCTTGTCAGAAATTACCGCCGATTTAGAGCTCAAGCTACAGCGTTGGGAGCTACTCTTAAGTCGCTCAGAAACTTAATGCAATGTAGCTTATGACTTGCTCAGCACCATAGTTAAAAATCTAGAGATGTCTACCAGCTCATCAGGATGAAGAGAGTGCTCCATTGGATAGGTATTCCAGTCGATCTGATAGCCCAGTTTTTCTAAGGTATCGGCCGAAGCCTCTGCACGTTCTGGAGTAATTACAGCATCCCAAACGCCATGCGCCATAAATATAGGAGTCTTGCTATTAGCCTCACTTCTCTCGAGAGCTAATGAATTTGCTAGGGGTAGATAGCCTGATAGCGCCATGACGCCTGCTAATCTATGTGGAAAGCGCAGGCCCACCTGTAGAGACATAGCGCAACCTTGCGAGAAGCCGGCTAAAACAATTTTTTCATAGGCAACGCCACGACTTGCCTCTCGCTCAATTAATTCCGAGATCGCGGCTGCTGATTTGTGAATACCAGCAATATCTTCGCGGTCGTTGGCATCTCTCCCGGTAATGTCATACCAGGCTGGCATGACGCAGCCGCCATTGACTGTGACGGCCATAGAGGGCGCACTTGGAAAAACAAATCGAATGGAAGGGCACTCAGAAAGATTGAGTTGTGGAATGATGGGCACAAAGTCATTGCCATCAGCCCCTAGCCCGTGCAGCCAAATTACAGCAGCGCTTGGATTGGGGGCAGTTTCAATTTCAATACAGGGTAATAAGACCATTTATTTTTTATCCTCAATGACAAAGAACATCGTTACTAAGTCCCTCAGGAGCTTAGCTTATATTTTCACGAAGTAGCTGCTTACGAAGACGACTGATTTCATCCAGAAGGTCTAGCGCTAAAGCAACTCCAGGGGTATTGAGCTCTAAGTCATGGGTCAAGTGAGCGGCAGTCTTTGCGCGCTTGAGAGACTCTCCGCTGAAGCGCCAGTCTTGTGGAGATGAGCCCACAGGACTCAGGACGCCCTCCGATACCCAAGACATGATGAGATCCTCTGGTGTGCGCGTTGCTTGTGAGATTTCTATAATGCTCATGTGCACTTCTTCTTCAACAACACTGCCTGCAATCCAGGTGATTTGTGTTTGTGTCATATTCATCATCCCTTCAAATGGTTTCTGGGCTTGAAATCAAAAGCTTTCTCTAGTGCTTGATAGGCTTCTTTTTGCGTATCGGTTTCAGCGCTGGGTAAAACAATATTTGGTACTACGTAGAGATCACCAGCCTCTTTGCTGGGGATGCCTTTCTCTTTGAGTCGCATCTTGCGACCCGTTGGTGTACCTGCCGGAATCTTCAGTTCTAAAGTTGAGCCCGAGGGTGTCGGGATAATGACAGTTGTCCCCAGGGCCGCTTCCCATGGGCTTAGTGGTAAATCCAGATAAATATCTTTGCCGTCTACACGGTAAATAGGGTTTGGATGGAAATCAATTTCGAGATATAGGTCACCTGCGCCACCAGTTCCCATGCCTGGACCACCTTGACCAGCTAGCCGTAAATTTTGCCCAGCCTTAATACCTTGCGGAATACTGACATCGAGCTTGCGCTCTTGAGTGCTGACATGCCCGTTAGCATCTTGCGTCGGCATATGCAGGCTTATAGTCCGTTTTGCGCCATTGTAGGCATCAGCAAGATCTATCAATATTTTGGCGTGATGATCCTGCCCTTTGAAGTTCATGCCTTGACGGGGGTTACCGCTACGTCCACCTTGTTGTTGTCGGCCTCTGCCAAAAAGAGATTCAAAGAATTCGCTTTGATCTCCCTCGTAGCCACCACCAAATCCACTATTCCCGCCACCGAAGTTACCGTCAGAATATTCAAATCCCTCATTCCAGTTTGGGGGAGGGGTGAAGTCTTGACCATTTTTCCAGTTAGCACCCATGCGATCGTAGGCAGCACGCTTTTCGGTATCCTTAAGAACGGAATATGCCTCCCCGACCGCCTTAAATTGATCTTCAGCTCCAGCTTCTTTATTGACATCCGGATGAAACTTGCGGGCTAACTTACGATAAGCCGCTTTAATTTCTGCCTCAGTGGCACCGCGTGCGACACCGAGTGTTTCGTAATAGTCCCTGAATTTCATGATTCTAATAAAGTCCTGATTAAATCAATAAGCTTCATTCTACAATCACTCAGCTTCATTTCTTGATCCTTTTGGGTAAAGAAAAAGCGGGCATCTAGCCCGCTATTTTTAGTTAATTGGTAGTCAACTTTAGTGTTTGCCTAACTCATCACCCCGATTTGCCACGGCACGAATTCATAGTTTCCAAGACCCAATAATTCGCTTTTTGAAGCCTCTCCTGAGGCTGTCCTGAGGAAGAGTTCAAAAATACGCTGTCCCATCTCTTGAACTGAGACCGTGCCATCTAAGATCTCTCCGCAATTAATATCCATGTCTTCAGTTAGTCTTTGATACATGGGTGTATTGGTAGCAAGCTTAATGCAAGGCGCTGGTTTTGAGCCAAACATGGAGCCACGTCCTGTAGTAAATGCAATGAGATTTGCACCACCCGCAATCTGACCAGTCGCTGAAACGGGATCAAAACCAGGTGTATCCATGAATACAAAACCTTTGGCTGTAACTGGCTCTGCGTATCGATAGACTTCCATCAGGGGTCCAGTGCCGCCTTTCATAGAAGAGCCGAGTGACTTTTCAAAGATATTGGCGAGACCGCCAATTTGATTTCCAGGACTCACTTGCCCATTGATCTGGACATCACGACCAACCGAATACTCATCTTTCCACCAGCGAATGCGTTGGATTAATTTCTCACCAATTGCCTTGCTCGCTGCTCGACGTGTCAGCGTATGTTCAACACCATAAATCTCTGGCGTCTCAGAAAGAATGCCTGTGCCACCATGACGAGACAGAATATCAACTGCAGCACCTAAAGCTGGATTTGCGGTAATAGAAGAGAAACCATCTGAGCCACCACATTGCAAACCAACACATAAATGGCTCGCAGAAACAGTTTGACGTTTTGCTTTATTGGCTTCTGGCAGCAGTGCTTTAACAGCTTCAATCCCAGCTTCAATTGTTTTACGTGTACCGCCCGTTTCTTGCATGATGAAGGTATGTAAAGTAGAGCTTGCTTGTAAAGCTTCCTGCTCCATTAATCCTTTGAGCTGGTTACGTTCACAGCCCAAGCCAATAATCAGAGCAGCCGCCAAATTGGGATGTTGTGCATAGCCTGCCATCGTTCTACGCAATAGTTGCATCGGCTCACCACTCATCTCCATGCCGCAGCCGATATCGTGGCTAAAAGCGACTACGCCATCGATATTTGGATAGTCTTTTAATCTCTCAGGCGTAAACCATTCAGCAATTTTGTTGACGACGGTTGCGGAGCAATTAACTGTTGACAGAATGCCAATGAAATTACGAGTACCCACTTTTCCATTTGAGCGGACATAGCCTTGGAAGGTGGCGCGTTCAGATTCTGGAAGGAGGGTGGTGGGCTTGTACTCACTGGCATAGGCATAATCCCGATCAAATTCACGAAACTCGGTGTTATGACTGTGAACCATCATGCCAACGTCAATATCAGTATTGGCAAAACCAACAGTGACGTTGTATTTGAGGATGGGCTCACCCTTGAGAATTTTTTTGGCTGCAATCTTATAGCCTGCGGGCACTTGACTGCGGCTTGTCAAGTTTTCGCTGGGAATGGCCTCGCCAATACCCACGTCGACTCGAGCAACAACTACATTGTCATTCGGGTGAAGGCGAATGATAGGACCAGCCAATTTTTTTTCTGATGTTTCACTCATGAATTACTTTCAATTTCAATTTTTTATTATTCCGCAGTCACGCCTGATTTTTTAACAATGGGTGCCCACTTCGCAACTTCAGATTTAATATAATCACCAAGTTGGCTGGGTGTACTGGTGACAACATCAAATCCTCTGGAGTTCAATTGAGATTTAATTTCTGGGTTGTTTAGTACGTTAGCTAACTGAGTGTTTAATTTTTCCACAATTGCCTTCGGAGTGCTCGCAGGCGCAACAATCGCATACACCAGCTCAACCTCAAATTTAGGTAAGGTTTCAGAGATGGCAGGAATTTCTGGGGCATTAGATGAGCGCTTTAAGCTAGTTACTCCCAATCCAGTGAGCTTTCCTGATTTGACATAAGGCAAAGCAGCAGGTGTGCCGACAATGGCGGTTTGAATCTGTCCACCTAAAACGTCAGTCAGGGCTGGTGCCGCTCCCTTGTATGGCACATGCAGGATGCTGGTGCCAGCTTGAGTATTAAATAACTCGCCTGCTAAATGGAGTGGGGTACCGGCACCAGAAGAACCAAAGCTCACTTTTCCCGGATTGGCTTTATCAAATGCAATCAGCTCTGAAACAGTCTTTACAGGCACGTTAGGGTTAGCTACCAACATGAGTGAAGAGGATCCAACTAATGAGATTGGTGCGAAATCCTTAACAACGTTGTAGTTGAGTTTTTTATACAGAGACTCATTAATAGCCTGGGTCCCGATCATCATTAGAAAGAGTGTGTAGCCATCCCCTTTGGCATTAGCGACATATTCAGCAGCTAAGTTAGCACCTGCACCGGGTTTATTTTCAATGATGATTGGCTGGCCAAGATTTTCTCCAAGCTTTGGTGTAAATCCTCTGGCAAGAACATCTGAAGGTCCACCTGCAGCAAAAGGAATAATTAGTTTAATGGGTTGATTTGGATAGCCTTGTGCATTTACAAGTGATGGTAGGGCAACTCCTAAGGCGAGTAGTGTAAAAATGATTTTTCTCATGTATTGTTCTCCTAAATATTTTTATAAAAACCAAGACTAATAAATTAAAGCGTATAAGTAAAAGTAAGTAAATGTAAGTAAAAAAATAAAGCAAAAAAATGAATATCGTCCGCGCTGAAATCTATCCTCTATCGATTCCTCTAATCGAGCCAATGAAGATGTCTCGCGAAATCGTGCTTGATGCAAAAACGGTACTGCTCTGCCTAACCGATGATAAGGGTCGGCAGGGCTGGGGCGAAGCCTCTGTGGCTCCCTTAATGACGGGGGAAACCTTAGACAGTCTTGTCGGTAGTATTAAATACTTAACTGAGCGCGCGCTGCCACTGCAGTGGCTTGATCCAGTCTGCTTTGCAGATGCCTTTAATCGAATTCTATACGCTAATACCTCGGCAAAATCATGCCTAGAGATGGCTTTATTGGATTTATATACGCAAGAGCTATCCATACCTTTATGGCGATATCTGCGCAGTGAGGGAGGTGTCTTAGCAGATGCGGTACCTGCGCCAATACCGTTACTAAGAATGTTGGGTGGCTCATTGGATAAAGAACTTAGCGATGCCCACACTTTTCGTGCCTTAGGCTTTAGGCACTGGAAAATCAAGATTGGTTCACTCACGTTGGATGAAGACCTCCATAGAGTGCGTGTGCTATGTGATGCCTTGGATGGCGATGTTATTTCTGTAGATGCAAATTGCGCTCTTACATTAGTAGATGCACTTCGATTCTGTCGATCAGAATCAGCGAGCAAATTGACATTTGCGGAACAGTTAATACCAGCAGAGTTACCGATGGCAGATTTTGTTTTACTCAAAAAAAGTTCATCCATTCCAATCGGACTTGATGAATCTGTCCATGGTTTGGCTGAGCTCGAAGAGCTGACTAGTGCTGGAGCACTAGATGGCGCTAGCTTAAAGCTGATCAAGACTGGTGGAGTAATACAGGCACTGGGGTGTGCGAAATTACTAGTACAGCATAAGCTCTCACTCAATTTAGCGTGCAAGATTGCGGAGACTTCACTATCTGCGGCCGCTACAGCGTCCATCGGTTTTGCAATGGGCAAGGTAGATTGGGGTTTTAGCATGTCAAATCAGTATCTACAGTTTGATATCTGCGACACACCGCTGACTGCCAAGCAGGGGCACTTAGAGGCGAGCCAATTAGCGGAAAGCGGTATCGGTATAACGCCGAATATCAATCGAGTTAAGGAAGCCATTGCTAAGGGTTACTCAGCTATTCAATGTTGAGAACATCAAAGGCAGCCTTTAATCTTCTTGAATAAGTTTCCGACACCTGCGTAATTTCTGCTGGTGTCCACTTCCTGAAGCCTTCCCCGGCCTTCATGCCAGTTTTTCCTTCACTCATTAGCTGCACTACTTTTGGTGGCAGTGTGGTGATATTGGAGAGGGATGGGTAAATCTCTTTTGCAGCATTTGCCATACCATCCCAGCCGGAGATCTCTTTTTGCGTCATCGGGCCAACTGCGGCATAACGAAAGCCAAAGCTGTAGCGCACAGCATCATCAATATCCTCAGGACTTGCAATACCTTCCTGGACAAGTGATAAGGCTTCACGCATCAGTGCGTGTTGAATACGATTGGCTAAAAATCCAGGGATATCTTTTTTGACTAAAACAGGTTTTTTCCCAATTCTCTTGTACAGAGTGCAAGCTTGGTCCGCAAATCTGAGCTCTGTTTTTTCGCCCATGACAATCTCAACCAGCGGTACTACCTCAGCAGGCATAAAGTAGTGGGCACCCATCATGCGATTAGCAGTCTTGAGTCCAAAGGCAATTTTGCTAATGGGAAATCCCGAACTGTTGCTTCCGATAGGAATGTGCGCAGGTACCCGCTCATCCAGATATTGAAATAACTCTTGCTTGAGTACGAGATTTTCTGCCACGGTCTCAATGACCCATTCGCAGGCACTCCAATCAGACCAGTCTTCAAGAATCTGGGCAGTTTGCTTCGCCTTGATTGCGCCTTGACTTTGGGTCGAGTAGGAGCCGCTAATTCCAATTTTCTCAGCAAGAGTGATCGCTTTATCTAGGCAAGCATCTGCTTTTTCTTTACTTCTACCCAGTATGACAACAGGTACGCTTTGCGCGAGGAATCCAGCGGCAATGCCTGCGGCCATTATTCCGGTACCAATTACAGCAACATAGTTCATTGAAAACCTTACTTATTCGGTTAAGTTGTTTAATAAAAAACATTTAATAGTCTCGTAATCACTATACATTATCATCAATTGTGTTTTAATTGTTAATCAATTAAATAAACTTATCCGTATAACTATTAAAAGGAGCAACACATTATGACCATGCACAACCCATTTCAGCCGGTGGAGAAGATTAAGGCAGAGGTATTTATGTCGATGCCTGATAAGTTTAGAAAGAAGTCCCGCACCGCTTGGTCTGATCCCAACCGCCAAAACGCTGAAGTAGAGTGCTTTTTAGAGGGCCCCTCTTTTGACCGTGAGGGTAACTTATGGTTCCTAGACATCCCCTTTGGCCGCGTTTTCAGAATTACCCCTAAGGGTGACTGGGATCTGGTAACCCAATTTGACGGTTGGCCGAATGGATTGAAGTTCCACAAAGATGGTCGCGCATTTATTTGCGATTACAAACTTGGCTTATTGGCACTCGACCCTAAAACTGGAAAAGTTGAAACAATTCTGGGGTCCATGTATAGCGAAAACTTCAAAGGCTTGAATGATTTGCACTTTGCCTCCAATGGGGACCTGTATTTTACTGATCAGGGTCAAACTGGAATTGCAGACCCAACAGGTAGAGTATTTAGATTGCGCGCTAATGGTCAATTAGATCGTTTGGCGATCAATGTACCAAGCCCTAATGGCATCACCTTAAATACGCAAGAAAAGCATGTATTCGTTGCGGCGACAAGATCTCAGCAAATTTGGCGTTTACCTCTGATGGCCGATGGCTCTGTTTCTAAAACGGGCGTTGCAATTCAGTTAACAGGTGGCGTTGCCGGACCTGATGGTATCGAGATGGATTCTGAAAATGGTTTGCTCGTTTGCCACTTAGGTGTCGGTATCTGGAGATTTGATAGCAACATGCTCCCGACACATTTGATCTACTCAGACAACCCACACCACCATCACCTAGCAAACATGTGCTTTGGTGGCGAGGATAATAGGGATTTGTACATCACCGAATCTCTTTCTGGTGATATTTTGAAGGCACGTTTGCCAGTAGCCGGCAAAAAGATGTTTGGTCTTTCCTAAGTTGAAAGACTCCCTGCCGCTTTATAAAGTATTGGCGAATGCGCTTGCTCAGCGCATTCTCAATGGTGACTGGGTGGTAGGGTCAAATTTACCCTCTGAGGCGGCACTTTGCATTAGCTTTAAATCTAGTCGGCACACCCTCAGGCATGCTCTGCAAACCTTAGAGGCTGATGGTTTGGTATTGCGTCGTCAAGGTGCCCCTACTCAGGTAATTTCAAGGCAAAAGGTGAGAAAGTTTACCCAGAGCTTTAATTCACCGATTGATATTCTGAGCTATCCAAGAAATACCTACCGGGAAAATAGTATTGAAGAATTTATAGAGCTCGATAAGCCTCTCAGTGAAATGATTGGTGGTGCAGTTGGATCTTCCTGGTATCACATTGGAGGTATCCGCAAGCAGCGAGAGACTGAGGAATTGATTGCCTGGACTGATATTTACATTCTTCCGCAATTCGCATCCTTAACCTCTGATCCTGAACACAGCCAGATTATGGTATTCGAGCAAATTGAGAAAAAATATGGCACTCGCATTGATCGTGCCGAAGTCGATGTCTATGCCGTTGGCGCTGCCGCCAATATTGCAAAGAAGCTGAAATTAAACCTACATGATCCTTGCTTAGTTATTGTGCGTCGCTACTTTGATAGTCAAGATAAACTATTTGAAGTAACCTTTACGCATCATCCACAGAATAAATATACCTACAAGATGGAATTTAAGAGTGATGTCGGAAATTAAAGTACACGATTCAGTATGAAATATTTACCAATTATCGAAGCTGAAAAATTTATTGCGAGCGCACTCCAGGCTAACCAGATCCCTGCAGCAGATGCGAGGGTTGTTGCTCATTTGATGGTTCAGTCAGATCTAGTTGGCGCTGATGGTCATGGAATTTTTAGATTACCCGCTTACATTAAAAGAATTCGTGCTGGGGGTATCAACCTCAGCCCGAATATTCATATTGAGCGAGAGCAGGGCGCAACCGCTTTAATTAATGGAGATAATGCGCTGGGTCATTTGGTAATGAATAAAGCAGTCGATGTTGCAATTGAGAAAGTAAAGCAACACAGCGTTTGCTGGGTAGGCAGCCATTATGGCAACCATTCTGGTGCAGCATCGGTCTACGTGCGCAGGCTTGCAGAGCAAGGCTACATTGGTATTTATATGGCAGTAGGTAATGCCAATCATATGGCGCCATGGGGTGGTATTGACTTACTTCTATCAACCAACCCGATTGCCATCGCAGTCCCCTCAGGTGATAGACCTATCGTGCTATTGGATATTGCCACAACGGTAGCGGCCTATGGCAAAGTAAAGTTAGCTGCTCAAAAAGGTGAATCTATCCCAGATACTTGGATGATTGATCGTCAGGGTAAGCCCATTACAGATCCCCAAAAATCAAGTGAAGGCTCATTATTGCCAATTGGTGATTATAAAGGTTATGGTTTAGCCGTAATGATTGGTTTACTCGCGGGTGCATTAAATAATGCAGCAGTTGGTAAGGGTACGATTGACTTTAATGCCCATCATGATCTAATCACCAACACGGGGCAAACCATCATTGCTGTTGATCCCAGTGCTTTTGGAGATAGGGAGCAATTTCTTGCTCGAGTGACTACTTTGGTGGATGATTTGAAAGCCTCTTCTAAATTACCGGGTGTCAATCAGATTAGGGTGCCTGGCGATGGTGCTGCTAGAGTGATGGCAGAACGACTTTCGCAAGGTATTCCGATTTCAACAGAATTACAAGCATCTTTAAATAGTTGCGCCAAGGAGTGTGGAATAGCAGCAATCGATTTATAAACTTACCGGAGGAGACAAAAATGATTCATAAATCATTAAAAAAAATAGTTCTAGGTTCTTTAGTTTTGCCATTAGTTCTGGGAACAGCATTTGCGGCCTATCCAGATAAGCCAATCAAGATGTTGGTGGGATATGCGCCAGGAAGTTCAACGGATATTGTTGGCAGAATGGTAGCCAATGAGCTCAGTATTGCTCTGAAGCAGTCAGTCATTGTAGAAAATAGGGGCGGTGCTGCAGGCAGCTTGGCAGCTGATGCGGTAGCGAAAAGTGCTCCCGACGGCTATACCGTTTTGTTTGCGCAAAATGGCTTAGCCATTAACGTGGCTGCAAATCCTCGCCTACCATTTAATGGTCAGAAAGATTTATTACCAGTAGTTGGCGTGGCCGCCACTCCGCATATTCTGATTGTGAATAACAACTCTAAGGCTAAAAACGTGGCTGAGCTGATTGCAATGCTCAGAGCTGAGCCTGGCAAAATGAGCTTTGGCTCTTCTGGTATTGGTAACTCTGACCATATGGCTGGCGAGTTATTCTTGGCAACGACTGGCACTCAAGCTATTCATATTCCTTATAAGGGCGGCTCACCAGCTGCGACTGATTTGGTGGGCGGTCAAATTGATTTCTATTTTGCAGGTATGCCAGTTGGCCTTCCGCTTTATAAAGGTGACAAAGTAAACGCACTTGCAGTGACAAGTAAGAGCCGCTTTAGTGGAGTTCCTGATTTAGTGACCATGCAAGAAGCGGGTGTGAAGGGTTATGAGATGGCTTTATGGCAGGGAATGTTTGTGCCAGCAGGAACGCCTCCAGCGATTATCAATACTCTAAGTACAACTATCTTGAAAATTTTAGATACTCCGGAAATGAAAGAGCGCTTTGTCAAAGCAGGTGTTCAAATCGCACCGTTAAATACCCAACAATTTAATGATCTATATATTTCTGATATTGCTAGATGGAAGGTTGTTATTGAGAAGGCAAAAATTAAATTAGATTAATTAAATTAGATTAATTTAACTTTGCTCAGTGAAAAGGGTATCGACGTAGGTTGATACCCTTTTTTATTCACTGCTGAGATCGAACACCAAGACCTCGGCATCTTTGCCGTTACTAATGAGTAAGCTGCTTTCTTTTTCTGTTAGTAGTGCATCTCCACTCGATAAAAGTATATCGTTGACCTGTAGAGAGCCTCTTATAAGATGCACATAGGTCTTACGCTGTAAATCGAGATCCAATTTTTGGGACTGCTGGCCATCAAATAGGCCGGCATATATCCGAGCATCCGCATAAATTTTGACAGCATTCCCCGCTCCTTCTGGTGAGGCGATGAGGCAGAGCTTCCCCTCTTTATCGGAAAGTGGGATAGATTTTTGCTCGTAGCTTGGTGGGATTTCCATCGTATTTGGCTCGATCCAAATCTGCAGGAAATGGGTAGTTTGATCTTTGGCATGATTGAACTCGCTATGAGTGACCCCGGTGCCGGCACTCATGCGTTGAACATCACCTGGAGGAATGCCTTTGACATTGCCTATGCTGTCCTCGTGAGCTAGCTCACCAGATAACACATAGCTAATGATTTCCATATTACGGTGGCTGTGCTTACCAAAGCCCATTCCCGCCGCTATGCGATCCTCATTGATGACCCTTAAGTTGCCCCAAGCCATAAATTGGGGATCGTGATAGCCAGCAAAAGAGAAAGAATGGAAGCTTTTAAGCCATCCATGGTCAGCGTAGCCACGGTCTAAGGCTTTTCTGAGGGTTAACATGTTGAAGGTCTTTTCTGAAGGGGTATAAGCACATTATCATTAGCTTTTGACATATTCGCTGATTGGCCTTCCATGGGAAGTATCAAGCAAGACATTACAGAAACCTATCTCGGACTCTATGAGACTGTCCTGGAAAAGTGGTGGGATTTTGTTCAATTCCTTAAAGAGACTTGGCCTATATTGGCGATTCTCTTGGCAGTTTT
>JBBAQC010000018.1:0-28287 GCA_040400535.1 Polynucleobacter sp. | reverse complement strand
GCTCTCATAATCCTTTGGTCCCAGGTTCAAGTCCTGGTGGGCCCACCAGAAATGAAAATACCAACCCTCGGGTTGGTTTTTTTCTATTTACTAAGATTCTTTGTTAAGATTAAATACATAAATGCCTATAGATCGCACCACTTTTGAAGTCCTGTTAAGAGAAAAAGGATTTCCTGCGCCTGTGTTGGTTGAGCGTGATGCCGGCGGACTAGGCCCGCATTGTCATGATTTTGAGCCCATGGCTCTTGTTCTCGATGGTGAAATAGAGATTGAGACTAATGGAAAAACGACTATTTATCGATCTGGGGATGTCTTTCATTTAGAGCCAAATCAATTACATTCTGAGCGTTATGGCGTGAAAGGTGTGCGCTACTTGGCCAGCCGAAAAGAATAAAGCGACTGAATTATTTATAGTAAGCTAGTCTTAAATCTATAGGCCCGAATTATTTTTCGTCACACTTTTCGATTCTACTTGTTAAGTTAATAATCTAATATTTGAAGCCAGGTTCAAGTCCTGGTGGACCCGCCAGAAATGCAAACCCTCATCAGTAATGGTAATGGTTTTGTTTTAGTCCTTTTGAATCAACTGCTCAAAAGCTTTTACAAGTGACTCGGGAGGCTGGGCTCCCTGCAAAAGATATTGTTCATTCAGAATGATTGAGGGCACAGAGCTGATACCTGCATTGGTATAAGTGGCTTGCTCTGCGCGTACCTCAGATGAAAACTCTTTCGTATTTAAGATCTCCTGAGCTCTTTGACGGTTTAAGCCCGCACGGGTAACCGCATCAAGCAGATTTTGCTGGTCATCTAAATCAACTGCCAGACAAAAGTAAGTATTGAGCAGTTCTTTTTTTAGAGCTGCCTGTTTTTGACTATCGCATTCTATTGCGACCCAATGCAAAAGACGATGGGCATCAAAGGTGTTGTAAACCCGCTTACGACCTTCGGGATGAAATTCAAATCCAGCCTCTAGTGCTTTTTTACGGATATTGGCTTGATTGGTATTCACTTGCTCTACAGTGAGGCCGTACTTTTGAGTGAGATGTTCAATCGCATCTTGACCACCCTTTGGCATATTGGGATTGAGTTCAAAAGGGCGGAAATGCACCTCAAAGTTTGCTTTATCGCTAAGCTGGGCAATCGCTTGATTGAGATTGCCTAAGCCTACCGCGCACCAGGGGCAAGCAATGTCTGAGACGTAGTCTATTTTGATGGTGGGTTTCATAAGCTCTATTCTATAGAGGCTTCCCTATGGAGTGTTTTTGCTGTGTAGCCGATTGCGAATGCCATAATAGTTAGGTATTTTTACAATTAATAGAAAGCATTGAGTTTGATCTTTTTTCGCAAACCTCCTTTTATAGAAGGAGTCAAAGTGATGATCGAGTCATCGCCAGGCATTATGTCTTGGTCGCTGGTGACGAGCATTAGCTTACTAAGCGCCGGGTTGAGTCCAGTGGATACATTTTGGTTCAATATGCTGGTCTATGCAGGCTCATCACAATTAGCAGCAATGCCATTGATTAGCGGTAATTACCCGTTTTGGACTATCTGGCTCACCAGTCTGATTGTGATGTCTCGTTTTGTTATTTTTAGTGCCGCTATTCAACCGCACTTTAAGCGGTATTCATTCCTGCAAAGGTTGGGCATTGGTAGCTTAAATACAGATATGAGTTTTGCAAAATTCATAGAAAAATTTCCTTCCCCTGATAACTCAGATGGCTCCAACACCCAATTCCTGTATTTCTCAGGAATGGTTTTAGCTCACTGGTTCTTTTGGCAGGTCGGTGCCTTAATTGCTATTTTCTTCGGGTCACACATACCGCATTCCTGGGGCTTGGGATTTGCAGGTCCGCTGGCATTGCTCGCCTTAATCATTCCCGCTATTAAGCATCAGACTGCATTGATTTCAGCTTTGGTGGCGGCCATTACTTGCATACTCACGGTGAATTTACCTTATCGATTGACGATTGTCTGTTCCGTGATTGCTGGGGTTTCTGCCGCAGTATTCATGGATAAAAAACCTCATCAGAGGCGAGTATGAGTTCAGTCGACATATGGATAGTATTTTTTGGTTTGATCTTAGTCAGCGTACTGACGAGAACTTTCTTGCTCTTAGTGGGCTCTAAATTTCCAATTCCAGAGACGGTTCAAGAGTTTTTGCGGTATGCGCCTACTGCGGCATTAATAGCAATAGTTCTTCCTGACATATTATTTATGAAGGATCCCGCGACCCAATTATTGGAATTCAAGCTCTTCTCTCCTCAAGTATTTGGAGCAATTGGCGGAATTATTGGCTTTTTATTGACCAAAAGTATCTTGGCAACCATCTTCTTCGGGATGGTCTTTTTTACTTTGACAAGATTGATAATTTAGCTTTTGATGGCACTTTAGTGAGTTTTTACTTGCCGCATAGTCGCCTAAGCCTCCAAATAGCTTTACTTGAGTAGCCTTTTGGAGACTGCCAACTTGCGGAAAAAATAGTAAGATTTCTGAACGTTAAGTTAAATATTATTTGGAGTCCACTCATGAGTCATAGCAAAGCCATTGAAGCAAAAGATAAGATAGGTAGGATTTATGTTGCATTTACCATTGCGTTCATCGTGATATTCGGCGGAATGAAAGCGCTTTCTTTGTTTGTTTCTGCATTAAATTTCTAAAGCCAAGAATTTAGAAGCGTCAAATTCTACCTGTGTGGCTTGTAATCTCGGGGTATTGATACGCCACGCAGATCCATACCTAGACTCTGAATGTAATGCATGAATATTAATTCTGACTACAGTAAGAGAGTCGTGATTCATCATCATGATTTGCCATGGGTGCCCAGTCCTCAGGAAGGCGTTGAGCGGCGGATGCTGGACCGTACCGGAGATGAAGTCGCCAAAGCTACTTCGATTGTTCGGTATCAAGCTGGTTCTCAATTCCAGACACATGTACATGAATTTGGCGAAGAAATATTAGTGCTTGATGGGGTATTTAGTGATGAAGCTGGTGACTATCCAGCTGGGACATACATCATGAATCCTCCCGGCTCTTCCCATGCACCCCATAGCAAAACTGGCTGTACTCTATTTGTGAAGCTGCGGCACCTTGGGGTAGATCAAGTAAAGCGAGAAGTGCTCAATACTAAAACAGCTACTTGGTACCAAGGTATGGTGCCAGGCTTGAATGTCATGCCCTTAATGCAGCAAGGGAGCGGATCTACTTTAGTAAGGTGGGCGCCACAAACCTATTTCAATCCCCATAAACACTACGGAGGCGAGGAAATCTTTGTAGTGGAGGGTGTATTTGAGGATGAGCATGGACGTTATCCCGCGGGATCTTGGATTAGAAGTCCTCACCTCAGTCTGCATCAGCCTTTCAGTAAAGAGGGCTGCATTATCTTTGTGAAGACGGGTCATCTGATAAGCTGACAAGATTGGCGCTTTGCAACCAACAATAAGGTAATAGTGAATAAAGAGACCAAGGGAATGCTGATTGGCTTTGTCGGCATCTTGATATTCAGTCTCACCTTGCCCGTGAGCAAGATTGCAGTGCTCAGTTTTGATCCTTACTTTATCGCATTCGGCAGAGCATTATTGGCTGGTTTAGTCGCTACGGCATATCTAATTTATAAGAATGAGCCATTTCCCCAGAAAAAAGATTATGCTAAATTTGCCGTAATTGCCCTTGGCGTAGTCTTTGGCTTTCCTATTTTTACTACTGTAGCCATGACACAAGGATCGTCCTCACATGGAGCGGTAATTCTGGGCATGATGCCGCTGGCAACCACAGTCATTGGAGTCATTCGATTTAAGGAAAGACCCTCTTTGGGATTTTGGCTAGTGTCTTTATTGGGCGCCTTCTTAGTCGTGATGTATGCACTGTTAAAAAACTCAGGGAGCTTTACTGGTGTTGATCTCTTGTTAGTACTAGGGGGTATATGTGCCTGTATTGGCTATGTAGAGGGTGGAGAATTATCTCGAAAGATAAACCCGCGTGCAGTGATTTCATGGGCCCTTATTATTTCCTTGCCTATTAATATCGTCATGACGTATGCCACTTTTGACTTTTACTATCTTCATGTAGGGACTTGGCCCTGGATTACGTTTATTTATTTAAGTTTATTTCCGATGTTCCTCGGATTTTTCTTCTGGTATGAGGGACTTGCTGTTGGGGGGATTGCACGCGTGAGTCAAGTGCAACTGATTCAACCATTCTGTACGCTGCTGGCCGCTAGTATTTTGCTGGGAGACTCTCTTACCTTAATGAATGTAGTATTTGCTGTGTTGGTAATTTCCACAGTTATCCTAGGAAAGCGCATGCTAGTTAAAAGAGTGAACATCGCTTAAGTTGATATTACCAAGACCTTGTCATTTAGTTGAGCCAATGGACAAAGTCTTCTCTGCTGCGCCTTACTTTTGCCAGCTTAGCTAACCAATCTTCGTCTGCTTTTCGATATCCTAGAGGGAGCATCACTACGCTTCGCAAGCCCATTTGCTTCAGACCCAAGACCTGGTCAAGTCCTTCTGGATTAAAGCCTTCCATTGGGGTGCAATCTACTTGCTCTTCTGCAGCCGCTATTAATGCAGTGCCCAATCCAATGTAGGCCTGTTTGGCCGCATGCGTAAAATTGATTTCGGGATCGCGAAGTGGATAGGTATTGAGTAAGTTTTGTCGATATGCTGTGCCAGATTCACTTTTAAAGTTGCGTAATTTTTCAGTCATATCAAAAGCCGTATTAATGCGCTCGGCGGTGTATGTATCCCAGGCAGCAAAAACCAGCAAATAGGAACAATCAGTAACTTGAGACTGGTCATGAGCGATTGCCCTGATTTTTTCACGAGTACTGGCATTGGTAATGACTAATATTTGATAAGGCAAAAGCCCGCTCGAGCTGGCAGTCAGCCGAATCGCCTCTAATATGTTGTCTAACTTTTGCCTAGGAACACTTTGTGTCGGATCCATTTTTTTAGTCGCATAGCGCCACTGTAGTTTCTCGATTAATGTCATTGTTTATTCCTAGGTAGAAGGGTATTCAAAATCGCTTAGATTCAGTTTATCTTAATGATGGGTATTGACTTTAGCTAGGGTGAGCTATGGTTAATAGGGTATTTCATTAGTAAAACAGGTATGAAGAGCCTTTAAAATAACCATAACTAGTTTTAGGCTATTTCACAACCCATTCAGAACCTTACTTCTTAAAAATGAAACCTTTTGCACTCCCCATCATCCTCCTTTTGCTTATGCTCATTGCTCCAGTTACCAGCGCAAATGAAAACGTATCGCCTATTCCTAAAGTTGCAGATGTTTGGCGTTTTGAAGTAACGCCATACATTTGGGCGCCTGGTATTAAAGGCACTATTGGTTTAGATAGTGGTCTGGCCAAATCAGCCGATTTCACATCGAGTAATGTTGTGAGTAATCTCAAATCTGGTGCGATGATTTCAGCTGAGGCGCATCAAGGCAAATGGGGTGTGATGGGTGATCTCGTGTCAGCCACATTACAAAAATCGGGTGCGATTCCAAATACGGGCAATACCATCGGTGACAAGATTACCCTTCAGCAGACCGTATTAACTGGAGCAGCTACTTACACTCTAATCAATACTCAGGACGCCTATGTAGATGCCTTGCTGGGGGTTAGGACAATCTATGCAACAGCAACACTCAATGTGAGTGGATATGGTTCGGCATCCAAAACGACCTCAACTTTCGATCCTATTTTTGGCGCCAAAGGCCGTTATCGCATTGCAGATAGCGCCTGGTATGTGCCTTTCTACGGCGATATTGGTAGCGGTGGCGGTACTACGAACTTAACTTGGCAAGCAATGGTAGGTGTTGGCAAAACCTTTAATCAGCTGGTCGATGTATCTTTAACTTATCGCGCGCTTTACTATGACATGAAGGATGGCGGTGTGCTGCAAAAAACCACGATGCTAGGCCCACAATTAGCCGCTACCTTTAAATTCTAACGAGAATCCTCTAGATGCATTCCAGCTCAATTAAAAAATACACACTACTTTTATTGCTGAGCTCTTATCTCTCCGGCATCGCCATAGCTCAGAGCGTCCCTGGAAATTCTGCTTCAGCGATTCAGACAGAGGAAAGTCCGCAGGATATCGCTAAAAAATTAGCGAATCCGATAGCCGATATGATCTCGATGCCGCTACAGTACCAATTCAGTCGTGGGGCAGGGCGCAATCAATCGGGATCGATTGAAACTTTATTGTTTCAGCCGGTGCTGCCATTTAATTTAGGTGGTGGTGATACTTTCATCGTTCGCCCGATCGTTGCTGGAGTGAGGGAGGTCAGCGTTCAAAATGCGGCAGGTGAAGCATTTTCCGGCTATGGAATTGCTAACGTAACCATTGAATCTTTTTACGCTCCCAATACCAACTCTTCTTGGATTTGGGGTATTGGCCCTTATGCTCAGTCGCCCTCTGGTAATAGCGGTAAGTTTGCTTCCCAGCAAACTGGGGCTGGTGTTACTGGCGTAGTTCTCAATCGTGATGGTCCTTGGACTTATGGCTTGCTGAGCTTTCAGTCTTGGAATATGGGTGGTAATCCTGCTTACGGCACGCAGAATAATTTGTATGGACAGCCATTCTTGGCCTACACCACTAAAAATGCCTGGACCTACACCACCAATATGCAGGCACTCTTCAATTATGATGTCCGCCGCACTTCCAATCCCCTATATGTCGGGGTTTCTAAGCTGATGATCTTGGATGGTGTCCCCATTTCCTTTGGCGCAGGTCCAATGTACTACGTCAGCAATACCCCTGGAGGGCCCTCCGGTTGGGGTGCTCGTGCTACAGCAACAGTAGTTATTTTGAAGTAAGTATTTTTAGCGGTGATTCATAATTCTCAAGTAAGTTTAATAGGCACCATTCAATAAAAAACTATCCATCTTGATGATGGATATAGAGCCCTAAGCTCAGTTGAAGGTGCTTGAATGTATGGTGTAGCCCACAAGAAATAAGAGACAATTAAAAGATGTTGCTAATCACTGCCTTTATTGTCAATGGATCACTAGCGTTAACGGCTATCTTGCTTCATTACGAGGCACTTTCTCTATTGGATAAGCATTTACCAAAGGTAGCGCATATCTCTCCTCGCTTTAGAGTTCTGATTGGTGTTGGTGCGATCTTTATGGCCCACGTCATTGAGATTTGGCTCTTTGCCTTAGGTTTCTTTTTTACTCTACAGTTTCCTGGTATGGGCGGTCTTGTAGGCAATCTGTCAGGCCATGGCGTTTTGCTGGACTGCGCTTACTTGTCATTTGTGACTTTTACTACCTTGGGTTATGGTGAGATTGTGGCTCAGGGCTACTTAAGATACTTAACCGGCGTAGAGGCATTGACGGGTTTTATCCTGATTACTTGGTCTGCTTCATTCTTATTTATTGAGATGCAAAAGTATTGGACGGTTTCTAAAACTCAGCCAACAGAGCGTTTCTAATACCGCTCTATTACTACCGCTCTCAGAATTCTTTTAATAAGCGTAATGCCAAAAGATGATTCTGTATAAATCCATTTTTGACTTCAAGATCGCGACCGTACTGCAGCGAAAATCTGCCGATGGATGTATGTGCTTGCCCGCTTAGTAACAACCTTTGAGTATTCACCACATTATTCTGGTAATTATTGTTGATTGCGGTTGCGCCACCCGTCACGTAGAGATAAGAGACGCCTGCCGTAAAGGTGCTGTTGATACGATAGATGGGACCAAGCTGAGTGGTGGTGAGGGGTTTTTGCGTTAAGGAGCCATTAGCGTTAAGACCGCATGCTGCTGCGCATTGGCTATTGCCGCCATACCAGGTCGTATCAATGGCAATCATGCCATCGAGACTTTGGGAGATGGGCGTCTGAAATCCCATTTGTAAATTACTTCGAAAGCGATTTTCACTTAGATTGAATACTCTTTGACTGGAGTAGCTACCGGTAGGGGAGAAAAAATAACCCGCTACGCCAAAATAGGTTCTGGTAATTTTGTTGTGATATGGCCAGATTGCAGTCGCGATAGTGAGATCGCCAATACCGGTGTCTCCTGATAAATTCGATAGTGAGCCAGCTGGATTGATATTTCCGTAAGGTAGCTGGATAAACGTAGCTGCAGGAAGCTCACCTATGGAGTAGGTCCTAGTACCACGCAAAATAGCACTTTGAGTATTGATGACTGGACTAGCGTAGGGCGCAACTGAGACGGCAGAACCATTTTTATAAAGAGTCGTATTTTCTGTGCCGAAGTAGCTGAGCGTTAGGTAGTTCTTGTTAGGTGCAGGCGCAACAATGTCGTTCGGCTGCAAATCAATTGCCAAGGCCATCAATGGTGTGAATAGGGTAAAAAGAAATAGACTTGGATGATGGCGACGCATAACTCTGATTTTAAATGCTTTTTTATCAAGAACTTTAAAATGCAAGCCTTTATCATTCTCCAGCCAGTGAATTAGGCGACTGATCTAGTATTTTTTTTGATAATGAAGGGCGCTTTGAATCGTTTGTAGATGAATATCTACGGTAGATTGAATTTCCACGCCATAACCACCGGCCATACTAAATGCAATCGGAATTTGGCGATCTAGGCCGTATTGAAAGACGCATTCATCTCGTTCTCGCATGCCATCTTTGCTCACGCTGAGTTTTCCTAGGCGATCACCTTCATGAGGATCAGCGCCAGCTAGGTAAATAATGAAATCAGGTTTAAATTTCGTATCCAGTACTTCTAGTCCTTGATGTAAGGCCGACATATAGGCTTGATCACTCGTTTGATCTGGTAGGCCAATATCAAAATCACTAACTTCTTTTGTGAATGGGAAATTATTTTCTCCATGAATTGATAGGGTAAAGATAGAGGAGTCATTTACTAAAATTGCAGCAGTACCATTTCCCTGATGCACATCTAGATCAATGATGGCGATCTTCAATTTCGCATTCACTTCTTTTTGAAGTGCTCTAGCTGCAATGGCAGAGTCATTGAACACGCAAAATCCACTGCCTTTATTGCGATAGGCGTGGTGTGTGCCTCCGGCTAAATTGGCAGCCAACCCTTCCGTGAGTGCAACCTGAGCTGCTGCTAGTGTGGCCCCCGCAGATCTGCGAGAGCGCTCCACCATTTGCGTGCTCCAGGGAAAGCCAATTTCTTGCTGCTCTTGGGGGCTGAGCGTCCCTTGAAGTACTTTGATAAGGTAGCTTGGATCGTGGGCGTACAGTATTTGAGTATCAGTAATTGCGGGTGCATTTTCGAGTACAACACCATCTAATTGCGAGACCAAATCACGCAATTTTCTATATTTTTCCATCGGAAAGCGGTGTCCGGCGGGAAGTGGTAAAACGTAGTGATCAGCGTAAAAAGCTTTCAAAGACATCTCATGGTGATAGTTCGATGAGTAGTCTATTCTTTTTTTAATGAGTGGGTATGGGTAAGCCAGAAAAATCCGGATTCAAGGGTAATAAATCTTTTCTGCCAAGTAAGTTATGTGTCGCTTGCGGCAGGGAAATGACTTGGCGAAAATCTTGGGCTAAAAATTGGGAATCTATTAAGTATTGTTCGGATGCCTGCCGCCTACGCAAACCCTCTCCAGCAACACTTGGAGCAAAATAATTGGGCACGCTCATTTACTGGTTTAGAAATGATTTAAGGCTGACGGATAACCCCGCGTTTGTGCAAGCCTGTTTGCAGGCCGATTATCTACTTCCGGTCTATATTCACCTCCCCCAAGGGCGCAGCACTCATGTTGTTGGTTTTCCGCGGGAGAGCCACCATCGCAAAGCATTTCTGAGAGAGTCTTTGGATGATTTACGCCTGCAATTGCGAGCTCTTGGGTCTGATTTATTGGAATTTAGTGGTGAACCTGCGGATGTGTTGGCTCAATTAGCGCAACTCGCCAATGTGAATACGATTTATTGTGAGCAGATTGAAGCTCCGGAAGAAATAGCTCAGTCCCAGCAGATTGAAAAGCGGGGAATTTTACTGAAGCAATGTTGGCAGTCCAGTATGTTGAGCTCTGAGAGTCTGCCCTTCTCTATTCAAAATATGCCGGATATGTTCACTCAGTTTCGTAAAGAGATTGAGCGCGCTGGTTTGAGGTTTGCAATACCTGTTATCGCACCATCAAAAATTCCTCCGTTGCCTGAGTGCAGTGATGCGTTACCGATCAAATCTGATGATGAAGTAATGCCTTCTGCCCATCACTTTATTGGCGGTTCACAAAATGCGATCAACCATCTCCAGCAATATTTAGACAGACGACTACCGGATAGTTATAAAGAAACTCGCAATCAATTAATTGGAAAGGATTACTCCAGCAAGTTTTCGCCTTGGTTAGCTTCTGGTTGTATTTCTGCGAGAACAATTGCCGCAGAGATAGCAGATTATGAGCAATCCTACGGAGCTAATGACGGGACTTACTGGCTCTGGTTTGAACTCCTCTGGCGTGACTATTTTCGTTTTTTACACTTTAAATATGGCACCGGGCTTTATCGAAAGCAGGGCTTAAGTAAGGCAGCAACTACGCTTGGTGGTTCCCATCAATTTGAGCAGTGGCGCACTGGTAATACCGGGGTGTCCTTGGTTGATGCAGGCATGCGCGAGCTTCTCAGTAGCGGCTATTTATCTAACCGAATGCGCCAAATAGTCGCTAGTTATTGGGTCTATGATTTGCAGGGAGACTGGCGTCTTGGAGCTGCTTGGTTTGAGTCTCAACTCATTGACTATGACGTCTATAGTAATCAAGGAAATTGGCTATATTTAGCCGGCCGGGGTACTGATCCTAGAGGTGGTAGACGTTTTAATATTGCTAAGCAAGCCCAAGACCATGATCCTCGTGGTGAGTATCAAAGGCTATGGCTGTGAGAGTATTCCAACAATACCTCCATTGAGACCTTCTCTAGTGCTTTCGCGTGGGTGCTTTCCAGTTGAATCGTTGGAGCACAATTTGCCTCGAGGGCCTCGATCCAGCGGTTGATACATAGGCACCACTGATCACCCGCAATCAAACCAGGAAATCGGTACTCTGGTCTTGGTGTGATGAGGTCATTTCCTCTCTTGAGGCTAAATTGCAGAAAGTCAGTTGTGACGATGGCGCACACCAAATGGCTGCCCGCATCTTCCAAATTGGTTTTACAGCAGCCATCCCTAAAAAAACCTGTCAAAGGTTCAAAGGAGCAGGGGACTAGTGGCTGTCCTAATACATTCAAAGTAATTTCATCTTGCATACAAACTTTCCATATTTACCAAGGGAGTTTTTCGCCAGAATAGCTCATAAACGTTCCTGAATCTTCTTTATTCAAGGAGAGTAAAACATTGAGCATATCCTGTGCAGCATCTCGGGCAGGGCGACCAATTTGCTGGCCTTTAAAAGGTTGCGATAGTCGAGAGCTCACTGTACCAGGGTGCAGGGCGATCAGCGCAGCGTTTGGTTTGGTGCGCGCAAGTTCAATGGCGGCAGTCTTAATCAGCATATTGAGCGCAGCCTTGGAGGCGCGGTAGCTGTACCATCCTCCAAGACGATTATCTTCAATGCTTCCGACTTTGGCAGAGAGTGTTGCCATCACCGATCCTGCCGGATCAAGCAGCTTAGAAAAATGCTTGATAGTCAATCCGGGACCTATCGCATTAACCTGCATGAGGGTTTGTAATTGCGCTGGATTAAGGTCATCCAGTTTTTTCTCGGGCATCCATTCGGCAGAGTGCAATATCCCAATGGTATTAATGATGAGCTGAAAGGGAGCCTCACCAGAGAGAGCCTGAGCTGCTTTCTCAATCGAGTCCAGATCCTGGTAATCAATGGGAGCGCTAGAGTTTCTGTGGATGCCTGTAATCGACGTACATGTGGCGCTCTCTTCTAGTAACTCTACGAAAGCAGAGCCAATAGTTCCAGAAGATCCAATGATCAGGGCGCGGAAGGAATGTGGGACTAGGGGCATTAATAAAGGGAGTAAATTGGCTTCAAGCCAGTTTAGTGAATAAGTCTTAAACTTGCTTAATGACCACTCGCCGACCGCAAACTCTATCAGAAGCTGATCTTTCAAGATTGATTGAGATGGCTTGGGAAGATCGCACTCCCTTTGACGCGATTGAGGCTACTTTTGGATATTCTGAGCCCCAAGTAATTGCTTTGATGAGAAAAGAGCTCAAACGCAACTCATTTGAGTTATGGCGTAAACGGGTAACCGGTAGATCTACTAAACATTTAGCGCTTCGCAGTAAGTTAGTTACCCGTGCTTACTGCGCAACTCAATATAAACAAAAATAAGCACCATGAAAAAGCTGACCATGTTCTATGATGGCCTTTGCCCCCTATGTCAGGCAGAAATCCAATTTCTCTCTGGGCGTAATCAAGCAGGACTACTGAGCTTTGTGGATATCAATTCAGATCAATACTCCCCCGAGCGAGTGGGAGTGTCCTGTGACCAAGCCTTGGCCGCTATGTACGCTCAATATGATGATGGCGAGCTTATTTCGGGTGTGGAAGTATTCTCAGCTGCTTATAGTCGAGCCAATCTACCGAAGATGGCCTGGATCTTTTCTCGGCCGGCACTGAGACCCCTTTGGAATTTATCTTATCGATTCTTTGCAAAACATCGCCATCGAATTTCAGCGCTACTTGGCCCGTTTGCGCTGCGATTAGTCAACAGAAAGAGGTAAAAAGATGAAGCTGGTGTATTCACTATTAATTGCTGTATCTCTGAACATGCTTACTTCAGTCAGCTTTGCCAAGGAGCCTCAGTATATAAAAAGCCTGATGGGGCAAACTCAATTGCAGGGCTTGGGTCGACTGAATTTTTGGGGATTTCATGTATACGATGCGAATTTATATCGTGGCGCAACTAAAGATTCTCAAGAATTTGCTCTCGAGCTGAAGTACCAGAAATCATTCTCCGGAGAAGCAATCACCAATCGTACAGTTGATGAGATGAAAAACTTAGGCGTAGCAGATGCCCAAGCGGTTACCTGGGGTAAAGAGCTGGCTACTTTTTTTCCTAATGTAGAGCCTGGTCAGACGATTACCGCTGTATACATTCCTAAACAGGGAACGAGTTTTTTTCATGATGGTAAAAAAGTATCACAAATTCAGGGTGCTGATTTTGCGAAAGCTTTTTTTGGTATTTGGTTAGATTCAAAAACTAGCGTTCCAAAGCTTAGGGCTGATCTTCTAGGTCAGGGATGTCCGCCACCAATTATTTCAGGAGCATGTTAAATGAATAGAGCTTATAGATTAGCAAAATGGATTGCAGCGACCTTGGCCTTGACGGGCTTATTTGCCTGCTCATCACCTTCGGTAACGCAATACGCTAAAGAAAAACCAAATCTTGACCTGAGTGAATACTTCAATGGCACGATAGATGCCTACGGAATCTTTACAGACCGCAGTGGTGAGGTGAAGAAACGCTTTACTGTGCTTTTGATTGCAAACTGGAAGGTAGTTGATGGTAAAAAAGTGGGCATCCTCGACGAAAGCTTTGAATACTCCGATGGGACAAAGCAAAAGCGTATTTGGACTTTGACAGAAACTGCTCCTGGTAAATACATTGGTAGGGCAGATGATGTGGTGGGTGATGCTATTGGTGAATCTGCTGGCAATGCACTGAATTGGGCCTACACCTTAGCCTTACCAGTTGATGGGACTATATATCACGTGCAATTTAATGATTGGATGTACTTAGTAACGCCAAAGGTCATGCTGAATAAAGCCAAAATGAGTAAATTCGGAATTGATTTGGGTGAAGTAACTTTGAGTTTTTATAAGCGCTAATACAGTATGGGTCAAATCTTTGCGTCGTCATCTTTTCAGGGAATACTAGGTTGAAAAAATTGATATTGATTTTGGGTGATCAGTTAGACCTGGAGAATGCCGCCTTAAAAGATCTCAATCCTAAGACCGATGAAGTGCTGATGGTTGAGTCAGCTGTTGAGGCGCAACATGTCTGGTCTCACAAAGCACGAATTGCGCTATTTTTATCAGCCATGCGTCACTTTGCAGAGCATCTGAAAAGTCTTGATATTAAGCTGACCTATATTGAGCACTCGCCAAAAACAATTGCAGAGGAGCTCAGGCAAAAAATCAAGGCTGGAAAATTCACACACCTCGTCTGTGTTGAGCCAGGTGAGTGGCGACTCAAAAAGGCGATTGAGGATTTAGCTGCGGAGCTCAAGATTATTCTAGAGATCCGGCAAGATACGCATTTTTACTGTAGCCATGAAGAATTTAAAGAATGGGTTGCTAATAAAAAAGAGCTACGACTGGAGTATTTCTACAGACTCATGCGAAAAACGCATGGCGTACTCATCGATCAAGATGGTAAGCCCGAAGGTGGTCAGTGGAATTTTGACCGTGATAATCGCAAGCCTTTTCCAAAAAAAGGACCCGGTTTAATTCCTTCCCCAGAATTATTTGAGCCAGACGCCATTACTAAAGCCGTATTGTCTGAGGTGGAACAGCGTTATCCAGATCATCCTGGATCCTTGGCACATTTTCAGTGGCCAGTGACTCGCAAACAAGCTCTGCAAGCTTTGGAAGGATTTGTCGAGCATCGCCTGGCAACATTCGGTATTTACGAGGATGCAATGTGGACTGGTACGCCCTTCGGATGGCACTCATTACTGTCAAGCTCTTTAAATCTGAAGTTGCTCAATCCACGAGAGGTGGTTGATGCGGTATTACGTGCTTGGAAAAAATATGATTTAGAGATGGCAACCGTTGAAGGGTTTATTCGTCAAATCTTGGGTTGGCGAGAATTCATCAGAGGCATGTATTACCTTGATATGCCGCAAATGGCATTAGATAATTTCTACGAACATCAAAATGCATTACCTGCCTGGTATTGGACTGGCAAAACAGGTATGAAGTGTATGCAAGAGACCATCGGGCAAACTTTAGAGTATGGCTATGCACACCACATTCAGCGCTTAATGGTGACTGGAAACTTTGGGTTGCTTGCTGAGATGCTTCCAAAAGATGTGTGTGATTGGTATCTAGCAGTCTACGTTGATGCAGTGGAGTGGGTAGAGTTACCCAATGTTGCGGGGATGGCTCTATTTACGAGCGGCGGTCGCTTTACCAGTAAGCCATACATCGCTAGTGGCGCCTACATTAAGAGAATGAGTAACTATTGTGGGTCTTGTCAGTACAAGTCTGATGTCCGATTTGGAGAAGACGCATGCCCCATTACAAACTTATATTGGAATTTTTTAATTAAACATCGTGCTCAATTTGAGGCAAGCCCACGCACTCGTTTAATGACTGCTAATTTATCCAGAATCAGCGATACCGACCAGCAGGCCATACAAGTTCATGCCAAAAAGCTCTTAGGGAATCTCGATGCCCTGTAGTAAATTGGCCTAATTTAGACCTTTTGGCAACGCATTTTGAGATTTTGTGTCACACTTTCACCATATAAATCAGTAGGTTGAAAATGCAATGAGAATTGAAGACACCGATCCAGCTAGGCATGCTGGTATTGAATACCCCATGGAAGTGGGAGCACCCGTATTTGCACCTATTAAGGTATTAGAAGAAAAAGACAAGGCAGTCAACGTCGCCCGCCAAAATGCCAAGCTTGAATACGATCGCATCATGGAGCAAGCTGAAGTCCTGATGAAGCAAGCACGCGCACTGCAGGCCCGCTTAGATGCTACAGAGATGGTTCATAGCGCTAAATATGGTTTCAATCCACTCCACGGTAAAACTTATCATCTCTATTTTGATAGCCGCATTGGTGGGAATGTATTAATTCAGAATGGCCCTGATCAATGGAGTTGTGGGATTCCCGATTCATGGACCTACTCCATGGCAGTGAAAAAATTGGGTGATAGCACTTGGGCTATCGTAGAGGATGAAGAAGATACTTCTTCAACCCTAGTAGTAAGATAATTTTTTACAAAATAATAATAAGGTAACTTGTGACAACTGCTCGAATTGTTAGTCTTTCAGAACTTGGTGGCGCCGATGTCATTCAATTAATCGATCAGGAGCTGCCGGCTCCGGGCAAGGGCGAAGTACAAATTCGTCAAACAGCGATTGGCTTTAACTTTATCGATGTATACCAGCGCTCTGGTTATTACCCGCTGGAATTACCAACTGGCCTGGGTCATGAGGCTGTTGGTGTAGTAGAGACAATAGGTGAGGGCGTTACCCGCTTCAAGGTTGGCGATCGCGTGATGTATATGAACGCCGGTATTGGTGCCTATGCTAGTGCACGTAATGTTGCAGTCGATAAGCTGGTATCAGTGCCTGATAACGTCTCTAATGAAGTTGCGGCCGCAGTGTTCTTTAAAGCAATGACTGCGCAATACCTCATTCAAAAAACATACAAAGTAAAGTCTGGGGATGTGGTCTTAGTTCATGCAGCTGCTGGTGGTGTTGGTCAAATCCTCTCCGGGTGGGCAAAATCCTTAGGCGCTTTTGTAGTCGGCAGTGTTGGCTCAGAAGCAAAATTTGCTGCGGCCAAAGAGGCGGGCTGTGATGCGGTAGTCGACTACTCAAAGCCGAACTGGGTTGAAGCATTTATGAAAGCAACTGGTGGCCGTAAGGCGAATGTGGTCTACGATTCGGTTGCTAAAACTACTTTTTTAGGATCGCTCGATTGCACTGCTCCATTCGGAATGCTAGCTTTGTTTGGTGCTGCCTCGGGACCAGCTCCTGAAATTCAGCCTGAGATTTTAAATAAGAAGGGCTGCCTCTTTTTAACAAGACCCTCAGTATTTCCACATAACGCCACCCCTGAGTTGCTTCAAGAAAATGCCCGTGCGGTATTTGATGCGATTGCTCAAGGTCGCGTAAAAGTGAGTATTGGCGCTCGATTCCCGCTCGAGCAGGCTGTCCAAGCCCATAAAGCAGCAGAGGGCAGAACCGTGTCGGGCGCGATCATATTGATACCGTAAGCCACAAGCTGTTCGATGAGAGCCCCGTATTTACGGGGCTTTTTAATTAGATAGTTCTTGGCTGATTGGTGTTGCGAGGGAATAGCTTGCAAGCCTCAAGCCGGAATAGCGCTTTATTAAGGTGAATGAGTCTTCTCAGAACACCGCTTATAATCTCCTAAGCAATTGAATTAAATCAGTTTTATTCTTTAAATACTGTTTTAGGCCGTTTGACAGCTCCAAGGGGTTCTTAGACAATGCCTGAGGTGGTTTGATGTAAGCCATTTCTTCCGATGACAGCCACTAATTTCTCTATCTCAACGCCTACACATTTAACTCTTGAGGCTCGGGAGATCACTTGTGTGCGTGGCGAGAGAACTCTTTTCTCGGGTTTGAATTTACAGATACTGCCTGGTCAGTGTCTTCATATTCGTGGTGAGAACGGCGTTGGTAAAACTAGCCTTTTGCGTTTACTCGCTGGCTTAGCTTCTCCTGAGTCTGGAGAAGTGCTCTGGAGTAATCATCCCATTACAAAAGAGGTGGCGCAATTTCATAGCCGACTGGTATTTTTGGGTCATCGCGATGCGCTCAAAGAGGACCTCAGTGCCCTTGAAAATCTCCGTATCTTTGCTGCCATTGATGGTGTGACACTTTCAGAGCGCGATGCTTTGTCTGCCTTATGGCGTTTTGGTCTCAAGGGTCGCGAGGATCTACCAGTACATTGCTTATCTGCCGGTCAAAAAAAACGTGTCCTAATGGCTCGTATCCTGACACGAAACGCACAAGTCTGGATATTAGATGAGCCCTTTAATGCTTTGGATGCCCAAGCAGTTGGTGAGTTACAGGCGCTCATCGTCGAGCATCTCCAGGCCGATGGCTTGGTGGTATTGACTAGCCATCAAGCGCTATCGATACCAGGTTTACAGGTACTAGATTTATGAGTCCCGTGATCGCCATTATTCATCGTGATCTTTTGCTTGTGATGCGTCGCAAGAGCGAGGTCTTCACAATATTATTTTTCTTTGTCATCGTGACAAGCTTATTCCCCTTAGGAATTGGTGCTGATAGTGCTTTACTCAGAAAGATCGCGCCTGGCGTCATTTGGGTTGCCGCCTTACTTTCAACCTTATTAGGTTTACAGCGCATGTTTGCTGCTGATTATGCAGATGGCACCCTAGAGCAATTAGCCCTCTCTCCCAGCTCTTTGACTGCTTTGGTATTTGGCAAAATTATTGCCCATTGGCTAGTTTGTGGATTACCGCTAGTGTTACTTGCGCCTGTGATAGGTATTCAGTTTGATTTGGATACTGAGTCCTTAAAGGTATTGATGGCAGCGCTACTGCTAGGTACACCCGTTTTATCCTTGATAGGCTCGATTGGGGCGGCCTTAACCCTAGGGGTGAGGGGTGGCAGCGTGTTGATGAGCTTGCTGATTTTGCCGCTATATATTCCGGTATTGATTTTTGGGTCTGGAGCTGTCTATGCCAGTAGTGTTGGGCTTGATAGTACGGGCCATTTTTCACTACTGGGCGCTTTATTCATTTTGGCATTAGCATTTGTACCTTGGGTTAGTGCTAATGCTGTAAAGATTGCTATCGAATGAGTGATGTAAATAATTATCCTGTTAAGAGTGCGACGAGCTGGTTCAAATTCTCCAGCCCAAGCACCTTTTATCCACTAGCTGGAAAACTGATTCCTTGGTTTTGGGGCTTGACGGCAGTTTTTGGGGTAGCTGGCTTATGGATCAGCTTTTTCGTTGCCCCTGTAGATGCGGTTCAGGGTCAAGGCTACCGTATTATTTTTATTCATGTGCCGGTTTCTTGGATGTCCATGCTGATCTATTTAGTGATGGCGACTTGGGCGGGACTAGGGCTCATATTTAACACTCGCCTGTCTGCCATGATGGCTCAGGCACTTGCTCCCATTGGTGCTTGGATGACTTTTTTATCCCTGTGGACCGGAGCTTTTTGGGGCAAGCCAATGTGGGGCGCTTGGTGGGTTTGGGATGCCCGTCTCACCTCGGAATTAATTCTTTTATTTTTATACCTTGGGTTTATTGCACTCCAGGCCTCGATAGATAATGTTCGCCGTGCGGATAAGGCCGGAGCAATCCTGGCCCTAGTTGGCGTAGTCAATATCCCCATTATTTACTTCTCAGTGAAATGGTGGAATACCTTACATCAAGGTGCCTCAGTCTCATTAACCAAGGCTCCAGCCATGGCTCAAACGATGCTTTGGGGGATGCTCTTGATGGCATTATGCTTATGGATGTACTCAATAGCAGTAGGGTTAATGCGTGTGCGTGCCATCATTTTGGAGCGTGAAGCCCATACTGACTGGGTTAAGCAATTAAATGAGGTGAAGTGTTGATGTGGAATAGTCCAGCTGAGTTCTTTTCGATGGGTGGTTATGCACTTTATGTGTGGTCCAGTTTTGGCGTTAGCGCATTGGTATTTTTGCTTGAACCCTTAGCTATTCGCAGGCGGTTTAAAGCGATCGTACGCCGCCTACAGAGTGAAGCCATTGCAACTCAGTTCGATCAAAAGGGTGGGAAGTGAAACCGAGACACAAGCGAATAGCGATTATTGTTGGTGCACTAGTCGCCATTGGTATAGCAGCAGCATTAATTTTGAATGCACTGAATAGCAATATTGCCTTATTTGTGACACCTAGTGAGGTCGCTGCGGGAAAAGCACCTACAGGTCAAGCTTTTCGAATTGGTGGAATGGTAAAAGAGGGCACAGTGAAGCGCGATGGTTTAACAGTGAACTTTGTGATTACTGATATGGCGAAAGATATTCCTGTGGCCTACACTGGCATTCTTCCGGATTTATTTAAAGAGGGTAAGGGCGCTGTGATTCAAGGTCGACTTGATTCCAGCGGCAAGTTTATTGCTAGCGAAGTACTGGCTAAGCATGATGAAAACTATATGCCTCCAGAAGCACAACATGCACTGGAGCAAGCCAAAAAGAATGGAAGTAAATAATGATTCCTGAGATTGGTCACTACGCATTAATTCTGGCTTTGTGTGTCGCTATGATTCAGGGTGTGTTGCCATTGATTGGTGCCCATCAGAGTCGGCGTGAATGGATTCTGTTGGCTAGACCAGCAGCCCAAGTCGTTTTCTTGCTTTTGGCAATTTCCTTCTTAACATTGACGTGGAGTTTTTATAGCAACGATTTTTCTGTTCTGTATGTTGCTGAGCACTCAAACTCGCTCATGCCGGTGCTTTACCGCGTAAGCGCAGTGTGGGGTGGTCATGAAGGCTCCCTACTGCTGTGGGTTTTCTTGTTATCCACTTGGACTTTTTTAGTTGCACAGCTCTCCAAGGCGCTCGATGAATTCATGGTGGCACGGGTGATTGGGGTTTTAGGCTTAGTACTCATAGGCCTTCTTTTGTTCGTGCTGCTGACCTCGAATCCTTTTGAAAGGCTATTGCCTGCCGCGCAAGATGGCCGTTCTTTAAATCCGCTGTTGCAAGATCCTGGTCTCGTATTTCATCCGCCAATGTTGTATATGGGTTATGTTGGCTTTTCAGTGGCATTTGCATTTGCAATTGCCTCACTACTATCGGGTCGACTCGATGCTGCATGGGCACGGTGGTCACGTCCCTGGACCACGGCTGCATGGGTGTTTCTGACGCTAGGTATCGCTCTGGGCTCTTGGTGGGCTTACTATGAATTGGGTTGGGGTGGTTGGTGGTTCTGGGATCCAGTTGAGAATGCGTCTTTTATTCCCTGGTTGGTTGGTACGGCGCTATTACATTCTTTAGCCGTCACTGAGAAGCGGGGCGGGTTCAAGAGTTGGACGGTGTTGTTGGCGATTACTGCATTTTCACTTTCACTATTAGGAACGTTCTTAGTACGCTCTGGAGTACTCACCTCTGTCCATGCTTTTGCCACTGATCCTAAGCGTGGTGTATTTATTTTGATTTTCTTAGTGCTGGTAGTGGGTTCCTCTTTAGTCCTGTACGCATGGCGTGCCCCCAAGAGTACGCTGGGCGGTAAATTTAGTTTAACCTCCCGAGAAACCTTTATCTTGTTGGGCAATGTATTTTTGGTGGTGTCGGCAGCGTCAGTGTTGCTCGGTACCCTTTATCCATTGCTGATTGATGCTTTGCAAATGGGTAAGATCTCCGTCGGGCCTCCTTACTTCAATGCAGTTTTTGTGCCCATCATGGTCCCCTTCTTAGTATTGATGGGGATTGGACCTTGGACAAGTTGGAAAGGTTCTGATCTATTGGCTGTTATCAAACGCTTATGGATAGCCGCATTGGTTGCCGTGATTGCTGCCGTTTTGATTCCGTTTGTCATGGGTGAATTTACTTGGCTTAGTAGTCTCGGCTTCCTGCTCGCTTTCTGGGTCATTGCTTCTGGGGTCATGCAAATTATCCGCCAAGCAAAAACGGGCAAAGCAACCCGTTCTTTTATAGGTATGCAATGCGCGCATTTTGGAATAACAGTATTCGTGATTGGTGTCACGATGGTAGGCACCTACCAAGAAGAAAAAGATGTGCGCATGCTCGCTGGTGATACTGTGACTGTAGGCGGTTATCAAATTCAGCTTCAAGGGGTAGGTCCTGTACCTGGTCCAAACTACAACGCAATGCAAGGTACATTTTTGTTGAGTCGTAATGGCAAGGTAGAAGCGACTATGTACCCAGAAAAGCGCAGCTATTTCTCTTCCACGATGCCAATGACCGAGGCCGCAATTGACGTTGGCCTCACTAGAGATATATACGTTTCCTTGGGTGAAGAGTTGGACGATAAGGCGTGGGCCGTGAGGGTCTACTACAAACCTTTTGTAGATTGGATTTGGGCCGGATGTTTGTTGATGGGCTTGGGTGGAATATTGGCAATGTCTGATAAACGTTACCGTATGAAGTTGCGCAAGGCCACGCCGGCATGAAGGCCAAGTTTTTAATACCCCTCCTCTTATTTGTCATTCTGGTGGGATTTTTGGCAGTAGGCCTCACCCGCGATCCACAAGAAATACCCTCTCCGTTGATTGGCAAGCAAGCCCCCGCGTTCGAAGTACCCCAGCTTGCTGACCCTAAGAAAACTTTTTCGCCTGAGAGCATGCGAGGACAAACCTGGATTTTGAATGTCTGGGCTTCTTGGTGCGCTGCTTGCCGTGATGAGCACCCTGTACTGGTGGAGTTGGATAAATTACAGATCGCACCGATTATTGGATTGGATTACAAAGACAAACGCGAAAATGCTATGACCATGCTGTCGCGACAAGGAGATCCTTATCTTTTATCGGCTTTTGATTCCGATGGCCGAGTGGGTATTGATTACGGTGTGTATGGCGTTCCAGAAACGTATGTCATTGATAAGGCTGGCGTGATTCGTTTTAAACACGTCGGTCCGATTACTATGGCAGTGCTCAATCAGAAAATTCTTCCCTTATTGAGTGAGCTGAAGTGATATCCCAACGGTCTTTTCTGTTCTCCATCATTACCTTGCTAACTATGGGTTTGCTTAATACTGCCTTTGCGAAAGATGCAGTGCCACTGGTTGATGATCCAGTAACTGAGCAGCGACTCATTGTGATTTCAGAAGAAATGCGCTGTTTGGTTTGCCAGAATGAATCTCTGGCGGGGTCACGTTCTGAGTTGGCGAATGACTTGCGTAGAGAGATTCGGATTCTGATTAAAGAAGGTAAGACTGACGATCAAATTCGGAGTTTTATGGTGGATCGTTATGGTGATTTTGTTTTATATCGCCCACCAGTAAAGCCAATCACCTGGATCTTGTGGATAGGCCCTTTCGTTGCGCTACTGGTTGGCATAGTTGGCTTAATAGTGTATCTGCGCCGTAGAAATTTGAGAGTGCCCGGTACTGCGCTTTCAACAGAAGATAATCGCCGGATTGATGCCTTGCTGAAGGATGCTAAATCCAATTCAAAAGAAAATTCACATGACTAGTTTTTTAGTAACCGCACTTCTTTTATTGATCCTCATCTTGGTGCTACTGCTGCGCCCATTCTTTTTCCCTGCGAAAGAGTCAGCCACTTCACGTCGTCAGATGAATGCGGCTATTTATCGTGAAGAGCTAGACAAGCTCGAAGCAGATCGTCTATCAGGTGTGGTGGATAGCGCTAATTATGAGCAGGTTCATGCAGAAATGCGTCAACGACTTTTTCAGGACACTGATGAGGCGGATGACCTGGCGGTCTTGGGCTCTCCCAAAAAAACCATGATTGGTATTAGCATCTTCGTAGTGATACTTTCAACAGGTCTTTACTTTGGTTTAGGCGATGTCTTCCGGATTGCAGACATGAATGATGCAAAGCCGATGGCTCAAGAAGGTGTTGAAAAAATGGTTGCTGAGTTTGCTGCCAAGATGGAAAAAGAGCCAGACAATCTTAAGGGTTGGGCTATGCTAGCGCGCTCCTATCGGATTTTAGGTCGCAATGCGGATGCTGAAAAAGCCTATATTCGTTCAGGTTCTTTTGTGGATTCCGATCCACAATTATTGGCAGACTATGCGGATGTATTGGCGGCAAATTCAAACGGTAGTTTTGTTGGTAAGCCGCGACAACTGATTAATAAAGCATTGGCACTGGATCCAAATAATTTAATGGCCCTCTGGCTTTCTGGAACTGCAGACTTCAATATCGAGAACTACAAAGCCGCCATACAGTCTTGGGAAAAGTTAGCCAAGCAATTACCTGCAGACTCGGATGAGGCCCGTGCAATTGCAGCCTCGATTGCGGAAGCGCGGAGTAAAGGAGGTCTGGCTCCGGCTAGTGCTAAAGCCAATGCGCCAGCGATCAGCAATCAAGCAGTCAGCGGGCAAGTGAATATTAGCCCTGATCTTCAGTCCAAAATTAAAGCGGGTGATGTCCTGATGGTGATTGCCCGTAAGCCTGGTGAGCGGATGCCAGTAGCAGTCCTTAAAACTGCAGTGACTACCTTTCCGACGAATTTTGTTTTGAATGATGCTTTGGCGATGAGCCCCAATGCATTGATTTCTCAATTGCCTGAGGTGTCGGTTGAGGTACGCATCTCTAGAACGGGAATGGCAATGCCGGAATCTGGCGACTTAATATCTGCACCCAAGACAATCCCAGTTGGTACAAATAATGTCCGTTTATTGATCGATCAGGTCAGGCCCTAGTTTCCTCGAGCAATAAACTGCAACCTTTTCCACTATCAGCCTGAATGAGGCTGTCATCAAAAAACTTTAATGAACTCATTACATTCTCGATTTTGACCTCGGGGCATAATGATAAAAAAGAGAAGCATTCTGATGAACTTCATGCGAAAACATATTTATAACCCTTCGGCAGTTGGTATGGCATTGTTGGCGCTGGTTGCCATACTGTTTGCTACGCTATGGGTGCTAGTTCCGCCGCCCCCTAGATCAATTGAATTAGCAACGGGATTTCCTACGGGCCTCTATCAGAAGTTTGGTGAAAAGTTGCAGAGTGAACTTTCTGAGCAAGGCATTTCACTCACACTACGAACTACTGGTGGCACCGTCGATAACCTTGCCTTGTTAAATGATCCAAATTCAGGCGTTGACTTTGCCATGGTGCAGGGTGGTGTGGCGGATTTATCTAAATATCCAAGCTTAGTTTCAATTGCGGGAGTATTTTATGAGCCGATGTGGGTGTGGTATCGAGAGTCGAGTTTCAAGAATGACGCGGGAAAATTAGGTTTATTAAGCCAGCTAAAGGGAAAGCGAGTTTCCATTGGTAATGAGGGTAGTGGCACCCTATCTCTTTCTAGTCAATTGCTTCAGGCAAGTGGCTTAACTTTAAATGATCTTCAGGTTGAAAAACTAAAGCCACTCGATGCATTGGAGAAGTTCAAAAGAAATGAATTAGATGCTGTGTTTATTGTGAGTGCGGCAGAGGCGCCAATACTGAAGCAGTTTTATGAAACACCAGGCATTCGATTAATGAGCTTTGAACAAGCAGACGCCTACTTACATCTTTTTCCATTTCTTTCAAAGGTAACGGTGCCGCGTGGAGTTGTCAGTATTGCCTACGATCTTCCACGACAAGACATACAGGTATTGGCAGCAACAGCGACCTTGGTGGGAAAGGAGAACGTCAGCCCAGCATTAGTGACACTCTTGTTAAGCGATACCTACGATATTTTGAAGAGCTATTCTTATCTTCAAAAGCCTGGAGAATTTCCCTCTGGTTCCGGTCTTGATTTTCCCTTGCATGTGGATGCTGAAATCTATCTAAAAGATGGACCTTCTTTCTTGCACCGTCATCTCCCTTTTTGGACTGCCGTTTGGATTGGGCGCTTTGCAAAAATTGTGATTCCACTGCTAGTAATTTTGATCCCTTTATTTACCTACATACCAGCTGCTAAAAATTTACTATTACGACTCAAGTTATCCCAGGTATACGATGAGCTCAAAGTAATTGAGAAAAATGCTTCTAACCCAGCCTTAAAAGAAAAAAATTATGCAGATTTAGCGGATATTGAGCGCAGAGTGGGAAATATCAAGGTATCTATGTTGGATGCCAAAGAACTTTATGATCTGAAGGGGCATGTTGGAGAGGTTCGGACGCGTTTAGGCTCATACCCCTAAAATCTACCTATGACTACTCAATGCCTTTTTCCTCCCCTAACCGCTGTTAACAATTTATCTCAATCTTTGCGAGATGATGGTTTTGCAATTATCTCTGCGCAGGATGTTGCGCACATTGCGGGTGTGCATCTAGAGCAGTTATTACAGCTCAATCAATTTTGGGAAGATTTGCCAAGAGACCCTTATTTAAAAGATGGGGGACGCTATCGCTTTCGGCGTCACTCAAGTTTTGAAATTCAAGATCAATCTTTGACTATGGTTCCGCACCGAGCCCATTGGCAGTCAGTGAATTACAACGCACTGCATGGCGGCATAGAGCGCTGGTTTGAGCCTTCTCAAACTGAGCTTACAGACAACCCTGCATGGAAAGCACTTTTGCTAGGATTAGCTCATGTGCTCAATAGTGTGAAGCAGGTCAATACCTGGTTTACAGAGGCGCATCAATTTCGGATTGACACTACGGATGGTATTGGCCGCCCAACCCCTGAGGGGGCGCATCGTGATGGAGTAGATTTTGTAGCTGTTTTCTTACTCAATAGGGTTGGCATTAAAGGCGGTGAGACTCGCATCTTCGATGCTGGTGGCTCTACTGGTTTGAGGTTCACTTTGGCTCAGCCCTGGTCATTATTGCTCATGAATGATGAAAGAATGATTCATGAATCAACCCCCATACAGCCATTAGGAGAGCATGGCTTTAGGGATACTCTGGTGCTCACCTTCCGCTCAAATGGTTTTCAAGACTCACCAAATCGTAGTCAGCAATAGATCATCTGCATTGATGGGCGAGTAGAATAGCTTATCTCTCAATAAGCCCTTATGCGTTTTAAATCTATCGGTTACACCCCGCTCATGCTTATGGCGCAAACTTGTGCGCTATTGGGTTTCGCCTGCTATGCCGTTGTCCTCACGACCTTGCAAGATGAATGGCAACTGAGTAATTTGCAATCGGGCTTGATTGCGAGTGCTTTTTTCTTTGGATATATGTTGATGGTGCCGTTGGCGACTGCGTTAACGGATCGTATTGATGCAAAAAAAGTATATCTTGTGGGCGGCCTTTCAGCGACTTGCGGACTATTGGGCATGGGTATTTTTGCTGATAACTTCTGGTCTGCCTTAATCTTCATGGCTCTCAATGGCGCTGGCTTAGCTGGCACTTACATGCCAGGCTTAAAAATTCTATCGGATCGCATTAAAACCGGCGAGCTAACTCGCCATATTGCGTTCTATACAGCATTCTTTGGTATTGGAACGGGCTTTTCTTATCTCTGCTCTGGTTGGATATTGAATGCTTTAGGATGGCGATATGTTTTTGGGCTGATTGCTTTCGGCCCATTTAGCGCCATGTTCATTGTCTTATTTTTTATTCCTGCGCTATCTCACGATAAGTGGCGCGGACCGATACGTATCCGATTGCATGATATTTTTCCGGTAGATAAATGGCGTCTAGTGCTGCAAGATAAAACAGCCTCGGGGTTTATTTTTGGCTACACTGCACACTCGATCGAGCTATTTGCCTCTCGTAGTTGGATTGTGGCTTTTTTTGGGTTTTGCGCAATAACTACGGGCGAACCATTTCTGTTAACGGCAACTACACTCGCAGGCCTTATTAACTTTTTTGGTGTGCCCTCATCCATTATCGGTAACGAGATTGCCTTAAAAATAGGGCGTCAAAAATGGATTTTCTTTGTGATGATCTCTAGCGCAGTATGTGGTGTTGCATTGGCTTTATCAACAGGCCAATCTTGGTGGTTAATTATTGCTCTAGCAGTGGGGCATGCGATTTTGATCATGGCAGACTCATCTACCTTAACTGCCGGTTTAGTCGTGAGCGCTCAAGATGACATCAAAGGTGCTGCGATGGGTCTTCACTCATTAATGGGTTTTGGAGGTGGCTTGTTAGGTCCCGCTATCTTTGGATTAGTACTAGATTTAACGGGTTCACGTGCCTCTCAAATTGCTTGGGTGTGGGCTTATGTTGCTGTAGTAATGTGGGGAGTTCTATTTGTGATTTACGAGCGTCGTAATGGGTGGGTAAATAAAGCTCTGACCCAAAATCAATAAGCTATTGATGAATCCCAGCTCCCCAGGTAATAGTTGCTATCACTGTGGGAGTTTTGTTGATCCCAGGGATTCCTATGACGCCGATCTAGGTGGCATGAGTAGAAAATTCTGTTGTGCTGGCTGTATGGCAATTGCCCAAACTATTCATGGTGAAGGTCTAGAGGTATTCTACGCACGCCGTGCACAATCGGGTGATAAGCCTGCTACTGACATTGCATCCAATACAATCCCTGCCAATCTCGTCCCTTATGATGATCCCTCATTACTCGCTAGGTATACGCGGCCTAGCAATGAAAATGGCGATCTAGAAACAACCTTACGGCTTGAAAAAATTCGTTGTGCAGCCTGTATCTGGTTATGTGAGCAACACTTAAGACGTATTCCTGGTGTTAAGGATGTACAGATTAATTACGTTAGTCAAAAGCTGAAGGCAGTATTTTCTCCAGATCAAACTAGCTTAGCTCGACTGCTATTTGAAGTAGAGCGAATCGGTTATGAGGCTTGGCCATTTGAGCCCTCACTAGCTATTGAAAAATCTAAAAAAGAGCGGCGCCAATTACTCACTAGGCTGGGGGTCGCATTGCTAGGCATGATGCAGGTCATGATGTATGCTTGGCCGAGCTATGTGGGCGATAGTGATATTACGCCAGAGTATGACCTATTACTAGGCTGGGTTAGTTGGGCTCTTACTGTTCCAGTCATGGTGTATTCAGCTGGTCCTATTTTTCAAGCGGCATGGCGAAGTCTTGCTTCCTTGCGCCAAACCCGGATATTGGGTATGGATGTGCCAATCGCATTAGCGCTAGCACTGGCTTTTTCTGCGGGT
>JBBAQC010000017.1:0-29245 GCA_040400535.1 Polynucleobacter sp. | reverse complement strand
GTTGGCGGAATACCGGCCAAAGAGAACATCATCACTAAACCAATGAAGGCAAACCAGGGATGACGCTTATTTAAACCTTTGAGATCATCAATCGTTTCACAATCATGACCCTTACGAGACAGCAGCATCAGAAGACCAAAGCTGCCTAATGTGGTCAGTACATAAGTGATGACGTAGAACATTGATGCGCTAAATGCATGGTCATCAAACACGGACAGCATACCCAGTAATACAAAACCCATTTGCGCAATCGCAGAGTAAGCCAACATCCGCTTCATATTGGTTTGCGCAATTGCAGTGACATTTCCAATAACCAAAGATAGCACCGCTAGGATCACTAGCATTGGCTGCCAATCGCCCATGAGCGGCAAGAGTGTATTCACTAAAAGACGGAATAACAAAGCAAAAGCAGCCAGCTTAGGTGCAGCTGCAATCATTAAAGTGACCGCTGTTGGAGCGCCCTGATATACGTCTGGTACCCACATATGAAACGGTACAACCCCTAATTTAAAAGCTAAGCCCGAAACGATAAAGACTAAACCAAATGCCATCACTAAATGGTTTACTCGCGGATCAGCAACCGTTCTAAAGATCTCAATTAAGTCGAGTGAGCCGGTTACACCGTACAACATCGACATACCGTACAGCAAGAAACCAGATGCCAATGCACCCAATATGAAATACTTAATAGCTGCTTCAACACTCTTCTCATTGCTATGGCGCATCGCCACCAATGCATAGGTAGGTAAGGCCATGAGTTCAAGGCCTAAATACAATGTCAACAGATTGGCACCAGAAATTAATACAAACTGGCCTAAGAGGGCCAACAAAGCCAACACAATAAAGTCTGGGCGAAATAAAGCACGATCCATCAGATACTGCTTTGAATAGACCAAGCTCACCAATACAGCACCACAGGAGCATGCTTTTAAAAGATTGGAAATCGGGTCTGATTGAAATAAGCCATTCATGGCCACTAGGGAGGCATCACCCATACGCCCAACAAATGCAAAGATTAAATACACCAGCAAAATAATAGTGAAAAAATAGACGAATCCAACACCGCGTGGTGTATGAAAGATATCTTGCTCTACTCCAGGGGTAGCTACTTGGCGCTCGGGTACATAAACACTCGCCACCAACAAAAGACAGGCAGCTACAAGTAGAACTAGTTCTGGAAGAATGGCGTATAGGTCAAATGCTTGCATTAGCTTTTACTCAGAGTTTGCTGACAGCAACGTGCTGCAATAGATTAATGACAGCGGGATGAATGAGGTCAGTAAAAGGTTTTGGATACACCCCCATACCAATAACGCAAATAGACAATACCGCCATCATGAAATACTCACGGGCATTGAGGTCTTGTAATGCCTCTACTTGTTGATTCGCAATCGGCCCAAAAAATACCCGCTTGACCATCCACAATGAATAAGCAGCCCCCAGCATTAACGCCGTCGCTGCCAAAAGACCAATCGTGAAATCATAATCAACGGCAGCCAAAATCACCATGAACTCCCCAACAAAGCCAGAGGTGGCAGGTAGGCCACAGTTTGCCATCGCCATGAGGACTGCAAATGCAGTAAATGCAGGCATCCGATGCACGACACCACCGTAATCAGCGATTTGGCGAGTATGCATACGGTCATAGAGCACGCCGATGGAGAGAAACATCGCTCCAGCAACAAAGCCATGAGAAATCATCTGCACAATGCCACCCTCAATACCTAACGGACTGAAGAGGAAGAAACCAAGAGTTACAAAACCCATATGTGCTACTGATGAGTAAGCCACTAGCTTTTTCATATCTTTTTGCACCAAAGCAACTGCGCCAACATAAATCACAGCAACTAGGGATAGGAAGATGATGAACGGACCAAGATATTGACTGGCATCCGGAGCAATTGGCAATGAGAAGCGTAAAAATCCATACGCTCCCAACTTCAACATAATCGCCGCCAAGACTACCGAACCTCCGGTTGGTGCCTCAACGTGAACATCTGGTAACCAAGTATGCAAAGGCCACATCGGCACCTTTACAGCGAACGCCATGAAAAAAGCAAAGAACAGGAGGATTTGTTCCACGATATCTAGACGTGCGTTATGCCAAGCCAAGATATCAAAGGTATTAGTAACGTTATACAAGTACAGCATAGCCACCAAGGTCAGGAGCGAGCCAAGCAAGGTGTACAAGAAGAACTTGAATGCGGCATAAATGCGGTTATGACCACCCCAAACACCGATGATGATATACATTGGTATCAGGGTTGCTTCAAAGAAAACATAAAACAACAAAGCATCTAAGGCTGCAAACACGCCAATCATGAGTCCCGAAAGAATCAAGAAAGAAGCCATGTACTGCGAGACTTTCTTATCAATCACTTCCCATGCAGCAATCACTACAAAGATATTGATAAATGCGGTCAACACAATAAACCACACCGAGATACCGTCAATACCTAAGTAATAGTTAATATCGTAACGAGGAATCCAACTCATCTTTTCAACAAATTGCATGCCTGGATTAGCGATGTCGAATAGCATCACCAAAGGTAAAGTTGCAATGAAGCCAAGCACTGAACCTACTAGGGCTAACCAGCGAACGCCGGCAGTCGGGTTCTCTGAGCCGTAAAACAAAATAATGATACCGAAAACAATCGGGATCCAAATGGCGAAAGAAAGAATCATAGTGGCTACTTAAGTAACAAAGGCCTAGCGGACAAAAGGCAGATAGGCGTATAAAACCCAGGCGAGTAATGCTGCTAAGCCCGCAATCATTGCGAAGGCATAGTGATAAAGATAGCCGGATTGCAAATGGCGTATAGCCGCAGAAAAGCGCCCAACTGCACGCGCACTTCCATTTACCAAGAAACCATCAATGGCTTGTTGATCACCGCGATGCCACAAGACACCGCCAATCCATAAAAGACCTTTAGAGAAAACAGCTTGGTTTATCTCATCAAGATAATATTTATTGTCTAGCAGCTTCTTAATTGGCGCAAAGGCTTGGGCCACAATGCCTGGTAATTTTGGAGCCCACAGGTAGCCAATTGCAGCAGTTAATACGCCCGCTACCAGTAATAGCAATACGGGTGAAGTGAGTGAATGTATGGCCATAGCAATGGGACCATGGAATTCATCTTCAAGCTCTTTCATGACTGGATGGCGAGCTAAGTCAATAAAGATGGAATCACCAAAATACGTTCCAAATAACAGCGGTGAGATTGTATAAAAACCAATCAGGACCGATGGAATGGCCAATAAGATCAGCGGCAATGTCACAACAAAAGGCGACTCATGAGGTTTTTGACCAGGAGCTAAACCATGGTGCGCATGATCATCGCCCTGCTCTGCATGATCATGATGGTGATCGTGCGCATGAGCATCGTCATGACCCCAACGGGCTTTACCGTGAAAGACATAAAAATACAAACGGAAGGAATACAAGGCTGTGACAAACACGCTTGCCATGACGGCAAAATAAGCAAAGCTTGCACCAGATATGTGGCTAGCAGCGACCGCTTCGATAATAGAATCTTTTGAATAGAACCCAGAGAAGAAAGGCGTACCAATTAAAGCCAGGTTACCCAAGAGCATCATGAGACAGGTAATCGGCATGTACTTCCAAAGACCACCCATCTTGCGCATATCTTGTTCGTGATGCATACCCAGAATGACACTGCCGGCCGCAAGAAACAAGAGCGCCTTAAAGAAAGCATGTGTCATCAAGTGAAAGATGGCAATAGGATATGCAGACACCCCTAATGCCACAGTCATATAACCCAATTGGGACAAGGTGGAATAAGCAATCACCCGTTTGATATCCGTTTGGACTACGCCCAAGAAACCCATGAAGAGCGCAGTGATTGAGCCAATCACCAAGATAAAACTTAAAGCCGTATCCGACAGCTCGAATAATGGTGACATCCGTGACACCATGAAAATACCAGCAGTAACCATGGTCGCAGCATGAATCAATGCAGAAATAGGCGTTGGACCCTCCATGGAGTCTGGCAACCAAACATGTAGCGGAAACTGGGCCGATTTACCCATTGCACCAATGAATAAACAAATACACGCCACTGTCATCAGGCTCCAGTTCGTACCGGGTAATGTTTGAGCCGCTAATGCAGAGTTTTGAGAAAAGATCACGTCGTATTGCATGGAACCCGTACTCGCCAGCAAAATTCCGATACCAAGAATGAAGCCAAAGTCGCCCACACGATTAACTAAAAAGGCTTTCATATTGGCAAAGACGGCCGACTGGCGATCATAGTAAAAGCCAATTAGTAAATAAGAAACCACCCCTACCGCTTCCCAGCCAAAGAAGAGTTGCAAGAGGTTATTACTCATCACCAGCATCAGCATCGCAAAGGTAAAGAGTGAGATGTAGGAGAAAAAGCGGTTATAGCCTTCTTCGCCCTGCATATACCCAATGGTGTAGATATGCACCATCAAGGACACAAATGTCACTACGCACATCATGGTCGCTGTCAGCGGATCGATCAGGAAGCCAATATCGAGATTGAGTTCACCCAATTGCATCCAACGATACACAGTGCCATTGAAATAAAAACCATCCATGACTTGCACTAAAACAAAGCAAGATAAAACAAAGGCAATCATCACACCCAAAATAGTGACAAATTGAGAGGCGCCATTACCAATGCGATTACCGCCTAATTTAGTACCAAAGAATCCGGCAATTACCGAGCCAAATAATGGAGCCAGCGGAATCGCACAAAGAACAGGAAGCGTTAAGGTCAATTGCATGACTAGCCTTTTAGGTGGTCTAGGTCTTCAGCATTGATCGTGTCCACCTTGCGGAAGAGTACAACCAAAATAGCCAAACCGATTGCTGCCTCAGCAGCAGCGACAGTCAATATAAAAAAGACGAATACTTGACCAGCCATGTCACCCAAATAATGGGAGAAAGCTATAAAGTTCATATTCACGGAGAGCAGCATCAATTCAATTGCCATTAACAGCACGATGATGTTCTTGCGGTTTAAGAAAATACCAATCACGCTAGTCGAAAACAAAATTGCGCCAAGTACTAAATAATGAGCGAGGGTAATGGTCATTTCTTCTCCTCACGGGAATCTTGCTTTGCGGCCATATCAGAACCCATCTTGACAATACGCATACGATCAGCAGAATTTACATTTACCTGATCATGAATATTTTGAGATTTAGAATCCTTACGATTACGCAGTGTCAATGCGACAGCAGCAATAATCGCCACTAAAAGAATGACGCCAGCTACTTCAAAGGCATAAACGTAATCAACAAAAATCAACATACCCAGTGCATGCGTATTACTCGTCGCCATTTCCTCAAGCATCGGCTGAACTGGTGCACTGGTTCCAATAAAGCTACGAATGAGCACGATAGATAACTCTAAGACAATTACTGCGCCCATCAAGAAAGCTACCGGAAGAAACTTCTTAAAATCACGGCGTAAATGCTCAAGATCCAAATCAAGCATCATCACCACAAATAAGAAGAGCACCATCACGGCACCAACGTAAACCAGAATTAAGGCCAAGCTTAAGAATTCCGCCTTAAGAAGCATCCATAAGCCGGAAGCACAAAAGAAAGCGAGTACCAAAAAGAGTGCAGCATGGACTGGGTTACGGGCAGTAACTACCCGCAATGCTGAGAGCACCAAAAGACCAGCAAAGGCGTAGAAAAATACTGCAAACAGTGTTGATGTATCGAATGTCATATGTTCTTGTGCTCGATTCGATTAACGATAAGGCGCATCGGCTGAGCGATTAGCAGCAATATCTTTTTCATATTTATCGCCCACAGCCAAGAGCATTTCTTTAGTGAAATATAAATCGCCGCGCTTGTCGCCAAAATACTCAAAAATATTGGTTTCAACAATAGCGTCTACTGGGCAAGCCTCTTCACAGAATCCGCAAAAAATACATTTGGTTAAATCAATGTCATAACGACTGGTACGACGGGTACCATCATCGCGCTCGGCAGTTTCAATAGTAATGGCGTAAGCAGGACAAACCGCCTCGCATAATTTACAACCGATGCAGCGCTCTTCCCCGTTTTCATAACGGCGTAAAGCATGCAAACCGCGAAAGCGCACCGACTGTGGAGTCTTCTCTTCAGGATATTGGACTGTAATTTTCGGCTTGAAGAGATAACGACCGGTAATCGATAGGCCGACCAAAATGTCTTTCAGCATCAAGCTATCGAGGAATTGGGAAATTTTCTTAAACATGATTGATCAACTTATTTCCAAATATTCCATGGAGAAACCACCCATGCGCCAATAACAACTACCCAGAATACGGAGATGGGAATAAAAATCTTCCAGCCCAAACGCATGATTTGGTCATAGCGATAGCGTGGCAATGTGGCACGCAGCCAAATGACACAAGATAAGAGGAAGAAGGTTTTAGCAAATAACCAAAAGAAACCCGGGATATCCCGCAAGATTGGCAGGTCAACAATAGGCAACCAACCGCCCAAAAAGATGGTTGAAGCTAAGGCTGCGATCAAGATCATGTTGGCATATTCAGCCAAAAAGAACATAGCAAATGCCATGCCTGAATACTCAACCATGTGGCCGGCAACAATCTCAGACTCACCCTCAACTACGTCAAATGGATGGCGATTCGTTTCGGCAACACCAGAAATGAAATAGATCACGAACATCGGCAGCAATGGGAGCCAGTTCCAGGAGAGGAAGTTCAAACCAATGCTAGCAAAATAGCCTTGCTCCTGTGAAGCAACAATCGTACTCAGATTCAAAGATCCCGAGGTCAGCAATACGGTAACCAAGGCAAAACCCATTGCAATTTCGTAAGAAATCATTTGCGCTGATGCACGCATAGCACCAAGGAATGGATACTTTGAATTGGATGACCAGCCAGCCAAAATCACGCCATAAACTCCAATAGAAGAAATTGCCATCACATACAGTAGTCCTGCATTGACATCAGCTAACACCATCTTTGCCTGAAATGGAATCACTGCCCAAGCAGCAAAAGCGGGCATGATCACCATCACTGGGGCAATAAAATATAAAACCTTACTTGCTTGTGTTGGAGAAATAATCTCCTTCATCAAAAGCTTCAAGGCATCGGCAATCGGTTGTAGCAGCCCCAAAGGACCAACGCGGTTTGGCCCCAGACGAATATGCATCCAGCCAATCAGCTTACGCTCCCAAAGAGTCATGTAAGCTACTGCAGCAAACATTGGCAACACAATAATGACGATTCGCACCAAAGCCCATACAAGCGGCCATAGTGATCCAAAAATAGCCTCACCTTGAGTAGTAACGAGGTCTAAGAAATGGTCCATCTGGTCTCTTACACCCTGCTCACAGTTACGGGGCCGAACATCGATCCCAATTGAGCACTAGCTACTGTGCCTGCAGAGATTCTCACTGTGCCTGTAGCTAAGTTTGCCTCTAACGTAGCTGGTAACTCTACGGAGTGGCTACCTTGAATCACCCGCACAGCATCGCCCTCTTTTAAGCCTAACTCAGTAAAAATGACTTGACCTAATCCAAGTTGATTGGTTCGCCGGGCATCACGTGTTAATTGCAAAGCAGATGCGCGACGCACGATTGGGTCGCCGGCATAAATACCTACATCGGCTAAACGCTCCAAGCCTGCAGATGGGATTGTGTTGCTATTAGTCAAGCTAGTAGCTACTGATTGATTGCCCAGCTTAGTGCAATAATGTTCAGGTAACGCCTCACCCAGCACTTCTTCAGGCATGTTGTAAAGGAAGCCCTCTAAATCCAATAAGCCACCGAGTACGCGCAATACTTTCCACGCTGGACGAGAGTCGCCTAATGGCTTGACAGCAGGCTGGATCGTTTGAATACGCCCCTCAGCATTCACAAAAGTAGATACTGTTTCTGTAAAAGTGGAGATAGGCAGAATGACATCCGCCACCTCTAAGAGATCTTTACTCTGATAAGCACTTAAGGCAATGACTGTATTTGCCTTTGCTAGTGCAGCACGCGCTTGCGCAGGGTTAGGTAAATCAGCATCTGGCTCGATATTCATCAAGATCACAGCACGGCGATCGCCAGAAAGCACTGATTCCACACCGGCACCATTGGCATTGACTAAGCTAGCACCGACCGCATTACCGCCAGTCGGCAAGAAGCCTAAAGTTGCGCCAGTGTGTTCAGCAATAAATTGCGCCAATACATGTAAATCGGATGCTTGCGGATGGGCGATTGCGGCGGAACCGAGAAGTACCGCACTAGACGTACCAGAAAGCAAACTATCGGCAACTTTTTGTGCAGCTGCAGTAACTGACACATTTGGGGTGCCGGCCGGAGCAGAAACCGATTTCGCTTTAGCTACAGCTAAAACAACTTCACTTAATGTGTTGATCCATGCGCTTGGAGCAGCGGCCATAGCAGTCGCAGGAATTAACCAGTCATCGCCACCAGCATCCATGCGCAAAACTTGTAAACCGCGCTTTGCGGCAGTACGCAGACGCGCAGCAATCAATGGTTGCTCTTTACGCAGGAAACTACCAAGAACTAGTACACGATCGAGCTCACTTAATTTACCAATCGACATGCCTAGCCATGGGGTAGAAGCAGAAGCAGAGGCAGAGCCACGAATGTCTGTTTGGCGCAAACGCGTCTCGACTTGATTGGAGCCTAAACCACGAATCATCTTTTGGAGAAGGTGCAGCTCTTCAGTACTGGAGATTGGGTGTGCCAGTGCAGCTACTGCATCAGGACCACTCTCGGAGGAAATGGTTTTAAGGGAACGGGCTACGTAGTCCATTGCAGATTCCCAGTCAGTCTCGAGCCACTGCCCGCCCTGCTTGACCATTGGTGTCGTAATACGATCTGGGCTATTGAGTCCCTCGTAAGCAAAACGATCACGATCACTAATCCAACATTCATTAATGGCATCGTTATCTAAAGCAACAACACGCATGACTTTATTGGCTTTGGTTTGAATGGTAGTGTTAGCACCCAAACTGTCATGTGGACTGACAGAACGCTTGCGACCCAATTCCCAAGTACGCGCAGCGTAGCGGAATGGCTTACTTGTCAATGCGCCTACTGGACATAGATCGATCATATTTCCAGAGAGCTCCGAATCAATCGTTTGACCGGCAAAAGTAGTAATTTCAGAATGCTCACCGCGATTGACCATGCCAAGCTCCATTACTCCGGCAACTTCTTGACCAAAACGTACGCAACGAGTGCAATGGATGCAACGCGACATCTCCTGCATGGAGATTAATGGGCCTACATTCTTATGAAATACAACGCGCTTCTCTTCTTCATAGCGTGAATTTGATTTTCCGTAACCCACGGCCAAATCCTGCAATTGACACTCGCCACCTTGATCGCAAATAGGACAATCTAAAGGATGGTTAATCAGGAGGAACTCCATCACGGAGCGCTGGGCATCGACCGCTTTAGCCGAATGCGTGAAGACCTTCATCCCTTGCGTCACGGGTGTTGCACAAGCAGGCAATGGTTTTGGTGCCTTCTCTACTTCAACTAAACACATACGGCAGTTAGCCGCAATCGATAATTTCTTGTGATAGCAAAAGTGAGGAATGTGTGTACCCAACTTATTGGCCGCGTGCATCACCATCGAACCTTGCGGAACTTCGACTACCTTGCCATCTAATTCGATTTCAACCATGCTCACTGTAAGAAGTCCCGTACTCGATGTCTTATAAAGGTTTCGTAGAGTCTAAGCAGCGCTTATGTTCTACGTGATACACAAACTCATCCATGTAATGCTTCAACATGCCACGAACTGGCATTGCAGCTGCATCACCTAAGGCGCAAATCGTGCGTCCTTGAATATTTGCGGCAACATCGTTTAATAAATCTAAATCTTCTGGACGACCTTCGCCATGTTCAATACGGCTCACGATGCGCCACAACCAGCCTGTACCCTCACGACATGGGGTGCACTGACCACAAGACTCTTCGTGATAGAAATACGATAGACGTTCTAAGGCGCGTACCATGCAGCGGGTTTCGTTCATCACAATCACTGCGCCAGATCCCAGCATCGAACCGGCTTTTGCAATACCGTCGTAATCCATCGTCACATCCATCATCTGAGCACCCGGAATGACTGGAGCAGACGATCCGCCAGGGATAACTGCTTTCAATGGGATGCCATCACGCATACCACCAGCTAGCTTAAGTAGCTCAGCAAAAGGTGTGCCCAGTGGAATCTCATAATTACCTGGATAAACTACATCACCAGATATAGAAAAAATCTTCGTACCGCCATTATTGGGCTTACCTAAATCTAAATAGGCTTGGCCACCAATAGCCATGATGAATGGCACAGCAGCAAAAGTTTCCGTATTGTTAATAGTCGTTGGCTTGCCATACAAGCCAAAGCTTGCTGGAAATGGTGGCTTGAACCGAGGCTGCCCCTTCTTGCCCTCAAGGGACTCTAGTAGCGCAGTCTCTTCACCGCAGATGTAAGCACCCCAACCTGGAGCAGCATGTAATTGGAAGTTGAAATCACTTCCCAAAATCTGGTTACCAAGATAGCCGGCAATACGCGCTTCTTCAATAGCCTCTTCAAAGCGAGAATAGACTTCCCAAATCTCACCATGAATATAGTTGTAGCCCGCTGAAATACCCATGGTGTAAGCACCAATAATCATGCCCTCAATTAAGGCATGAGGGTTGTAGCGCATGATGTCGCGGTCTTTAAATGTACCTGGCTCACCTTCATCACTATTACAGACTAAATATTTTTGACCGGGGAATTGACGGGGCATAAAGCTCCACTTCAATCCAGTCGGAAAGCCAGCGCCTCCACGGCCACGCAGGGATGATGCTTTTAATTCAGCAATAATCGCATCTGGTGCAATCTTGTCATTGATAATGCGACGCAGCTGTTGATAACCGCCGCGACTTTCGTAATCCTTCAGGCGCCAGTTTTCTCCATTTAATCCAGCAAGAATTAAAGGTTTAATGTGTCGATCATGCAGGCTGGTCATGCTGCTTTCCCTTCTGCACGGAGCTCATTTAATAGAGCATCAATTTTTTCATTACTCATATGGCTACACATTTGCTTGTTATTTACCAGCATTACTGGTGAATCTCCACAAGCTCCCATGCACTCACCCTCTTTTAAGGTAAATGTGCCACAAGGTGTTGTCTCGTTGTAGCCTATACCTAAAGTCTTTTTGAGATGACTGGCTGCAGTTTCACCATGGCTTAACTGACATGGCAAATTGGTACAAATTACTAACTTGTACTTACCGATGGGTTTGGTGTCATACATATTATAAAAAGTAGCTACCTCATCAACTGCAATCGTTGGCATCTCTAAAATCTGAGCAACCGTTTCAATTACTGCTGGTGATACCCAACCTACTTCAGTTTGGGCGGCAATTAAAGCGGCCATCACGGCGGACTGCTTTTGCTCAGGAGGATATTTAGCGACATTGTGCGCAATATCAGTGAGCGTTTTATCGGATAGTTGCAGGGTTATAGTCATTAAATAATTTATGAAACGCTTTTTTAGCGATCAATCTCTCCGAACACGACATCTTGAGTACCAATAATAGTGACAGCATCCGCTAGCATGTGACCACGTGACATCTCATCCATCGCGGACAAATGCACAAACCCTGCAGCACGAATCTTCATACGATACGGTTTATTGGCACCATCTGAAATCAAATAAATTCCGAACTCACCTTTGGGATGCTCAACCGCAGAATAAGCCTCGCCATCAGGTACGTGGATACCCTCGGTAAAGAGTTTGAAATGGTGAATCAACTCTTCCATATTGGTTTTCATATCCACACGATTTGGTGGGGATACTTTATGGTTATCACTCATCACGGGACCATCATTTGCTTTGAGCCAAGCTACGCATTGTTTAATGATGCGATTGGATTGACGCATCTCTTCCATGCGAACTAAATAACGATCATAAGAATCACCGTTCACACCAACCGGAATATCAAAGTCAAGTTTGTCGTAAGTTTCGTAAGGTTGCTTCTTACGTAAGTCCCACTCAATACCAGAGCCACGCAACATGGGGCCAGTAAAGCCGAGTTGTAAAGCACGCTCAGGAGTCACCACACCAATACCCACTAGGCGCTGCTTCCAAATGCGGTTGTCCGTCAGTAGATTGCAATACTCATCTACATTGCCATCAAAACGACTAGAAAACTCTTCAATAAAGTCTAACAATGAACCGCTACGATTTTCATTTAAACGCTTAATCGCAGAAGTACTGCGAATCTTGGACTGAGAGTACTGGGCCATTTGTGTAGGCAGGTCACGATAGACGCCACCAGGACGATAGTAAGCCGCATGCATGCGAGCGCCAGACACGGCTTCGTACATGTCGAAAATATCTTCACGATCGCGGAATGCATACAAGAACACTGCCATAGCGCCAACGTCTAGGCCATGACAACCTATCCACAACAAATGATTCAGTAAGCGAGTTAACTCATCAAACATCACACGGATGTATTGAGCGCGCAAGGGAACATCTACTTGTAGCAATTTTTCAACTGCCATGACATAAGCATGCTCATTTGCCATCATTGATACATAGTCCAAACGATCCATATAGGGAACGTTTTGAATCCAAGTACGTGTCTCTGCTAATTTTTCTGTAGCGCGATGCAATAAACCAATATGTGGATCAGCACGCTGAATCACCTCACCATCTAACTCCAACACTAAACGGAGTACGCCATGCGCCGCAGGATGCTGAGGACCAAAATTGAGAGTGTAGTTCTTGATTTGTGCCATGACTTAGACCGAGTCTCCGTATTGCTTTTCACGCACAATACGCGGAGTAATTTCTCGCGCCTCGATTGTGACCGGCTGATAGACCACCCGCTTTAGCTCTGGGTCATAACGCATTTCTACATTGCCAGAGATCGGAAAATCTTTTCTAAATGGATGTCCAATGAAACCATAATCCGTTAGGATGCGACGCAAGTCTTCATGACCATCAAACAAAATACCGTAGAGATCAAATGCTTCACGCTCAAACCAATTAGCCGAGGCCCATACTGGCGTCAGAGAAGCAACTACTGGATAGGTATCTTCAGGTGCAAATACCCGAATGCGCAAACGCCAGTTATGAGCTAGGGAAAGCAGATGGGTTACTACAGCAAAACGCTGACCGCCCCACTGTCCCTCTCGAAAATCCTGGTAATCCACACCACACAAATCAATCAGTTGCTCAAACGCCAATGAAGGCTCGTCACGCAAGAGTAAGGCGGATTCAGTATAGCTAGCCGCATGGAGTACAACAGTCACTTCGCCGAGTGCAGTCTCAATAGACTGTACGCGCTTACCTAAAACTTTTTCTAGATTGGCGGCAAGTTGGATTAAGCGATCTGACATGGTTTATGCCTTGCGCGCGATCGTACTAGTACGAGCGATCTTGGATTGCAACTGAATGATTCCGTAAATCAAGGCTTCTGCAGTCGGAGGACAGCCGGGCACATAAATATCCACTGGAACGATGCGGTCACAGCCGCGAACTACTGAGTAAGAGTTATGGTAATAACCACCACCATTGGCGCAGGAGCCCATGGAGATCACCCAGCGTGGCTCTGGCATTTGGTCATACACCTTACGCAGTGCTGGGGCCATCTTATTGCAGAGGGTTCCAGCCACAATCATGAGATCTGACTGACGGGGAGATGGACGAAACACCACACCAAAACGGTCTAAGTCATAACGGGATGCACCCGCGTGCATCATTTCTACGGCGCAGCAGGCCAGGCCAAATGTCATTGGCCATAAGGAACCATTGCGAGTCCAGTTAATCAACTGGTCTGCAGTAGTAGTTACAAATCCTTCTTTAAGAACGCCTTCTAGTGCCATATCGATCACTCCCAGTCGAGAGCGCCCTTTTTCCAGATATATACAAATCCCACAATGAATTCCAATAAGAAAACCACCATAGAGGCGTAGCCAAACCAACCGATATCACGTAATGCCACACCCCAGGGAAACAGGAATGCGGTTTCTAAGTCAAACAAAATAAACAAAATGGCAATAAGGTAGTAGCGCACGTCAAACTTCATACGGGCATCTTCGAAAGCCTCAAAACCGCACTCATAGGGCGATAGTTTTTCAGCATCAGGCTTGGAAGGCGCAAGGACTTTTCCGAGGAACATCGGCACTAAACCCACCCCAATACCTACGAGGATAAAAAGCAAAACGGGTAAGTAATTAGCGAGATTCAAAATAGCCCTAAGTCATATGTCAAAAATCGTACTAGACAATGAATTATCAATTAATCCACTACATAAAGCATTGATTTACAGCATTAACCCCTCATAAATCCTACAATTTGGTGCCGACGGCGAGACTCGAACTCGCACAGCCTAAGCCACTACCCCCTCAAGATAGCGTGTCTACCAATTTCACCACGTCGGCATCTTGTAAAACTCGTCAATTCTACTGCATTGCACCACTACACAAACCCCAAAATCGGGGTTTTAAATACAAAAAAACGCACTTTTACTTTGGAACTGCAGGCTTGCTTGGGTCTTGCGGAGTGAGCACTGGGGCTGGGGCTGGAGCGACTACCGGCGCCACCGTGCCAGACAAAATACCAGGGCTAACTTCCTTCTTATTGCCAATCCAAGTAATCCCTAAAGTGCAGACAAAAAAGACTGCCGCAAAAACAGCAGTTGTGTGGGATAGAAAGTTGGCTGAACCGCTGGCACCAAAAAGACTACCGGAGGATCCAGAGCCAAAGGCGGCACCCATATCAGCTCCTTTGCCCTGCTGAAGCAACACGAGCAAAATCACAGCCAAAGCTGAAATTACCTGCAAAACGATCAGTAAAGTCTTAAACCATTCCATGGCTTATCTCCAAATAAAAAATCTAGGCCTGACAAATAGCGAGGAAATCTTGTGGGCTCAAGGAAGCGCCCCCAATTAATCCGCCATCAATATCCGGCATTGCAAACAGTTCGACGGCATTATCAGGTTTAACACTGCCGCCATACAAAATTCCCACATGGGAAGCTACATCTTCATCAAACTCCGCTAACTGCAAACGAATTGCCCGATGCATATCCTGAGCCACTTGGGCACTTGCCACCTTACCTGTACCAATAGCCCAAACAGGTTCGTAAGCAATCAAGCAATCAGCTAAACGATCCTGCAAAACAGCTACTTGCTTAGAAATTTGTCCTCTGACTACCTCAACCTCGCGACCAGAATTACGCTCATCTGCAGACTCTCCAACACAAATCACTGGAATCATGCCATTGTCGAGCGCTTGTAACGCTTTTTGGGCAACCTGCTCATCAGTTTCTCGATGGTACTGACGTCGCTCCGAGTGGCCGACGATCACATAAGTGCAATCAAACTCTTTGAGCATACTGGCAGCAACATCCCCCGTATAAGCTCCTGCAATCTCAGGAGAGACATCTTGAGCTCCCATACTCAAAAACGCTAGAGAGCAATCCTGAATCAATACGCCACACTGAGCTAAATAGGGAGTTGGAACACAAACTGCATATTTACGACCTGCAGGCATCCCCTGCTCCATACCCCGACAAACAGTCTTCACCCAGTCTGCATTACCAGCCAGACTGCCATTCATTTTCCAATTACCGATCACAGTGAGTGGGCGCATTAGATCAAATTCAAATCAAACAGTTAATACAATCTTGCCAACGTGCTCAGAAGACTCCATCAAAGCATGAGCATCTGCAGCCTGATCCAAGGCAAATGTTTTATAAATCACCGGCTTTAACTTACCTGCATCTAGCAAAGGCCAGATATGGGCATGTAACTGCTGAGCAATTTGCTTCTTAAAAGACACTGGACGGGGGCGCAGGGTAGAACCAGTAATAGTTAAACGACGACGCAGAATTTGATTAGTACTCACCTCTGCTTTTGATCCACCTTGGATTGCAATAATCACAATGCGGCCATCATCAGCCAGACAGTCAATTTCTTTTTGGACATAACTACCAGTCACCATATCTAAAATGACATTCACACCTTTACCGTCCGTCGCCTTCTTCACTTCTTCAGTAAAGTCTTGGGTCTTGTAGTTAATGGCTAAGTCAGCACCTAAAGCTAGGCAAGCGGCACACTTCTCATCGGTGCCTGCAGTCACAAATACTTTATGACCTAAAGCCTTAGCAATCAGGATGGCAGTAACGCCGATACCACTAGAGCCACCTTGAACCAATAAAGTCTCACCTTTAGATAACTCACCCCGCATGAACACATTACTCCATACAGTGAAGAACGTTTCTGGCAAAGCAGCAGCTTCTTGATCAGTAAAGCCTTTGGGATAAGGCAAGCATTGCGCAATAGGAGCGGTACACAATTGCGCATAGCCACCGCCTTGTACCAGCGCACAAACCTTGTCACCTAGCTTCAGGTCAAAGAGGTTATCAGCATGAGCCAAGTCACCACCGATAATTTCACCAGCGACTTCAAGGCCAGGAATATCAGATGCACCTGCAGGAACTGGGTAATGCCCTTTACGTTGCAAAACGTCTGGGCGATTAATTCCAGCAGCAATCACCTTGATCAAAATCTCGCCTGTTCCAGTAGCCGGGGCTACTAGATCAGGACGAGTGGCAGCCACCAGCATTTCTGGTGCGCCAAATTCTTTGATCTCAATTACGCGCATGTGAACTCAGGTCGCTAACTAAATAAATGACTTAAGCAGTTTCACCTGATGCTGGAGCTTCAGCATCTACAGCTACACCAGCTAAAGGAGCAATCGTGCCACCCTCTTCAGCCATTGCAGCCTTGAGAGATAAACGCAAACGGCCACGCTCATCAGCAGCTAACAACTTCACGCGAACTATTTGACCTTCTTGCAAATAATCTTTCACTTCTTTAACGCGTTCGTTAGAGATTTCAGAAATATGCAAAAGACCATCTTTACCTGGAAGAATGTTGACCAAAGCACCAAACTCAAGCAACTTCACTACTGGGCCTTCGTAGATCTTACCTACTTCAGCTTCAGCAGTAATGCCTTCGATACGGGCTTTTGCTTCAGCCATGCCTTCAGCGGAAGTAGAAGCGATTGTTACGGTACCGTCATCTTTAATATCGATGCTGCAACCAGTTTCTTTAGTCAAAGCTTGAATAGTTGCGCCGCCCTTACCGATGACTTCACGAATCTTGTCTGGGTGAATCTTGAAAGAAACCATGCGTGGTGCATGAGCAGATAATTCAGTGCGAACTGAACCCATCGCTTCTTGCATCTTGCTCAAAATGTGCAAACGACCTTCTTTAGCTTGAGCTAAGGCAACTTGCATAATTTCTTTAGTAATACCTTGAACTTTAATGTCCATTTGCAAGGCAGTAATACCGTTAGCAGTACCTGCTACTTTGAAGTCCATATCGCCTAGGTGATCTTCATCACCTAAGATATCGGTCAACACAGCAAAACGATTGCCATCCAAAATCAAGCCCATTGCAACACCAGCCACGTGGGCTTTCACTGGAACACCTGCGTCCATCATGGCCAAACAGCCGCCACAAACGGAAGCCATGGATGAGGAGCCATTGGACTCAGTAATTTCTGAAACCACACGAATGCTATATGCAAAATCTTCTGCACTTGGTAATACCGGAATCAATGCACGCTTAGCCAAACGACCATGACCAATTTCACGACGCTTAGGACTGCCTACACGACCTGTTTCGCCTGTAGCAAACGGAGGCATGTTGTAGTGGAACATGAAGCGATCACGGTACTCACCTTCAAGTGCATCGATGATCTGCTCGTCACGTGCTGTACCTAAGGTAGCAACTACGAGAGCCTGTGTTTCACCACGGGTAAATAATGCAGAACCGTGTGTGCGTGGTAATACGCCATTACGAATTTCGATCGGACGAACAGTGCGTGTATCACGACCATCGATCCGTGGCTCGCCATTCAAAATCTGGCTACGTACAATCTTGGCTTCGATTTCAAACATGATGTCATTCACAGCTACTGCATCAACATCACCCTCTTCAGCAAGCTTAGCCATCACTGTTTTTGTGGTTTCTTTGAGCTTGTCTGTACGAGCACCCTTTTGACGAATCTGATAAGCCTCACGCAATGGCGCTTCAGCCAATGCAGTGACCTTAGCAATAAATGGCTCGTCTTTTGGAGCAGCAGTCCAATCCCACTCTGGCTTACCAGCTTCAGTTACTAATTCGTTAATTGCGTTGATCGCAGTTTGCATTTGGTCATGACCGTACACAACCGCACCCAACATGATTTCCTCGGAAAGCTGATTGGCTTCTGATTCAACCATCAATACAGCAGCTTGAGTTCCAGCAACAATCAAATCCATCTCGCTAGTGGCTTGCTCTGTACGAGTAGGGTTCAAGAGGTATTGGCCATTAGCGTAACCAACGCGCGCTGCGCCAACTGGGCCAGCAAATGGAATACCTGAAACCGCTAAGGCTGCAGAAGCAGCGATCAATGCAGGAATATCAGAAGGTACATCTGGGTTGATAGACAGCACATGAATCACTACCTGAACTTCGTTCAAGAAGCCTTCTGGAAATAAAGGACGCAATGGGCGATCGATCAAACGGGAAATCAATGTCTCGCCTTCGGATGGACGACCTTCACGACGGAAAAAGCCACCAGGAATTTTTCCTGCGGCATAAGTTTTCTCTAGGTAATCAACAGTCAATGGGAAAAATGACTGGCCTGGCTTAGCCGATTTAGAAGCAACTACAGTGCCCATGACTACTGTGTCATCGATGTTGACGATCACTGCACCGCCAGCTTGACGAGCAATCTCGCCTGTTTCCATCACTACTTGATGGTTGCCCCATTGAAACGTTTTTACTGCTTTTTTAAACATAGTCATTCTGATCTTCTCCAAATTGTTCACGTAAAAGCCACATGGATTTCACGCTTGTCGTGGGATAAAGCAGTGTCACGACAACACTGGAGCATTTAAAGATCACAAGGGATGCCATTCCAGGGAGACACTGGATTTTTTAATCCAGAAACTCATTGGAATGACACTATCCCCTACACAAATAATCTTGAAGCGCTCAAAAAACATGCCATCTGCTCAAGACTGAATCGAATTCGAAACAAACTTAAGAAAGATGGCATCGCAATACCGATAAGAATTACTTACGGAGACCTAATTTCTCGATCAATGCGCGATAACGACCCAAATCCTTGCCCTTGAGGTAATCCAAAAGGCGGCGGCGGCGTGAAACCATCTTCAACAAACCACGACGGCTGTGATGATCTTTAGCGTTAGCTTTGAAATGGGGGGTTAATTCGTTGATGCGGGCTGTTAACAATGAAACTTGAACTTCAGGGCTACCCGTATCGTTTGCGCTACGCGCGTTTTCTTTGACGATTTCCGCCGTTTTAATATCAGCAACTGCCATTTTCATACTCCTTACTTGCGAACACCTGAGCTTTCACCCAATTCGTGTCGTGCGTTTATTAATCAAATACAACAAAAAAGCTTTACAAATCAAAGCCCTCGAATTGTAGCAGATTCACCTTAAATCCCCGCTCCAGGGCTAAGCAGTCTAAATCAGCCTCAGCCGTCAAAATCAGTCTAAGCTATTGATCTATATGGAAATGATGGTCAAAATACTGAAAATGCCTATTTTTTAGGCGTATTCTCATCAAATCCCTGTTTAAAACCAGGCGGGTACTTTTGCCACTCCTTGCCACCGAGACCCTGTTTGTAGCCATATTCAAAAAGAGCCTGCATATAGGCAGTGTCAAATTCTGTCGTGTGCAGGAATTTAAAATCAGGGCCAATAAAAGCCAGGTTGAAACTCACGCCATCAAGCTGAGTGGTGTGATAAATACGATACAGATCCCCTACACCCTGTGTCTGGATCAGGCTGGAGATTGCACGCTGAACAATGCTTAAGGTACCGCGTTGAGTTTCACGCCATTGCGGATCTAAGCGGGCATTGCGAATAATGTAGGCGTTTCGCTGCTTTTGTAACTTGAGCTTCATATCTTGAGCCCGTTGAGACAATGCGCTGGGGTACAAAAACACCTGAGTAATGACCCCGCCATCGACGTGCATTTCCTGAAAGGTTTGACCAGCCACCTCAAAATCAAACATGACTGGTGAGAACGCTCCCGGAATCGATGCAGAAGCCAGCATGACTTTTCTAAAAAGCTCGAGCGCTTCTGGAGTGCCAATACTAGCAATCTTGCCCATATTCCAAACCACAGGGACGCCCGCATCTAAATTGCTAGTACCGATTAAAAGCCAGCGATTTTTAGTGGTGTACTCGTTTGCTATCTTTTTTAAGAAGTCTTGATCAATGTATTTCGAAATCAATTGGAACAAGGGTGTTGTGTCAGATAAGCCATCACTCAAAATGCCAGAGATCAATCCTCGTTCAATAAAAATATCCCGGGGACCATATTTTGTGTAGACCTCACGTAAAACGGGATCGTATTCTTTTCCCATAAATGCAAAAGGAGCAATCAGTGCACCTGTGCTAATGCCGGTGACCAAATTAAATTGCGGTCGATCACCACGATCCGCCCATCCCATAAGTAATCCTGCGCCGTATGCTCCATCATCACCACCACCTGAAAGTGATAAATAGTTTGCTGGTGCATTTAAGGTTTTTTCATCCCTCACCTTAAACCCCGCTTGAATATCCACAGCCATTTGATCGATACTTGATTGACTGGCAACCATATATCTCACGCTACTTAAGCCCGCTATTTGAGCCTGCCCCATCTGTTGCGATGGGACTGCTGCTTTGCGTTGCAAGCTACTACATCCCGCCAATGAGAGCATCAAGAAGGTAAAAATCAGGCGATTCAGAGTGGGCATGGTGAGCAGTTTTGGGTGAAAGAAGTTGAGTGGAGTATAAAGATGGAACAAGTCAATTACAGAAATAAAACAAAGGAACTTATATGCAAGGCACATTTCTCCATGTATTAGCCTATAGTCTAATAGCCCTATTTTCTTCAACAAGCTATGCGCAACTTTCCAACCCTTTCGCTGCTGAAAAAACCATCGCACAACAGCGACAAGATATCCTCAAAAAGAGTGAAGACACTTTAAAGGCTTTATACAAAGCCCAGCCCAAATCAAAAGAACTGATTGATAAATCGGCTGGCTATGCCACCTTTAGTAACTTTGGCATGAAGATACTGATTGCCGGGGGTGGCACAGGCAGTGGAGTTGTCATAAACCGATCTGGCGCTAAACCTGTTTACATGAACATGGCTGAAGTACAAGCCGGACTAGGCGTGGGAATTAAATCGTTCCAAAATATTTTTGTATTTCAAACGCAAGCTGCGCTCAATGACTTTGTGAACTCAGGGTGGACATTTGGCGGTCAAGTTACTGCTGCCGCTAAATACGAGGCTAGTGGCAGCGCCTATCAGGACGGCACTGTAGTAGCGCCTGGAGTATTAATGTATCAACTGACAGACTCAGGTCTTGCCGCTGAAATTACCGGCAAGGGCACTAAGTATTACAAGAACACCGATCTGAATAAATAAGAAGTGCAATAAGATTAATCAGCAGGAACTACAGATGGCGCTAAAAAATCTTAAGGCGTCATCTGTGCATTGAGCTTCACCTGACTAGGATCATGCAATTTATTGAGGGCTGAAAGGTAGGCCTTCGCTGAGGCTGCAATAATGTCTGGATCAGTTCCAACACCATTAACGATGCGCCCACCTTTAGCCAGCCTCACAGTAACCTCACCTTGTGACTGCGTTCCTGAAGTAATCGCATTAACAGAGTAAAGCAATTGCTCTGCACCACTCTTCACAATCTCTTCAATTGCATTGAGGCTAGCGTCTACTGGCCCGTTACCTTCAGCCTCAGAGCTCATCTCTTTATCGCCAACGCGGAAAGTTACTTTAGACTTTGGTCGTTCACCGGTTTCAGAATGCTGGCTCAAGGATATAAATTTATAAAACTCACCCGCTTCAGCCGCAGCAGAGTCCGACATGATAGCAATAATATCTTCGTCAAAGATTTCAGATTTTTGATCTGCTAAGGTTTTAAATCGTACAAAAGCCTCATTCAAATCAGCCTCAGCTTCAATCGTAATACCCAACTCTTGTAAGCGTTGCTTAAATGCATTACGGCCAGATAACTTGCCGAGCACAATCTTGTTGGTAGACCAGCCCACATCTTCCGCCCGCATGATTTCATAGGTATCACGGTTCTTCAAGATACCATCTTGATGAATACCCGAAGTGTGCGCAAAAGCATTGGCACCAACAACTGCCTTATTTGGTTGGACAACGAAGCCCGTGATTTGTGAGACTAACTTCGACGAAGGCACAATTTGAATCGCATCGATACCGCAAACCATATCAAAATAATCTTTACGGGTACGCAAGGCCATCACAATCTCTTCCAATGCAGTATTGCCAGCTCGCTCACCTAAGCCATTGATAGTGCATTCAATTTGACGCGCTCCACCAATCTTGACCCCTGCCAAAGAATTGGCAACAGCCATACCTAAGTCGTTGTGACAATGTACTGACCAAACTGCTTTATCAGAATTAGGTACACGCGTACGTAAGGTCTTGATAAATTCACCGTACAGCTCTGGTGTGGCGTAACCCACCGTATCGGGAATGTTAATAGTAGTAGCACCTTCAATAATCACCGCCTCAACCACTCTGCACAAGAAATCCATTTCTGAGCGATAACCATCTTCGGCAGAAAACTCAATATCCTCAGCCAAGTTTCTAGCAAAGCGAATCGATCGTTTGGCTTGCTCCAATACCTCTTCCGGAGACATGCGCAATTTCACGGCCATATGCAGCGGACTAGTTGCCAAGAATGCATGAATACGTTTGGCATTAGCCGCCTTTAATGCGTCGGCAGCGCGGGTAATGTCTTTATCGTTAGCCCGAGCGAGGGAGCACACAATTGAATCTTTCACTGCAGCGGCAACCGCTGAGATAGCCTGAAAATCACCCTCAGAGCTCGCTGCAAATCCAGCCTCGATCACATCTACTTTTAGGCGTTCTAGTTGACGCGCAATCCTGACCTTCTCATCTTTAGTCATAGAGGCACCAGGCGATTGCTCGCCATCGCGTAAGGTGGTATCGAAAATGATTACTTTGTCGCTCATTACTACTCTCCGGTTCGGTATGACTTTATTTTTACTGTTAACTAAAAGATACTGCTTTGCTAACTGAATCTTAAAAAACAAAAACCCCAGCAATTTGCTGGGGCTGGTATGTAGTGGTTAATGGATTACTTTATCTCATTAACTCAGGCCTTACCTGCCCCAAGCTGTAAGCTTAGTGCCAGTAGAAGAAGGCTCTTTGTTGTAGAGAAATTGATTAACATGTTTTTAATATAACCCAAAAGTGGAGATTTAGCTAAAACGCTGGCCACTAAATCGCTCCCAAGCCCAAATTACATATCCAGAAATGGAATACACCACAAAAAGGCCAAATAAGGTCAAAGGTGGGTTTGAGGAGATCAACACAAAGGAGAGGATCATCAATACCATGACCCCAAATGGAACCCGGTATCGAACATCCAAGGCTTTGCCACTATAAAAGCGCGCATTAGAGACCATGGTTAAACCGGCATAAACAGCTAAGAAGAAGGTAATCCACGGGATAGCACTGTCGCGCACAGGAATCTTATTGTCATCTGCCAGCCAAATAAAACCTGCAATTAAAGAGCCAGCTGCGGGGCTTGGCAAGCCCTGAAAGAACTTCTTATCCACTACTCCAGTATTCACGTTAAATCTAGCTAGCCGCAAAGCCGCACCAGCGCAATAAGTAAAAGCTGCCAACCAGCCCCACTTACCCAAGTCTTTTAAGGCCCATTCATAAGCAACCAATGCTGGCGCCACACCAAATGACACCATATCCGCCAGAGAGTCATATTGCTCACCAAAGGCACTTTGGGTATTGGTCATGCGCGCAATGCGACCATCCATACCATCCAATACTAGTGAAGCAAAGATCGCAATAGCTGCCATCTCAAACTGGTGGTTCATCGCATTGACGATCGCAAAGAAACCGCAGAATAAAGCCGCGGTAGTAAAAGCATTAGGGAGTAGATAAATACCTTTACTACGTTTACGTGGCTTATCTACATGCAACTCTTCCACTTCAAAATCAAGCCCATCGCCCAGATCTTCTGCCCACTCATCCTGAGTGCGATCAGTGCGGGATCGGTCTAAACGACTGCGATCGATACGGCCACGACGGCGGAATGTAGGCAAAAGGTATTCCTAGTTAAAGCGGCTTAATTAATCTAAGCCGGGTACGCGAGCTAATGCAGTATTGGTAGCAAAGACTTTATCGCCAACGCTGACTAAAGGCTCAGCAGTTAATGGTAAATATACATCTACGCGTGATCCAAAGCGAATAAAGCCGTAACGCTCACCCGCTTTGAGTCTATCGCCAACATGGATATAGCACAGAATTCGACGAGCAATTAGACCAGCCACCTGGACTAAGGTCACAATTTGACCGTTGGCATCAATCACAACGGCATTGCGCTCGTTCTCAGTAGAGGCTTTATCTAAATCGGCATTGACAAACTTGCCAGGAAAATACTGTATCTCTTTTACCGTACCGTTGACTGCGCTACGATTGGAATGCACATTAAATACATTCATGAACACACTAATCTTTAAGGCTTCACGACCTGCATAAGGATCATTGGCTTTTTCCACCACAACAATACGACCATCGGCTGGGGATAAAACCAAATCACGACCTAAGGCTGCAATACGCTGCGGGTCGCGGAAGAACTGCAGAACAAAGATGAAGATGACCCACAGTGGCCATGACCATACGATGCCACCAAAATAGTGGACTAGCAGAGTAGCAGCCCCCACTAACGCCAAATACGGCCAACCTTCTTTCGCAATAATGGGGTGCGGATACATCATCTTTGTCTAAGCCTTTTTAGTTACTACTATTAGTTTTTTTAACTTCTTACTCAGCTTTAGCTTAGTTCTTAGTTTGATCAACTAACTTGTTCTTTGCAATCCAAGGCATCATGGCGCGCAACTTAGCACCCACAATTTCAATATCATGCTCAGCATTTAAACGACGACGAGAAATCAAAGTAGGCGCGCCTGCTTTGTTTTCCAGAATGAAACTCTTAGCGTACTCACCAGTCTGAATATCTTTCAAGCACTGACGCATCGCGTTTTTCGTATCATCAGTAACAATACGTGGGCCAGTGACATACTCACCATACTCAGCGTTGTTAGAGATGGAGTAGTTCATGTTGGCGATACCACCCTCGTAGATCAAATCAACAATCAACTTGAGCTCATGCAAGCACTCGAAGTAAGCCATCTCAGGAGCGTAACCAGCTTCAACCAAAGTTTCAAAACCGGCTTTGATCAACTCTACTGCGCCACCACAAAGGACAGCCTGCTCACCGAACAAGTCCGTTTCAGTTTCTTCACGGAAGTTGGTTTCAATAATGCCGGCACGACCACCGCCGTTAGCGGTTGCATATGACAAAGCCACATCACGAGCTGAACCGGATTTATCTTGGTATACAGCGATCAAATGAGGAACACCGCCACCCTGAGCGTAAGTGCCGCGAACGGTATGACCTGGCGCCTTTGGAGCAATCATGATTACATCTAAGTCAGCGCGTGGCTGAACTTGACCGTAGTGAACGTTAAAGCCGTGAGCAAATGCCAAGGCAGCGCCTTGCTTGATGTTGCCATGCACTTCTTTACTATAAACGTCGGCGATTTGCTCGTCAGGCAAGAGCATCATTACTACATCAGCATCTTTTACCGCTTCGCCAACTTCTTTTACTGTTAAGCCAGCATTAGCAGCCTTGCTCCAGGAAGCGCCATTTTTACGCAAACCCACAGTCACATTACAGCCTGAATCCTTAAGGTTCAATGCGTGTGCGTGGCCCTGTGAACCGTAACCAATAATGGTTACTTTTTTCCCTTTAATGAGGGATAAATCAGCGTCTTTATCGTAAAAAACTTTCATGCTCTTTCCTTGTATTGAAAATGGTGTTAATTCAGTAATTAGTAAACAATTAAACCTTCAGAATGCGTTCGCCGCGCCCAATCCCAGAACCACCCGAGCGGACGGTTTCTAAAATTGATGCACGTTCGATCGAATCAATAAAGGCATCTAACTTAGAGCCATCGCCAGTTAACTCGATGGTGTAGCTCTTATCAGTGACATCGATGATGCGACCACGGAAGATATCCGTAGTCCGCTTCAACTCTTCGCGCTCTTTACCCACTGCGCGCACTTTAATCATCATGAGTTCACGCTCAATATGAGGGCCTTCAGTCAAATCGTATACCTTGACCACTTCAACTAAGCGGTTTAAGTGCTTAGTGATTTGCTCAATCACATCCTCAGAGCCAATCGTGACAATCGTCATACGGGACAGCGAAGGATCTTCAGTAGGCGCAACACTCAAAGTTTCAATGTTGTAGCCACGTGCAGAAAACAAACCCACGACGCGCGATAGTGCTCCAGGCTCGTTCTCTATTAGTACAGAAATAATATGTCGCATTAACGGTCCTCATCACCCAAAAGCATTTCAGTAATACCTTTGCCCGCTTGAACCATCGGCCACACATTCTCTTCTGGATCTGTCTGGAAATCCATAAACACCGTGCGATCTTTTAAACGAATCGCCTCTTTGAGGGCGCCCTCAACATCAGACTTTTTCTCTATCCGCATACCGACGTGACCAAAGGCTTCAGCCAACTTCACAAAGTCAGGTAAAGAATCCATGTAAGAGCTGGAATAGCGCTTGTTATAAGTCAGCTCCTGCCATTGACGAACCATACCTAAGTAACGGTTATTCAAAGACACAATCTTCACAGGCGTGTTGTATTGCTTGCAAGTGGACAGCTCTTGAATACACATCTGAATGGAGCCTTCGCCGGTGATCGCAAAAACATCATTATCAGGAAAGGCCTTCTTGATGCCCATAGCGTAAGGTAAACCCACACCCATAGTGCCAAGACCGCCTGAATTAATCCAGCGACGTGGTTTATCAAACTTATAGAACTGCGCAGCCCACATTTGATGCTGACCTACGTCTGAAGTAATGAATGCGTCCCCACCAGTAAGCTCCCACAACTTTTGCACGACGTACTGCGGCTTCACAATTTGGGAGGCCTCGTCATATTTTAGGCAATCTTTTTTACGCCATTCGTTAATCTGCGCCCACCATGCCGCTAACTTGGCGTCATTCTTACGCGGACCAGCAGCTTTGAGTTGGGCAGTCATCTCTTGTAATACTTCTTTGAGATTACCAACAATCGGTACATCGACTTTCACCCGCTTTGCAATCACGGATGGATCGATATCAATATGAATAATCTTGCGGGGATGACTTGCGAAGTGCGTAGGATTACCAATCACGCGATCATCAAAACGCGCACCAATGGCAATCAACACATCGCTGTGTTGCATCGCCATATTGGCTTCGTAGGTACCGTGCATGCCGAGCATGCCGACAAACTGAGGACTAGTGCCTGGGAAACCGCCAAGCCCCATCAGGGTATTAGTAACGGGATAACCCAACAAATTGGCAAACTCTTTTAATTCTGGAGCAGCATCAGCCAAGATGACACCACCACCGGTGTAAATAAAGGGACGCTCAGCCTCTTGTAATAGAGAGACTGCTTTTCGGATCTGTCCGCTATGGCCCTTCACTACCGGGTTATATGAGCGCATCTCCAATACATCTGGGTAAACGAAAGGACCTTTAGCTGCTGAAACGTCTTTCGGGATATCGATCAGCACAGGGCCTGGGCGACCGGTCTGCGCAATGTGGAAAGCCTTCTTAATAACCAAAGAAAGATCTTTCACATCCTTAACCAAAAAGTTGTGCTTCACAATAGGCCGAGTGATACCAACGGTATCGGCCTCTTGGAACGCATCTTCACCAATGGCATAAGTCGGTACGTTACCGCTGATGATTACCATTGGAATCGAGTCGGTATAAGCAGTTGCAATTCCGGTAACGGCATTGGTGACGCCAGGACCTGAGGTGACTAAAGCAACGCCAACCTTTCCGGTTGCACGCGCGTAGCCATCGGCTGCATGAACTGCGGCCTGTTCATGGCGCACGAGAATGTGCTCAAACTTATCCTGCTTGAAAATTTCATCGTAGATGAAGAGAACGGAACCGCCTGGATAACCCCAAACGTACTCAACACCCTCTTTGTGTAAAGCCTTCACCAGCATCTCAGCACCAATCATTTCTGGTGGTGCAATTGCGGAATGGGGATTGGCTGTGTCTTGGTTAGCTTTAGAAGCTAAGAATTCTGCGCTGCTTGTATTCATTTTCTTTCGTCCTTTGCAATTTTCGGCAAAAAATTGTTTGGTCTGTTCTGTCTCCTGCTTGTGGCCTGAGTTCGAACGGCGCTGCTACCGGAAAAAACCATTTCTTGAATGAGATTCTAGGTAGTAAGCCCTATATTCTATAGCAATCCCCTAAAATCAACCAATTCCATCTGATTCAGGTCTAATTCACTGAATGGCTTCACCCCAAGAACTCTCTAACTTCCTCAGTAGTGTTGAGCAGCGCGCTTTTAAACAGGCGGTCTATGCAGTGCGAGATGACGATGCTGCCCTCGATATTGTTCAGGATGCCATGATTAAATTAGCGGAAAAGTATGGTGATCGCCCAGCAGCAGAACTGCCTTTGGTTTTTACCCGAATTCTGCAAAACCGCATTCATGACTGGTTCAGACGTCAAAAAGTCCGCAATACTTGGGTCACCTTATTCTCGAATATGGGCAGGAAATCGGATGAAAATGATGATTTTGACCCCTTAGAGTCACTTTCAGCCCCCGATGACAGTGAAATTCACCAAGATGGAGCATTTAAACTAGAAAGAAGTCAGCTATTACAGGCTTTGGAGTCAGAAATATCAAAATTGCCTGCCCGTCAACGAGAAGCCTTCCTGATGCGTTATTGGGATGAGCTGAGTATTACTGAAACTGCCCTTACTATGCGTTGTAGCGAGGGAAGCGTCAAAACCCACTGCTCAAGAGCCACTCAGGCTCTAGCTAAAGCATTGAAATTAAAAGGAATTACGCTGTGAACCGCAACCAAGACCGCCTTAGCAACACAGAAGCAGACCAATTTGGTCTGACTGCTGCCGCCCTGCTTCGCCAAGGGACTCAATCCCTACCAGCGAGCGTTCAAGAACGCCTATATGCAGCTCGCTTAATAGCACTTTCAGTCCAAAAACCTGAAAAAGTCCTTGCCCGCGGGTTTGTTATGGCAGGCGCCACCGGAAACTGGTC
>JBBAQC010000016.1:0-30627 GCA_040400535.1 Polynucleobacter sp. | reverse complement strand
TGATCCAGCTCGAATGCCTTATGCAAGGCGCGTACAGCCAATTCCATATATTTCTCATCAATGACTACTGAAATCTTGATTTCACTAGTGGAGATCATCAGGATATTGATGCCCTCCTCTGACAATGTACGGAACATTTTGCTAGCAACGCCTACGTGGGAACGCATTCCGACACCAACTACAGATACTTTAGAGACCTTAGGGTCGCCATTAATTTCTTTTGCTTCAATGTGGGCTTGTACATTCTTCTTGAGTAAGTCCAAGGCTTTTTGGTAATCAGCGCGCGGCACTGTAAAAGTAAAATCTGTTTTACCTTCAAAGGATTGATTTTGAATAATCATGTCCACATCAATATTAGCATCTGCAATCGGACCCAAGATTTGATAGGCGATACCTGGACGATCAGGAACTGCGAGAACGGTAATTTTTGCCTCATCACGTGCAAAGGCGATGCCAGAAATAACTGCAGCTTCCATAGAACTATCCTCTTCGAATGTTATTAAGGTACCCGACTTCATCTCTTGGTCCAAGGGTATTAATGGGTCTGTCAAAGAAGACAGTACCCGGGTTTTCACTTTGTACTTGCCAGCAAACTCCACTGAACGAATCTGCAATACTTTCGAACCGAGACTGGCCATCTCTAGCATTTCTTCAAAAGTAATTTTGTCGAGGCGGCGTGCATCCTCACACACACGTGGGTCAGTGGTGTAAACACCATCCACATCGGTATAGATTAAGCACTCATCCGCTTTCAGTGCAGCCGCCATAGCAACCGCAGAGGTATCAGATCCACCGCGACCTAATGTTGTGATGTTGCCGTTGGGATCAACACCCTGAAAACCCGTCACTACCACTGCACGCCCTGCATTGAGATCAGCCAGGATTTTTTGGTCATCAATACTCTTGATACGCGCTTTGGTAAATGAAGAATCCGTATGGACAGTGACCTGCCAACCGGCATAACTCACCGCATCAATACCCTCGCGCAGCAATGCTAATGCCAGAAGACCTGAGCTGACTTGCTCGCCGGTGGAAGCAATTTGATCAAGTTCGCGAGGATTGGCATCGGGATTAATATCTTTAGCCAAGCCCAGCAAACGATTGGTTTCGCCGGACATGGCTGAGGGCACCACGACTACCTGGTGACCTGCACGCATCCACTTGGCAACGCGTTTAGCGACGTTCTGAATGCGCTCAACCGAGCCCATGGAGGTGCCACCATACTTATGAACGATAAGGGCCATAAAAACCGTCGAATTGTCTATTAACAGGGAAATACATTCCCTAGGGTCTAAAAGGGGCTTATTTTACAGGGTTTTTATCGCTCAAAACTATGGTGGTTGACAGTAGATCAATCTGACTATACGATTGGGTGTTACCTAAGTAACACCAGGAGACCGATTATGGGCATTGTCACCACAACCTCTTTAAAGCTCACAGAAGAAATTAAGCTGCAAGCCACAAATGCTGCCAAAGAATTAGGTATGACACCACATGCATTTATGGTGGAAGCAATCAAACAAGCCAGCATCAATGCGGAAATACGTAGAAACTTCATTCAACAAGCTAACACTGCTCGCGCTGGGGTTATGAAGAATGGTAAGGTCTACGACTCAGATAAAGTTTTCGAGGCTATGAAAGCCCGTATTAGCGGAAAAAAATCTACATTGAAGGCTAGCAATTGCTAAGAATTGTTTTTGCACCGCAAGCAGCTAATGATTTAGAGCGACTAACTGACTTCCTAATTGAAAATGACAAAAATGCTGCGCTTCATACTATTGAGCTCATTGAAGAAGCGATTCAAATTCTAGCAAGACACCCTCTGGTTGGACGCCTCTGCGATGCCTGTCTGAGAGAATTGGTAATTTCGCGCGGAAAGAGCGGTTATGTCGCTCTGTATAGTTATGAAGAATCAAAAAAAATGATTCTGATTAATGCCATCCGCCATCAAAAAGAATCCGGTGGACTGTACTAGATTAAGTATGCACCCATTGAGGTAAGACTCTTTTTCCGTTTTCAACCAAATGCGGATAGCTGACCCCTACCCCAGCTACAGCAATGAGCTCATCATTGATGTACAGCAAGGGTGCCTGCCGCTCCCAAGGTGGTATATCCGATTCCTGAAAGAGATTCTTCAGAGTTTTGCGTGGACTGTTGGGTTTGATTTGAATCTTCTCAGATCCTTTGCGCTCTCGCAAGGAAATCAGGCCCTGTTTTTGTGCCTCCTTGACCAATTGCTCGGGAAGTCCAAGCTCTATGCTTCTAGTAGGCACGGCTTTAAAAATCCATTCGCCTAGAGTTATAGTGGCAACTTGTAAGATGCCACGCCAAAGACGAATACCCCCCTCATCATGTTGCCACTCTAGACCTGAATCTGGCTTAACCTTTTGTAAATCTTGCCACCAAGACTGAAGACGCTCTTGCGACGGCATTGTTAAGTCATTCAGCTTTAACCAATAACGCAGCAGATTATTGGCGGCAGGTTTATCTCCCTTGGCGAGAACCAGGAGCGGTGAAAGCTTTAGGTTCTTGCCTTGAAGAATGCCTTTTCCGTCTTGCACGGCCAAGCGATCGAGCAATCCTCGGGATTGAGCCAGCAACTCAGCACTGCGAGCCAAATTGGCAATCACGCCAGGCTGAATTTTTTCTAACCGCGGAATAATATCTTTACGTATGGCGTTGCGACGATAGCGCGTATTTTGATTACTAGGATCCTCCACCCATTTGAGCCGATGCTCTTTCGTGTAAGCCTCTAGTTCAGCTTTAGTCTGCTTTAGAAGAGGTCTCCACAAAGTGATGGATGAGCCATCAAGCACGTTGATACGATCTTCTGGCATAGCAGATAGTCCCGCTACACCAGAACCTCGCAGAAGTTGCAAGAGCACGGTTTCAGCCTGGTCGTTTTGATGGTGCGCCAGCAGCAAATCTTCAATGTCATGCTCGACACACAGTTCCATTAGAGCTTCGTAGCGACCTGCCCTTGCTCGGGCTTCAATATTGCCCTGAGATGGATCAGCAAAATGCAGTAGACGGAAGTCAAAATGCACTTGGTATTTTTTAGCCAGCTTCTCGCAAAACTCGAGCCATTCATCAGCCTGCTTTTGCAATCCATGATGAATATGAAATACCCAAACTTCAGTTAATTGCTGTGGGGTATTGCTAGCTTGCACCGCTTTGCAAACTGTATCGAGCAGCACAACCGAATCCAAGCCACCACTTAAGGCGACCCCGATTCGTTTGCCAAGCTTAGGGTTTGACTTCGATTTCCTTGAACTTGCCATAGCTCATCAAGCGTTGATGGCGACGCTCAAGCAGCGCATCCACTTTCATACCATCGAAAGTCTTTAAAGAATCAGCCAGCGCTTTGCGCATATTGGTCATCATGACATCGTAATCACGGTGGGCTCCGCCAGTCGGCTCTGGAACAATCTTATCTATTAAGCCCAGAGTTTTGAGACGTTGCGCTGTTAGTCCAAGTTGCTCAGCCGCTTCAGGTGCCTTTTCAGCAGTCTTCCACAGAATCGAGGCACAACCCTCGGGCGAGATAACGGAGTAGGTTGAGTTTTGCAGCATTAAGACCACATCCCCCATGGCAATCGCGAGAGCACCACCAGAGCCACCCTCACCAATAATGGTGGCAATGATGGGTACCTCTAATTCTGCTTGGACGTACAGGTTACGACCAATGGCTTCAGATTGATTGCGCTCTTCAGCATCGATTCCTGGAAACGCTCCCGGGGTATCAACAAATGTAAATACCGGTAAGTTAAATTTCTCTGCCAAGCGCATCAGGCGCATTGCTTTGCGATAACCTTCTGGACGACTCATGCCAAAATTGCGCAGAGCGCGCTCTTTAGTATCACGCCCTTTTTGATGGCCAATCACCATGCAGGGCTGATTATCAAAACGGGCTAGACCAGCCACTATGGATTGATCATCGGCAAAATTACGATCCCCGTGCAACTCATGAAAGTCAGTGAATAAAGCATTGACGTAATCTAGGGTGTAAGGACGTTGTGGATGACGGGCTACCTGTGATACTTGCCAAGGACTTAAGTTGGCATAAATATCTTTGGTCAACTGTTGACTTTTTTCAGTCAGCGTTTTGATCTCATCAGATATATCTACCGATGATTCATCTTGTACAAATTGCAGCTCTTCAACCTTTGACTCTAACTCAGCGATTGACTGCTCAAAATCCAGGAATGTCGTTTTCATAGCTCGATTTTAATGTTCAATGGCAACGGGGTCGATACTTCTCCACATGTACCAGGTTGCTACGGTTCGCCAGGGGGCCCAATTTGCAGCTACTTCACGGGCCTCATGCCTACTCACAGGCTCTCCGCTGAAATAATTGAGGGAAATAGCCTTAATTAGACCAGCGTCGTCTAAAGGGAGGATATTAGGTCTCACCATGTTGAAAATCAGGAACATTTCGGCTGTCCAGCGCCCAATTCCCCGAATCGCACTTAATTCCTGAATGATGGCCTCATCCTCCATACCTTTCCATTGATTGGCATGTAAACGACCAGAATCAAAGTGTTCCGCCAAATCACGGATGTATTCCACCTTACGACCCGATAAACCGGCTGCACGTAATTCCTCAATTGGTAAGGATAGAATATTTTTAGGGTTGACCTTCTTCTTAAGGGCCAACAAAACTTTGTTCCAAACAGACTGCGCGGCAGCTACCGATATTTGTTGACCCACAATCGATCTGGCTAGCGTATTAAAAGCATCACCACGTGTGACTAAAAATCTTGCACCATGTTTGGGGATCAGTTTTTTCATAATACGATCTTGTTTCATTAGCTCTGCACATGCCTGCTCCCAATATTCGGGGGCTAGTTCTTCAAAGGTCGTTTGCTCTACTGCTTTAGTCAAAATACATTCCCAATCTTCTTATCGCAAGGCTTAACTTGACAGTTTAACTTCTACGCCATTCGGTTATGTTGCCAGGCTTATCTTCCAATACTACGCCCTGCTCCAACAAACTCTTGCGAATCAAATCTGCTTTAGCAAAATCTTTTGCTAACTTCGCAGCTGCTCGCGCAGCAATCTGCTCCTCAATACTAGCTGCTGATAAACCTGTTTCACCCACGCGTGAACCGGCTTGTAAAAACAGAGTTGGATCACGTTGTAAAAAATTGAGCGTTTTAGCCAAGCCTTTCAGGGTACTGGCTAACAGAATCTTTTCTGCACCCTGAGTACAATTCACTTCAGTCGCCAAATCAAATAGAGTAGCGATGGCCTCAGGTGTATTGAAGTCATCATTCATAGCAGCAGCGAAACGTTGAGCCCATACAGCATTGGGGTCTATAGACTGGTCATGGATAGACACCTGCGCCAAAGCAGTATAAAGACGCAGCAAGCCTGAGCGAGCCTCCTCAAGCTGCATATCACTATAGTTAACCGGGCTGCGATAGTGGGCGCGCAAAATAAAGAAGCGCAGTACTTCAGCATCAAATTTATTTAAGACGTCACGAATTAAGAAAAAATTGCCCAATGACTTGGACATTTTTTCTTCATTCACCCGAATATGCCCGTTATGCATCCAGTACTTCACAAAAGGCTCATCCTCTGGCTGATGATCTTGGCCGTAAAGAGCGCCTTCACTTTGGGCAATTTCATTCTCGTGATGCGGGAACTGCAAATCAGCACCACCTCCATGAATATCAAAGTGCTCACCTAGTAAATCACAGGACATAGCAGAACATTCGATATGCCAGCCAGGGCGACCTTCCCCCCAGGGAGACTTCCAACGGGTATCTGCAGGCTCTTCTGTCTTCGCAGCTTTCCACAACACAAAATCTAAGGGATCACGCTTACCGCCATCAATCGCAACGCGCTCACCTGCATTGAGCTCGTCTAAGGATTTGCCAGATAGTTGACCGTACCCTGGAAATAAACGCACTGCGAAATTCACATCGCCGTTTTGTGTTGGATAAGCTAATTCTTTTTCAATCAAGCGCCCAATCATGCCCTGCATTTGCGTAATGTAATCAGTAGCACGGGGCTCATGATCTGGTTCCAGTAAGTCCAATTGATCCGAATCTGCGTGCATGGCATCGATAAAGCGTTGTGTCAGCACAGAAATAGGTTCACCGTTCTCAATTGCACGATGAATAATCTTGTCATCAATATCCGTGATATTGCGGACATAAACCACTTCGTAGCCACTTGCGCGCAACCAGCGCACCACCATATCAAACACAATCATGACCCGGGCATGCCCAATGTGGCAAAAGTCGTAGACCGTCATTCCGCAGACATACAGCTTCACTTTGCCGGCTTCGATCGGTTTAAAAGCCTGCTTTGAACGACTAAGGGTGTTATGAATTTGCAGCATAGAGGCAATTAAGGTGGGCAAGTAACGCCAATTTGTTAGACTGAGCGCTGAGTATATCGAATGAGTCCGTTTTTCACCCCAGCCACTATGCCAGCCAACCTTTTTTTTCTTCGTCCAGCCCTTTTGGGTGGCTTGAGCGCCATTTATCTAGCCCTTCTCCTAACGGGCTGTAGCACCCCTGGTCAACAGCTGGCAGAAGCCGAAATTAAAGCACTGAATGCCATGCCCTCAGAGCCTAGCAAAGCCCAGTCTGCCCAGGCCCCCTATCTTGGCTCTTATGGTCCAAATGACCCCCCAAGACTAGCTGGTAATGATGCGGGGTACGATCAATTGAGTACTGAGCTATCAGACTCTGTGGCGGTTCCATTTTTATCTTTTTTGATTATTGAGCCAGACCCCGTCACTAAAAATGGGGTTCCATCTGATGTCGAAAAGTTGGTAAAAGCCAAGAAATATCCTGAAGCCATTGATCTCATTAATCAACGTCTCAAGAAAACCCCAGCTAACGTCCAATTACGTTATGTCAAAGCCCGCATGCAGATTGAAATGCGTCAATGGGAAGAGGCCAAAAAAACCTTAATTGAAATTACCCAGCAATTTCCGGAATTGCCAGAACCCTATAACAACTTAGCAGCTCTCGCATCAAACCAAGGTAACTGGATTGAGGCAAGAGACTATTTGGAGCTCGCCCTAAAGTTACGCCCAAGTTATACGGTTGCCTCCGCCAATTTAGGTGAAGTCTATATTCGACTCGGCGCCCAAGCCTATGACAATGCCGCAAAAGACGCTTTACTGAATCAGCGTCAATATACCAATCGCTCAAAAGCTTTGATGGAAATACTCAAGCCCCCTAAAAAGGCGGCTGCTCCCATTAAGCCCATTGCAAAATAATTCTTTACTATCTTTATCTTCTAACTTTATCTACTAACCCAACACAAGGTAAATTCAATATGACTCAAGTTCTACTCAAAACTAATCACGGTGATATCACTCTCACACTCGATGCTGCCAAAGCGCCAAAAACAGTAGCTAATTTTTTAGAGTACGTGAAAAACGGGCACTATGATGGTACTGTTTTTCATCGCGTGATTGATAACTTCATGATTCAAGGCGGCGGTATGACTGCTGGTCTAAAAGAGAAAAAATCTGGCGCTCAAATTGAGAACGAAGCCAATAATGGCTTAAAAAATGATCGTGGCACAGTCGCTATGGCTCGCACTAGTGACCCACACTCGGCAACAGCCCAGTTTTTCATTAACGTCAATGACAATGATTTCTTGAACCATACTGCGCCCAATGCACAAGGTTGGGGCTACGCTGTTTTTGGTAAAGTGACCGATGGCTTGGATGTAGTTGATGTTATTCGCAAAGTCAAAACTGGCACTACTGGTTTTCATCAAGATGTTCCTGCACAAGACGTCCTGCTTGAAAAGGCTAGCATTCTCGAGGAATGATGTTGCAATACGCGAGCGCGCTGCTCATTTCTGATTTGCATCTCACGCCCTCAATGCCATTGACGGCGCAACGATTCTTTGATTTTTGTGAAAAAGAAGGTCCTCAGGTTGAAGCTGTATTCATCATGGGAGATCTTTTTGAGTACTGGGTTGGTGATGATGCAGCCCTGCATTCGCCTTTTCAGCAGGAAGTCAAACGGGCGCTCGCCACACTTTCCACCAAAGTCAAAACTTATTACCTTCATGGCAATCGAGACTTTTTAGTGGGAGCCCATTTTTTAAGTAAGACTGGCATGACGCTCCTACCTGACCCCAGCAAAGTCAATCTTGCTGGCTCAGAATATGTTTTGTGCCATGGCGATTCCTTGTGTACCGCCGATGTTGGCTATCAAGTTTTTCGCGGTTGGGTTCGTAAGCCTTGGTTGCAAAAATTATTCTTACAATTGCCTTTGGCTTGGCGTCGTTCGATTGCAAATCACTTACGTAGTAATAGTGGCATGCAATACCAGCGCGCAGTCCAAGTGACTACTGAAGGGGTGCGAGTAAAAACCGATGTCACCATAGCAGCCTGCGCTGCAGCCCTCAAAGATCAATCCAGTAATCAGTTGATTCATGGTCACACACATCTACCCGGATACCATCAAGAGCAATCTGGGGAACAAGTATGGCAGCGCTGGGTCTTATCTGATTGGGACTTGGACCACCCAGATAGCGGACGGCCACGAGCGAGCGCACTACTGATCAATCACACTGGCGTTCATTACGCCGACCTCATCAAAGTTTAAGAAATATCGCTTAGCACTTCGAATAGGGAGATAAGCACTGCACCATCTGAGCAAAGATCCGAGGGTTTGCAGACATCACTTCGCCGCTTTGCAAGAAGCCCTCTTCGCCTCGGTAATTACCGACTAAGCCGCCTGCTTCAGTAATCAGTAAAGCACCTGCAGCCATATCCCAGGGCTTGAGATCACTTTCAAAAAATCCGTCGTAACGACCAGCGGCTACATAAGCTAAATCAAGAGAAGCTGCGCCAGGTCGACGAAGACCAGCACATTGACGGGACATTGAAGCAAAGATTTTTAAGTATTTTTCTAAATCTTGATCTTCGCGATAGGGGAAACCGGTGCCAAGCAAACAGCTAGCCAAACGATCTTGAGTGGCAACTCGTAAGCGCCGACGATCTAAATAAGCTCCAGAGCCACGGGTAGCGGTAAAGAGTTCATCGCGAGTAGGGTCGTACACGACCGCCTGTTGAGTTACCCCATTCACAGACAGAGCAATCGAAACTGCATATTGCGGAAAGCCATGAATAAAATTAGTTGTGCCATCTAGTGGATCAATGATCCAGACATTTTCAGCATCCGCATTTTGAGCGCCGGTTTCTTCAGCTAAAAAACCATGACTTGGATAAGCTTCACTGAGCGTTTCAATGATCGCTGCCTCAGCCTGTCTGTCAACTTCTGTGACAAAGTCATTATGCTGCTTACGATCAACCTGAAGTCGCTCTAAATTGAGGGACGCTCTATTAATTACGGTTCCGGCACGACGGGCAGCCTTAACGGCCACATTTAACATGGGATGCATAGTTTTGATGGACAAATTAAATAAGAACAAGCTCAACAGATTGCAAACTGCAGGACAATAAGGAGCAAACACTTTGATTCTAAACGATTGCTCCCCTTTAACCCCCATAGCCTACTTGAGCCCAAAAATTCTTTACCCTCATGAATAGCACGCAAGCACAGTTACTACGCTGGGTTTTAGTTGAAACCAGCCACCCCGGAAACGTGGGCTCTACTGCTCGCGCACTCAAAACGATGGGCTTTAGTGAGCTACGTCTGATTTCCCCCAAAATCCCTGGCGTTGCTCAAGCGGCTGAAGCTATCGCATTAGCCAGTGGCGCCGCTGATGTCCTAGAATCTAGCCAAGAATCTGGGCTACTCGAGTCCGCTGTACAGGACTGTAGCCTAGTCTTAGGCCTCACTAGTCGCGATCGCGAATTCGGTCCACCCGCCCTGAGTTGGGCGGATGCTCGTCATTTAATCAAGGCCGCCATATCAGGCAATCAACGGGTTGCACTCCTCTTTGGTCCTGAGCGCACTGGCTTAGATAATCACCATCTATCTTTATGCACCCATCGAGTTTGGCTAGATGCTAACCCCCTCTATCCATCACTGAACTTAGCTCAGGCCGTTATGGTTTGCGCCTTTACACTGAGGGAGGCTCTGAGTGAAGATGTAGCATTAACGCGCTCACAGGGCATTGAGCCATCGCCAGATCCTGTGCAGTATGCAGATCCTGCAGCTGTAGCCGCCATGTTGGAGCATTGGCGCGAAGGTCTGGAGGCTATTGGCTATCTAGACCCTGCCAATCCCAAAAAACTGATGCCCCGCCTACAAGCCCTATTTTCCAGAACACGACTGCACAAGGAAGAAATCGACCTCCTGCGCGGTATTGCCAAGCAGATGCTCCTGAGAAAATAAATTCAGCTTTTACCCGTTAAAATTGAAATATGCTTAATTCGCTTTTCGACCAAGTCGACTCCATCATTATTCGTGACCCTGCCGCCAGAAATCGCCTAGAGGTGATTACGTGCTACCCCGGTTTGCACGCTGTGTGGATTCATCGGCTGTCGCATGGTCTTTGGAACCTTGGCTTGAAATGGGTTGCCCGTCTTCTATCGATGCTGGCTCGCTTCATTACCGGCATTGAAATTCATCCTGGAGCAAAGATTGGTCGGCGCGTTTTTTTAGACCACGGCCTTGGCATCGTCATTGGAGAAACTACTGAAATTGGTGATGATTGCACCATCTACCAAGGTGTTACCTTGGGTGGAACTTCTTTATACAAAGGCGTGAAGCGTCACCCTACTTTAGGTAAAGGCGTAGTCATTAGCGCTGGAGCTAAAGTGTTGGGAGGATTTACTGTAGGTGACGGTGCTCGTGTTGGATCGAATGCAGTGGTGCTGAAGGAAATTCCTGCTGGAGCTACTGCAGTTGGAATACCCGCTCGCATCCTACATCCTGATTTACCTCAGGCAAGTACTCCAGGCAGCAAAGCTAAAGAATATTTCTCTGCTTATGGAGTAACGCCGAACGTAGATGATCCAGTGTCTTTGGCTTTAAAAGGTTTGATAGACGCCACCCTCGAGCAAGAAGCCAAAATTGTTGCGCTCGAGAAGGCGCTAGCAAAACTGAGTAACACGCCTTCATCTGAGGCTAGCGAATCCAGTGACACCAAGCGTGACCTTGGGGCCTTAAAAGAATGGCTTAAAGAGTAAATTAATGCAGGGTTGGCGATGAACCGCCAGTGCTGATAATGGCTCCGGGCAGTTCTTCATCAGATAGATCTAATTCATCTTGAGGCATTCCGAAGGCAAATGCTTGGGCACCTTCAGGAAAGCGGTTTTCAATTTCTTCGTCGGTAGCAGCGCGAATATCTTCAACTTGAACCCAAAAACGCAAAGCCATACCCGCCAGCGGATGATTGCCATCTAAAACTACTTGGCTATCAGCGACATCGGTTACGGTATAAATTAGAGGCTCATCATCTTCATCATCAGCAGCATCACCCTCTTCTTCATCGGGTACGCCCTCGAACTGCATTCCTACCTCTAAAGGCTCCGGAAAACGTGCGCGTGGCTCAATCTTTAACAACTCAGGATCGTACTCACCAAACGCCTCGCTTGGCTCAAGCTGAATACTGGCCTCGTAACCTACATCTTGACCATCTAATAAGGTTTCAATCTTCGGAAAAGTACCCTCATAGCCGCCATGCAGGTATACCATCGGAGAATCAGGTTCCTCGATAATATTGTTTTGCGCATCAGTTAATTTGTAGCGCAAGGAAACTACCGTATTTTTTTCGATCTTCATGCGTAATTCATTCAACATTGTGTTTTAAATTGCCTCTTACCAATATGACCGTATTTTACTTGAGCAAAGCCTATGATCCGCCACAGGCACCCCAAAACCTCCCTCTAGATTGTCCGTGGGCCCTTTTGGGGGGGATTAGCCCCGAAAAGTTCATGAAGTCCTTTTGGCATAAAAAGCCTCTGCTGGTGCGAGGCGCCATCCCTGCTTTTGAGCTAGCCCAGCAGTCGGGCCAGCCTTTGCTAAGCCCGATTTCACCAACGGAGCTTTTCGCTATGGCTGACGATCAGGCACTCGAGTCCCGATTAATTCGAGCCAAGCCTTGGAGCTTTATCCAGGGTCCATTTAAAAAGAAATCCATCCCCTCGCTGGATACGCCTGACTGGACCTTATTGTTGCAAGGTATGGAAGCTCACCATCCAGCCGCTGCAAAAATACTTTCTTGGTTTCGTTTTATTCCAGATGCTCGCTTAGATGATCTGATGATTAGTATTGCTGGACCCGGTGGTGGCGTTGGTCCTCACTTTGATTCATATGATGTCTTTTTAATTCAGATGGCGGGACGCAGACGTTGGCGCATTTCAGAGCAAAGCGATCTCACTTTAAATCCCAAACTTCCCTTAAAGATCTTGCAACACTTTCAGTCCGAACAAATATGGGATTTAAATCCCGGCGATATGCTTTACCTACCTCCGCAAATTGCCCATGATGGCATTGCTTTAGACCCCGGCTGTCAAACTTGGTCAGTAGGATTTAGGGCGCAAAGCTATAAAGAAATCTTGCAAGAGGGCCTCTGGCGTTTGGCTGAATCCTTAGAAGCCATACCGGAACTTGACAAGCGTTTCGCCGACCCTGGGCAAATGGCAACTCACTTACCCGAGCAACTACCCGATGAAATGATTAGACAATTAGCCCAAAAATTAAGTAGCTTAAAACTTAATCAGATTGACACATTTCTGCCTGGAATCGCTGCTTATCTGAGTGAGTCCAAGCCTCAGGCTTACTTCGATAGTGCGTCAAGCCACTATTCCGCTCAAGAGTTTAGTCGGCACTTAAATAAACACACCTTGATGCCACATCCCCAAACGCGCTTGCTGGCACTGGGTAAAACAATTTATTGCAACGGTGAAGATATGACTAGCGGGCAAACAAGCTCAACCCAGAAGGTCTGGCGACTACTAGCCCAAAAGAAGCAATATCAAGGAGCTAGCGGAGAAATCAAGTCCAACAATAGCTTGCTAGAAGCCTTTGGGGCAGGCTGGCTTTTATTTGAGGGTTAGATTAGGGAGTGGCTATAATGAATGCTGGAAAGTACCTAAGGGCTAACCCTGAGCTTTCTAAGTATTGATAAACAGTTATTTAAGTTGATTTTTTAAAAGGGAATTACAAATGAAGAAGTCACTAGCACTCGTAGCAATGTTGGCAATCGCTTTGGCCGCTTGCGGTAAAAAAGAAGAAGCAAAACCAGTAGTAGCAGCTCCTGCTGCTGCACCTGCTGCTGATGCTCCTGCTGCACCAGCGGCTCCTGCTGCTGCTCCTGCTGCTCCTGCTGCTGACGCTAAGAAGTAATCTTCTTACAGAAGCAAAAAGCCGCTGAGGTTTATTTCAGCGGCTTTTTTAATGCCTCAAATTATCCAAGCAACAAAAACTATCGAGACATTTGCTCGGTCAGCAAAGTTAAGAGTTGCAATCCAGCCGGCGTATTTTCTGGCTTACCATCAGCATTTTGAACATCGACCCGAGAGGTATTTTCACCGGTAGACTTAAGCACTACGAGATATTTCTTCGCCTTCAAGCTTGAGTCATCTTTACTGCTAAACAGATTAGTAAAGAAGCCTTTGGTGTCGCCTAAATCTTTTGGATTAACGTAACGCACATAGTAAATACCGTTTGCGCGGTTACGATCCTCAACTGTAAAGTTGGATCGATCTAGAGCAAGGCCTGTATCACGCCACGCGCGGTCAAAGCCTGCTGCCAAATCAATATGAGCGGTATTCACACCCTCTTGTACCAATTTTGCCTTTGGAGTTTTAGGACCTAAAGGAACCGCAACTTGGGCTTTGGCCATCTCTTGTGTCATACCAAGGCGCTCCATCAAGCGCGCCAAGAAAGCTGCTTCGAGCTCAGGGTCATTCGGACGAGGAGTCCAAATGGTAGAAATACATGAAGCGGTACTATCAGTGACGCATTTTTCAATCGCACCACGTTGGGTAATATAAATCTCGGTTTCGCCTGGCTTACTGACTTCCAGACGAGTTTTATATTTATCACGCTCACCAGTGTCATAGAGGGAGTCTAGAGCGCCACCGATAAACGAGCGAATGAAATCCTGAGCAATCTTGGCTCGGTTCTCTGCCCAATCAGTCTCCATGATTCCAGTCGATGGTGAATCGATTACTAGCAAGAAACCATTTTCTTGCCAAAAATCTTTAATCTGGGGGTACAACTCTGGAGCTGGTTTTTCAACAACTAGCCAGCGACGCTCACCGTCACGAGCAATTCGCATACCCGGAATACCAGTCATGACATTTTTACGGGTCTGTACTGATTTTTTTACTGCAGCGTTATATTCCGACATCGTAGCAGCGCCGTCTTGAACAATGTAACGACGATCTGCTTGAGCCGTAATCAGGTCTGGCGGATAAGATAAATTAGGGCCACGAACTGCACCAGCAGACTTGTAATCCACCGTATCGTTTGTGCCAATCGATTTACAACCCAACAAAGCAAAGCTGGTCAAAGACAGTATCAGTAGGGTTGCGCAATGTTGACGCAGAACTTGAAACAAATTAATCATAGTAGGCCAGCCTGTTTCATTGCAACTTTCAGAGGTTCGCGTAAGGCAACACTCAAGGGGGTTAAAGGCAAACGAATACCAGCGGTCACTTTACCCATCTCATGCAGGGCCCATTTCACGGGGATCGGATTAGCCTCAGTAAACATCGCTTTATGAACAGCGAGTAGTTGATATTGAATCGCACGTGTCCTGACAACATCATCTGACATTGCAGCCTGACATAATTCATGCATCAAGCGTGGAGCGATATTAGCAGTAACAGAAATATTGCCCTTGCCACCCATCAGCATCAACATAGCCGCGCTCAAATCGTCGCCAGAAAATACTGAGAAATCTTGGTATCCAGCACGTTTGAGATCGGCTAATAACAGCGTCCCGCGCTCGATACTACCAGTGGCATCTTTAATACCAATAATGCCTGGCACCGCTGCCAAGCGAACGGTGGTCTCGCCAGCCAGGTCCGCAACAGTCCTACCGGGAACGTTATAGAGAATAGCCGGCAAATCAACCGACTCAGCAATCTTTTTAAAGTGGGCGTACATGCCCTCTTGAGTTGGCTTATTGTAATAAGGCACTACTTGCAGGCTAGCATCGGCGCCAACAGATTTAGCAAACTGCGTTAACTCAATTGCTTCTGTAGTGGAATTACCGCCTGTACCAGCAATTACCGGAATGCGGCCAGCAATATGATCAACAGTGACTTTAATCAGCTCGCAATGCTCTTCCACAGAAACCGTGGGAGATTCACCACTAGTTCCCACAATCACAATGCCATCAGTGCCTTGCTCAACATGCCAGTCCAGCAAAGAACGTAAAGCTGGAAAGTCTAAGCTCCCGTCTTCTAGCATCGGCGTCACAATAGCGGGCATGCTGCCGGCGATTGGTTTTTTACTGGCCTGAGAATGTGTTGTTGTAGTCACTGAATGTGTCTGAATCATCTGAATGTTAACCACCAAATTGTAACGGAATGAGTCCTTTTAAATGCCCTTTTACAGCACAGATTCGCTGAACCATCGCTGGTTTAGGCTGATCGAGGTAAATATCCTCATAGGCGATCACTTTCAGGCCTGATCGCTCCGCCAAAGCCAGCAATTCGGTGGGTTTGAGCAAGAAACTCGGGTTCGCGGGTTTGCCAAATGCAGCATTTCCGTCAGCGAAGGTTTCATAGATCAGAACACCGCCCTCACTGAGCATTTTGGGTAATTCATCTAAAAATGGGCGGTAAAGATAGTTGGTCACCACAATCCCAGAAAAAAACTTCCCGAGTAATGGCCAATCGGAGCCTTCAAGGTCCAGTTTGAGGGCTTGAACAGACGCACTTTGCAGTGACTCAATCAGGGAAATATCCTGATCTACAGCCAAGATAGGATGGCCTAGAGAGGCGAGCAAAGCGCTATGCCTGCCGGCACCACAAGCTAAATCCAGCACCACCCCGTCTTTGGGAATGATTGGGGCAAAACGTTTCACCCATGGTGAAGCATCTGTTATCAGATGATGGCTTAAAGTCAAAGGAGTGGCCTTAGTCGTAGGCTAAGCCCATGGACTCGCGAACTTCACGCATGGTCTCTTGGGCAACCTTACGCGCTTTATCGGAACCATCGGCAATGATGGAGCGCAATAAGCTTGGATCATCTAGGTATTTCTGGGCACGCTCAAACATGGGCTGCTGCTCAGCCAAAATGGCATCAATCACGGGCTGCTTGCACTCTAAGCAACCGATACCTGCGGATTGACATTCTTTTTGAACCCAAGTTTTCGTGTCCTCATTCGAATACACCGTATGCAGTTGCCACACTGGGCAACGAGCTGGATCGCCTGGATCAGTTCTGCGCACCCGCGCGGGATCCGTTGGCATAGTCCGAATTGAACGAATCACCTCTTCAGGTTTTTCACGAATACTAATCGTGTTGCCGTAAGACTTCGACATCTTTTGCCCATCGATGCCGGGCATCCGTGAGGCCGTTGTGAGTAAAGCTTGCGGCTCGAGCAAAATAATTTTACGGGCACCCTCTAAGAAACCAAACAATCTCTCACGATCTGCCATGGAGAGACTTTGCGCTTCTTGTAACAATGCCTTCGCTTGCTCCAAGGCTTCATCATCGCCCCGCTCCTGAAAGGCAACGCGTAACTCGGCATACATTTTGGCGCGCTTACTACCGAGTTTTTTGACCGCCTCCAATGCCTTCTCTTCAAAGCCTGGCTCACGACCATAAAGATAATTAAAACGACGCGCTACTTCACGCGTCATCTCTACGTGCGGCACCTGATCTTCACCTACCGGCACAAATTGCGCTCGATACATCAAAATATCAGCAGCTTGTAATAAGGGGTAGCCCAAAAAACCATAGGTCTGCAAATCTTTTTCTTTGAGTTTTTCAATCTGATCTTTATAGGTTGGCACGCGCTCCAACCAACCTAAAGGAGTTCCCATCGCTAGCAGTAAAAATAGTTCTGCATGCTCAGGCACCTTACTCTGAATAAATAGGGTCGCTTGGTTTGGATCAACACCACAAGCCAACCAATCAATCACCATATCCCACACGGATTGTTCAATCACTTCCGGTGTTTCATAGTGAGTGGTTAAAGCATGCCAATCTGCAACAAAAAAGTAGCAAGGATACTCAGACTGCAAGCGAACCCAATTTTTTAAAACGCCATGGTAATGGCCCAGATGCAAGCTACCAGTTGGTCGCATGCCAGAGAGAACGCGTTCTTCAAACATCTTGGTTGTTATTCTTTAAGGGTAATTAAAATTGTTCGGAGTAAAAGGCCACTCAATGAAAGAGTGACCATACTGGAGTTAAATGATCGGGCAAATGAGGTAAGGTGCCAAGATCGATATAACTCTCTTTGGGATCATGAAAATCAGATCCTCGGGAGGCTAAAAATCCATACTGCTGGGCAATCTTGCCATAGGTTTGATATTGATTTGGGCTATGACTACCGGTAATCACCTCAATAGCTATGCCACCGATTTCCTTAAAATGCTTGTAGAGCTCATCCATCTGCAGAGCGCTCAACTTGTAACGCCCAGGGTGCGCAATCACTGCGGCACCACCCGCTGTCTTGATCCAAGAAACCGCATCATCTAGCGTTGCCCATAGGTGGGGCACATAGCCTGGCTTATCTTCAACTAGGTAATTTTTAAAGACATGTTCGGTGTCACGACAGATTCCCTGCTCAACTAAAAAACGAGCGAAATGCGTACGAGAAATCAGGTCATGATTACCTGCAAAATGAAGGGCGCCTTCGTAGGCACCAGGGATTCCTACTTTGAGTAGTTGTTCGGCCATCTGCTTGGCACGGTTACCGCGACCCTCACGAGTACGCCGCAAGCCCTCTAAAATTCCCGCGTGAGTCGCATCAATTCCTAGGCCGACAATGTGAATCGTCTGACCCATCCAGCTTACTGAAATTTCTACCCCAGATAAATAATCCATTCCCAATGCGCTCGCAGCAGCTCGAGCCCGCTCCTGACCGCCCAATTCATCATGATCAGTCAGTGCCCAGAGATGTACGCCATTGGCATGGGCACGCTCCGCCAGCTCTTCCGGAGTTAAGGTACCGTCAGAGACTACCGAATGGCAGTGTAAATCTGCATTGAGGCTAAGATTTCTAGTCATAAGCCTATTTTAGGTCAAGCTCGTATCTATTACCCGACGAGGTGCATCTAGGTAATCCCGGGATTGCATCTCAATCAAGCGGGATACGGTTCTGGCAAATTCACTGGTAATTTGGCCTTCGGTATACAAATCGACCGCAGGAAGCTCTGCAGAGATGATTAATTTGATTTTATGGTCATAAAGTACATCAATCAGCCAAATAAACCGCCGCGCCTCATTAGTCATTCTGGGTGGCATATAAGGTACGCCAGACAAAATGACCGTAGAAAACTGGTTGGCAATCTCTAAATAGTCGTTTTGGGATCTAGGGCCACAGCACAAGGTTTGAAAGTCAAACCAAACAATCCCCTGGGCCATGTGCAAAGGTCTTAATTCGCGGGACTCAATACGTAAAACTGGTCTAGCAGTTTCTTTTTGATTGCCAATCAGTGTCTGAAACATCTGCATTAAGACAAAATGGGTTTGAGCATTTACTGGTGTTAGGTAGGCCTGAACTTGAGCCATCTGTACACGTCGATAGTCATTACCTGCATCCACATTCAGGATGTCAAGCTGATCTTCTAGTAATTGAATGGCCGGTAGCAGACGATCGCGATGAAGACCATCTGGATAAAGCTGATTAGGCTGATAGTTTGAAGTCATTACAAATTGCACGCGGTCTTCAAAAAGCGCGCGCAACAAACGATACAAAATCATCGCATCAGCAATGTCATTAATATGAAACTCATCGAAACAAATGAGTCGATATCTCTCGGCAATTCTTTTCGCAAGCTCATCTAGGGGATCGGCCATTCCAGAGAGCTCATGAAGTTCGCGGTGCACTTCTCGCATGAATTCATGAAAATGGATACGAATCTTTTTCTCAAGAGGGGATGCAGCAAAGAAACAATCCATTAAGAAGGATTTGCCGCGACCTACTCCACCCCACAGATAAACGCCACGGGGCAGCTTAGGATGAAAAAGTTTCTTTTTGAGACCGTTGCTGCGGATTTCTTTATAAGCAACCCACTCATCTTCACAAGCTTGCAAACGCTCAATAGCGGCTAACTGCGCGGGGTCGCTTTGGTACCCACGCGCCTTTAGCTCTTGATGGTAGTACTCTAATGCTTTCAATTACATATTTAATGCACGTTTATCCGTAGCTAATGCAGCCTCGCGAACTACTTCCGATAAGCTTGGATGTGGGTGACAAATACGGGCAATATCTTCAGCTGCGGCTTTAAATTCCATCGCTACAGCTGCTTCGGCAATTAAGTCAGAAGCATTAGGGCCAATGATATGAACACCTAAAATTTCATCTGTTTTTTCATCGGCCAGAACTTTGACAAAACCTTCGGCACGATCCATGCCGAGGGCACGACCATTAGCAGCAAATGGAAATTGACCAGCTTTATAAGCAATGCCAGCTTGCTTGAGTTGCTCTTCAGTTTTACCAACCCAAGCAATTTCTGGATCGGTATAAATTACCCAAGGGATGCAGTTGTAATCAATGTGGGGCTTTTGTCCAGCAATGACTTCGGCAACGAGGACACCCTCATCTTCAGCCTTATGGGCTAGCATCGGTCCACGCACTACGTCACCTACGGCATAAACACCTGGCGCAGCAGTTGCGCAAGTATGGTCGTCTACCGGGATAAAGCCCCGCTCGTCTACTTTTAGGCCAATCTTATCCAGACCCAATTTCTCGGTATTGGGTACACGACCAACCGAAACAATTAAGCGATCACACTCTAATTTTTGGGCCTTGCCATCACTATCCGTGTAGTTAATAACAACGCCTTTTTTATCGGCTTTGACATCACCAATCTTGACGCCCATATTGACTTTAAGACCCTGCTTAGCAAAGATCTTTTGGGCTTCTTTGGCTACGCCTTGATCGCAAGCTCCTAAAAAAGTAGGTAGCGCTTCAAGGATAGTCACATCAGAACCCACACGACGCCATACCGAACCCAACTCCAAACCAATGACACCGGCGCCAATTACGCCAAGCTTCTTCGGAATAGAGTCAAACTTCAGACCGCCTACGTTATCACTGATCAATACGTTATCAACAGGAATACCTGGCAAATGACGTGCTTTAGACCCAGTAGCAATGATCACATTCTTAGCGGTAACGACTTCTTTGTCCTTGCCATCAATCTTTACTTGGTAGCCGTCAGCTCCCTTACCTTCAAAAGACGCATGGCCTTTTAATAAAGTAATTTTATTTTTACGAAACAGGAACCCAATACCCGCAGTCATCTTGGTCACAATCGCATCCTTGCGTGCGAGCATCTTATTGGAATCTAACTTCACTGAGCCCACAGTAATTCCGTGATCAGCAACATGATGACTAATCTTCTCAAACTCCTCAGAAGAGGCAAGCAAGGCTTTAGAGGGAATACAACCAACGTTCAAGCATGTTCCACCTAAGCGTGGCTCACCCTTAGGATCGTCATAGGCACTGGATTCCGCACAAGCAACCTTAAAGCCTAATTGTGCTGCTCGAATTGCGGCGATATAGCCACCAGGGCCCCCACCGATTACTAATATGTCAAATGATTGGCTCATGTTTCGCTCGCTTATAAATCAAGGAGGAGACGTGAAGGATCTTCTAATGCATCCTTCATGGCAACTAAGCCCAGCACTGCTTCACGACCATCAATGATGCGGTGGTCATATGACAAGGCTAAGTAGTTAATCGGGCGAATCACAATTTGACCATTCTCAACCACAGCGCGCTCTTTAGTTGCATGTATGCCCAAGATCGCTGACTGTGGAGGATTAATAATTGGGGTCGACAGCATCGAGCCAAACACACCACCATTTGAGATCGAGAATGTACCGCCAGTTAAGTCTTCCAATGACAGCTTGCCTTCACGTGCCTTGACACCAAATTCAGCAATCTTCTTCTCAATATCAGCCAAATTCATTTGATCGACATCACGCAGAATAGGAACTACCAAGCCACGTGGTGAGCTCACTGCAATACCGATGTCAAAGTAACCGTGATACACGATGTCGTTACCGTCAACAGAGGCATTCAACAAGGGGAATTTCTTCAAAGCGTGGGTAGCCGCTTTAACAAAGAAGGACATGAAGCCTAACTTCACGCCATGCACTTTTTCAAACTGATCTTTGTACTTGTTGCGCAACGCAATGACTGGGGCCATATTCACTTCGTTAAACGTAGTCAAAATGGCGTTGTTTGCTTGAGACTCCAGCAAACGCTCAGCAATACGAGCACGCAAACGACTCATGGGTACGCGCTCTTCTGGGCGGTCACCCATCGGAATTGGTGCAGATGGCAATGCTGCAGGAGAGTTACCACCAGCAACTGCATTCAGTGCATCGCCTTTAGTCACACGACCATCGCGGCCAGAGCCCGCAACTTGGTTCGCACTCATATTGTTTTCAGCCAGAATTTTCGCAGCTGAAGGTGCAGCAGCAGCGCCAGATGACTTTGCTGCTGGTGCCGCTTTAGCTGGTGCAGGGCTAGGAGCTGTCGGTGCAGCTACGGGAGCGGCTACAGGTGCAGGGGCAGCAGCAACCGCGGTACTGTCTATCTTCGCAATTAATTGCTCAGCGATCACTGTGCCACCGTCAGCAATCACAAGCTCGGTAATGACACCAGCAGATGGAGATGGCACTTCCAAGACGACCTTGTCAGTTTCAATTTCAATCAAGATCTCATCTTGAGCAACGGCATCGCCGACTTTCTTTTTCCACTGCAACAAAGTAGCTTCTGCTACAGACTCGGAGAGTTGGGGAACTTTAACTTCAAAAATAGCCATGATTAATCCTGTTTTATAAATGTATGGGAGTTAGGTCTACGATTACTTCGTAATGACATAACCCTTCAATTTTGCGAACGCTGCAGTCAATAGTGACTTTTGCTGTTCCTGATGCAAGTGAGCATATCCACAAGCTGGTGAGGCTGATGCTGGACGGCCTGCATAAGCCAGCTTCATACCTTCAGACATATTCTCTAAAATATTATGCTGAACAAAGAACCAAGCACCCTGGTTTTGAGGCTCATCTTGACACCACACCACCTCCTCTAGATTCGGGTACTTCTTTAGCTCAGCGGCCAGTGCTTTATGCGGGAACGGATAGAGCTGCTCCAAACGGATAATGGCAACCTCATCGAGTTTCTTCTCGGTGCGTACTTTAGCTAAATCGTAATAAACCTTGCCCGAGCACATCACCAAACGAGTGACTTTCTTGCCATCAATAGTTTGATCACGCTCAGGAATAATGGTTTGGAAACCACCCTTAGTAAATTCAGACAATGGCGAAGCAGCTTCTTTATTCCGTAGCAATGATTTTGGCGTCATCAAAATTAGCGGCTTGCGGAACTGACGAATCATTTGACGGCGCAGTACGTGGAAAATCTGAGCTGCAGTCGTTGGCTGAATCACTTGCATATTGGTGTCCGCGCACAACTGCATAAAGCGCTCCAAGCGCGCAGATGAATGCTCAGGACCCTGCCCTTCATATCCATGAGGCAACATCATGACTAAGCCATTTGCGCGACCCCACTTGACTTCACCAGAGGCAATAAATTGATCGATCACAACCTGAGCGCCATTTGCAAAGTCGCCAAACTGCGCTTCCCAAATAGTCAGGGTATTTGGCTCAGCTGCTGCGTAGCCATATTCAAAACCTAATACAGCCTCTTCAGACAAGATAGAGTCGATCACCAAGAATGGCGCCTGATCCTTGGCGATATGGCGCAAGGGGATGTAAATGCCGGTGTCCCATTTCTCACGATTCTGGTTATGCAACACTGCATGGCGGTGCGTAAAAGTTCCGCGGCCACTATCCTCGCCCGATAAACGCACTGGATATCCGCTCGCTACTAAGGATGCGAAAGCCATATGCTCTCCCATGCCCCAGTCGATATTAGTTTCACCCCGACCCATCGCCGCACGATCTTTCAGTACTTTTTCTACTAAAGGGTGAACCTTAAATCCTTCGCGAACAGAAACAACTCGCTCTGCAAGACGCTTCCACTCAGTTAGTGGAATGGCGGTATCTGCTTCATCGGTCCAGCGTTTATTTAAAAACGGAGACCAATCCACTGCAAATTTACCTTTAAAATTACTAAGAACAGGATCTGAAGTCTGCTTACCAGCATCCATCGCAGCGCGATATTCCTTGACCATGGATTCACCAGTACCCAGCGGTAAAACACCTTGAGCCTCTAACTTATCGGCATATAACTTACGGGTACCCGGATGAGCAGCGATAATTTTGTACATCAAAGGTTGAGTCATCGCAGGGGTATCTTGCTCGTTGTGACCCAGCTTTCTGAAGCAAACGATATCAATGGCGACATCTTTGTGGAACTGTGTACGGAATTCCACTGCCAACTTCGTAGCTAAAACGACTGCCTCTGGATCATCGCCATTCACGTGTAGCACTGGAGCATCAATCATCTTCATGATGTCAGTGCAATACAGGCTTGAACGCAAATCACGAGGATCAGATGTCGTAAAGCCAATTTGGTTATTAATCACAATATGAATCGTGCCGCCTGTGGAATAGCCACGCACTTCTGCCATTGCTAGGGTTTCTTGCATAACACCCTGACCTGCAATGGCCGCATCTCCGTGAACCAGTACTGGCAAGACTTGCTCGCCTAGCATATCGCCACGCCGCTCCATCCGTGCTCGCGCAGATCCTTCGACCACAGGATTAACGATTTCTAGGTGTGAAGGATTAAAGGCCAGTGACAGATGCACTGGACCGGATGGCGTAGAAATATCGCTTGAGAAACCTTGGTGGTATTTAACGTCACCCGCCGGCAATGTCTCTGGGCCCTTATGCTCAAATTCAGCAAAAAGATCGGAGGGCATTTTTCCTAAAACGTTCACCAATACATTCAAACGGCCGCGGTGAGCCATGCCAATCACAATCTCTTGGACACCCTTAGAGCCTGATTCACGAATCAGCTCATCCATACAAGCAATGAAACTCTCGCCACCCTCAAGTGAGAAACGCTTTTGACCGACATACTTCGCTTGCAAATAGCGCTCTAAGCCTTCTGCCGAAGTAACGCGATCCAAAATATGGCGCTTCTCATCCATATTAAATCTCGGAGTTGAACGAATCGACTCCAACTTTTCTTGCCACCATTTCTTGATGGTCTGGTCAGCAATGAACATGTATTCGACACCGAGAGTGCCGCAATAGGTTTCGCGCAACGCCTGCATCAAATCGCGCAAGGACATCTGGTTCTTGCCAAAGAAGGTATTGCTCGTGTTGAAGACGATATCCATATCGCCGTCAGTGAAACCATAGAAAGCAGGATCAAGCTCGGGAATATCTTTACGCTCAGTGCGTTTCAGGGGATCAATATCTGCCCAACGATTACCGACGTTACGGTAAGCGGCGATTAACTGCTGAACAGCAACACGCTTGCGCCCCATCGCAGAATCAGCGGAATCAGCCGACACCGTGCGGATAGGACCCTGCATTGCGCGCTGCGCAAAGGAAGCAACAATAGGACCGTGGGCAATATCAGTTCTCGAAGAACCGTCTGCTGCCGGGACTTGCTTCACATTATCAAAATAATCACGCCAGTGATCAGCCACAGAGGCGGGATCATGCAAATAGGATTCGTAGAGCTCCTCTACATAGGGGGCGTTACCACCGAAGAGATAGGAACTATCTCTTTGATCTTGCATCATGATGCTCACCTTTCATCGGGTTTCCCGAATCAAAACTGTGGTTAAAACCACTCGCTCAGCGGCTACACCGCTTTACGAATTGATCTGTGCGAATACTCATACAACATGACTAATTTAACACGATTACCCATTAATTCGCAAAGGGCTTTCCCTGATTTTGAAGTCCTGCAGCGAATATCCTCAGTCAAGTCCGGAATAAGAAGTTTCCTACTCAGGTTTAAACCCCTCCTGACAGATTCTGCTTGATTTGATTCGTATTCTCTAAATCTTCAAATAAATAAATGAGATTGAGAATATATGAAAGCAATTACCCCGGAATTGGAATATCTCAGTACCCGCCAAAGCGCCAAGGTATTACAGGTGTCCTTGGGCACAGTCCAAAAAATGGTTGAACTAGGCGAATTAATCGCCTGGAAAACCCGCGGCGGTCACCGCCGCATCTTGGCAAGCTCGCTCGATCAACAGCTCACAAGACGAAAAAGATCTATGCGGCAAAAAGCCACCCAAAATTGTGTCGCCATGGGGGTATTTCGAAGGGTTGAAAATAGCCATGAATTAATTGAATCTATTCAATCCTGGCAGCTAAAGGTAGATCTGGAGGTATCGGTTGATAGTCTAGAAGGCTTAATGAAAGCAGTATCCATTGCGCCGGATTTGATATTTCTAGATGCCCTCATACCCCCCGTTGAGCAAGTGCACCTAATCCATTACCTGAGCAAAAACAGGGACACACAGCGAATTCCTATTTTGGTAGATGAAGGATTTATTCGACTCCACCCTGGAGTAATAGGCTTAGCCGATGAAAATACCGTCGGCGTGAGGTCCCAGTACCCGGAATTACTGCAGGAGGAGCTTGAAAAGGGCTTAATTGACCAAAATCCTCTCATTATTGGCTATCCAGCTACCAATCCAGAGCTTGAAACCACTCTCAGCGGTAAAGATCGACACCAGCTTCTGGAGCCTATATTCATACAGGCGCTCAATCGCAAATGTGCCTGAAGTATTGAGGTATATCAGCAATGAATAAAGGCCACTCAATTTACACTGAGTAGCCTTTATTTAATTAAATATAATAATATCAATAAGTTATGAAATACTTTTAAATCAAAAAGTTACTACGATCCTTACCTTCGATCCATTTTGGTGCCTTACCACGACCAGTCCAGGTATCACCATTAGATGGATTGCGGTACTTTGGAGCTACCTTCCCACTTGAGCTACGCCCACCGACTTTACGACTGAATAAGTCTGATGCCGTTAAATCGTATTGTTCAATAATCAGCTTAGCTTTGGTAATACCCTCAGCTTTTTCACGTAGAACTGCTTCTTTAATCTGTTTATCCAACTGTTCACGTTGGGCTAAAAGCTCTTTATATGAGGACATTTAGTAAATTCTCCGGATATAGGTTTTATAAAATAAAGAAATAATTATTTCTGAATCTCATTATATACAGATATTAATAAGTCAGAATCTATGTCAGACTATATATCAGGCTATTACCCATAACCTAAGGGCTAATAAGCCTTTAATAATTCCTAAAATATCTTAAATAACATAATTCTTATAAATAATATATCTATTATGTCCCTGTAAATACTATCTTCTCAGCATAAACGTACCGCTGGATTTGGCTGTTACCTCCCCTGCCTCATTAAGAACAACAGCCTCGCAATAATGAATCGTTTTCCCGGACTTCAGAACAGTACCCTCCACAGCTATCTTGCCAATACTGGGTCGCAGAAAACTCACGGTCATATCAATAGTCATGGCACCTAGGGCCTGGTTAGTAGTGCTTCTGGCGGCCGCCCCCATCGCAAAATCCAATAAAGTCATAACAACTCCGCCATGAGCAATCTGAAAACTATTCTCAAACTCTGGTTTCATCACTAGGCTAATGCGAGATTTGCCGCCTTCAGCAAACTCGGGCACCACACCTAAATAAGCTAAAAAAGGAATTTTGAGGCCAAAAAACTCTACAGAAGAATTGCCATGGGCGTCAGAATTGACTGGCATCATAAAAAAGTCTCCAATTTATTCGGATATTTAAAAAATATTATTAAAAAAAAGTGTGTTTAAAGTTATGATAATCTAATGTATGCAAAGTTAAAAAACTTTATTCGGATAATTAAATTAATATAACAGATGGAGATAGCATGAGCCTGGTACCAGAAAAGCCATATAAAGATATCCTTTTTGAAGTAAAGGAACAAGTTGCTTGGATCACAATCAATCGCCCAAGAGTGCTAAATGCATTCCGGGAGCAAACCTTGGATGAAATGATTGATGCTGTAAAGCTTACACGCGAAGATCCGTCAATTGCATGCATTGTATTTACTGGGGCGGGAAATAAGGCCTTTTCAGCAGGCGGCGACTTTTATGCAATGAAACGGCTAACTTTTACAAATGGTGCAATGTGGAACGACCGAATGCTCGGCCTGGCAATGGCGATTCGCGGGGTGCCAATTCCAACGATTGCAATGGTCAATGGATGGTGCGTTGGCGGCGGACATGAGTTAGCTCTCTGGTGTGACTTGGTGATTGGCTCAGAAAAATCGGTATTCGGACAAACTGGTGCCAAGGTTGGAGCATGCCCAACGGTGGGAGCAACACAATACTTACCTCGCATAGTCGGCGAACGCATTGCCCGTGAGATGATTTTTCTTGCAAAGCGTTTTGAAGCAAAAGAGGCTGAAAGAATTGGCTTAATCAATAAATGTGTACCCGAAGAAGATCTGCTGTCTGAAACATTGGCGTGGTGCGAGAGCATCAAAGCGAATAGTTCACAAACTATTCGCATGACCAAAAAGAGTTTGAATTTTGAATCGGATCAACTTTACGCATCATGGCAACATGGCATGGAATTATTGGCGCATGTATGGGGATCAGAAGAGAGTCTCGAAGGTATGAATGCATTCCTCGAGGGTCGCAAGCCAGATTTCCAACAGTTCCGATTAAAAAATAAAGCGGCCTTAGACGATTACATGGACGGTTTCCGGAAAAATCTGAACGCGCCTCCTGATATGCGCGATTGACCAAGGAACATAAATGGCCAATACCCCAATAAACGCTGGAGCCTTAGCAGGATTTAAGGTTTTAGACCTGAGTCGTGTTTTAGCAGGACCTTGGTGTGGCCAGTTATTGGGAGATTTAGGCGCCGATGTCGTAAAAGTGGAATCACCTAATTTCGGTGATGACACTCGTGGATGGGGGCCCCCTTTTCTTGAAGGCGAATCAGCTTATTTTTTAGGTTGCAATCGAAACAAACGAGGGATCACCATCGATTTTTCAAAGCCAGATGGGAAAAAGTTGTTAGCATCCCTCATCCCCAAATTTGATGTGCTGCTTGAGAACTTTAAAAGTGGCACATTAGAAAAATGGGGGTTTGATTCTACTTGGTTTGAAGTAAACGCACCAATGGTAATTCGCTGCTCAATTACTGGCTACGGAAGTGTTGGCCCTCAAGCTGGGCTCCCAGGTTATGACTTTATTTTGCAGGCTGAATCAGGCTTGATGAGTATTACAGGTAAAGAAAATGGTGAGCCAAGCAAGTATGGAGTTGCCATTGTGGATCTGGCAACTGGCATGATGGCTGCCAATGCAATTCAGGCGGGGCTGTTAGCGCGTTACAAAACTGGTAAAGGCCAAGCTGTTGAAGTCTCCTTATTTGATACTTCCATTTCTCTCCTTGCTAATGTGGGTAATAGCCATCTGGCCACCGGAAAGGAGGCGGGGCGCTATGGGAATGGCCATCCAACTATCGTGCCCTACACTACTTTTACGTGCCAAGATGGCGTGATCGCAGTTGCTGCCGGGAATGATCAACAATTCGCAAAGCTTGCTGAAATCCTCTACCACCCAGAATGGGTAAAAGATGAACGCTTCGAGACGAATTCAGCGAGAATAAAACATCGAACCATCATCAACGATTTGATTCAAACAGAAGTGAGCACCCTTTCCAGTAGCCAATTAATTGAACTACTGAGAAAAAATGGCATTCCCGTGGGATCAGTCAATACCGTTCAACAAGCCCTTGCTACAAAACAAGTCATTGCAAAGGAAATGGTAATTGAAATCGTTCACCAAAAAATTGGTAAATTTAAAACTCTAGGTACGCCGTTGAAGATGAACCAAACGCCATGTTCGATACGCTCTGCACCTCCGCTACTGGGGGAGCACACTGAAGAAGTATTGACTGAATACTTAAATTTAAGCAAACAAGAAGTACTTAAATTGAAGAATCAACAAGTAATTTCATCATAACCATACCAAAATCTGTGGAGAAGCAATGAAGAATCTCACAAAAGTAAAAATTTTTGCTACAGGGGTTGCTATTGTTACCTCATTTTTCTCAACAGCTTGGTCACAAGTAGATCCATACCCCAATAGGTCAATCAAGCTGATAGTAACTTGGCCCGTAGGCGGCTTTGCTGACACACTGGGTAGAGCGCTTGCAAGCCAAATGAGTGCGAATTTAGGTCAACAGGTTGTGGTTGAAAATCGTGGTGGAGCCAACGGTATGATTGGCGCCGACGTAGTTGCTAAATCTCAGCCAGATGGATACACCTTAATGTTCCAGTCTGTCACTTCTCATGCCATTAACCCAACTATGTATGGAAAAACGCCTTATTCAACAGAAAAGGATCTTATACCAATTGCAGTTGTTGGCTCGGTACCTTTACTGTTAGTTGCGAACCCAAGCTTCTCAGCAAAAAATATTACAGAACTCATTACTCTTGCCAAAAAGGATCCTGAGAGCATAGCCTATGCCAGCTTTGGAAATGGAAGCGCAAGTCATTTGGCTGGAGCCTTATTTACGAATCAGGCCGGCATTAAAATGACACATGTCCCCTATAAAGGCGGTGCACCCGCAATTACAGATGCCATCGGTGGCCAGATACCACTAAGTTTTTCAGCTTTTGGTGTAGCCCTCCCCCACATTAAAACTGGCAAGCTAATACCTCTTGGAACAACCAGCTCCAGTAGAGCCAAACTATTACCTGACGTACCTACTATTGCAGAGGCTGGAAATCTAAAAGATTATGAAATGTCAATCGTCTATGCCATTTGGGCACCCACTGGAGTACCAGCACCAATTCTCAATAAACTGAGTAAATCCATTGAACAAGTGGTTGCATCCAACATCTTTAAAGAGAAACTGGTGAGCGATGGTGGTGAGGTAATGAATCTAGCAACAACTGCTGAAAGTCAGATTTACTTTCAAAAAGAGATGCAGCGTTTAAGCAAAATTGTTAAAGACGGCAACATAAAGGCAGACTAATATGAAGATCCATCAAAATAAAGCTGTACTTGTGTTTTTCATCATGGCCATGACGCTTGGAACTGTGCATGCTCAGAATAAAGAGATCAGTAGCTACCCGAATAAACCGATCCGAATTATCAATCCCCTAGCTACCGGGGGTGCAGTTGATACCCTTGCTAGGATGCTCGCTCCGTCATTGCAAGATATCTTAGGACAAGCTATCGTGATTGAGAGTAAGCCGGGTGCTGGCGGAACAATTGGTAGTAATTTTGTTGCTAAATCACCGCCGGATGGTTACACCATCCTCATGGTTTATGACACCTTTGCAGTAAATCCGCACGTATATAAAAACTTGCCATTTGATTCATTTAAAGATCTGGCGCCTGTCACTGAATTAGTCAAAATTCCTTTAGTAGTAGTTTCGGGCATGAAACTACCCGCCAATAATTTAAAGGAGTTAGCAGATCTGGCTAAGACCAAGCCAAATGGTATAAATTTTTCTAGTGGAGGCGCAGGCAGTTCTGGCCATCTTGCAGCAGAGTTATTGAAAAATAATCTAGGAATTGAAATGGCTCATATTCCCTACAAAGGTGGGGG
>JBBAQC010000015.1:25913-33914 GCA_040400535.1 Polynucleobacter sp. | reverse complement strand
GAGAAGAGTGTCGATGATTTATTTCAGCAGTTGGGTTGCCCAAAAATTGTAGAAGCAGGCGGCCAAAGGATTTCTGCGCTAGACCTTGTTTTTGAACAGCGCGCTTTATTTGATGGTGCACAAGAGGTCTCCGCTATCTTTAGTGGAAATACTCTACTGGGAAGTTATATTCTCTCGGGTAACCGGGCTCAGTTATGGACGGATTTGCGTTTGGATGATGATGGATATATTTCCTATTTTATTCCGCATGATGTTTTGGGTTCACGTCAAACGGGTCGGGTAGCACGAGCATTGGCAGAAGCTGAAACCTATCGGATGGCAGCAATGATTGCATTTCCGGTGGCTAAGAGTTTATCAATGCCACTAAGAGGGGCGGAATCAGAATTAGCAGAAGTTTCTAATAATATTTCTCAACTGCAGTCCGAGCCAGGTATTCATACTGAAAAAGATGGTCAATTTTTAGGCGAGCTTTCTAATTTGGCTTCACGAGCAGAGCAGTGGATTTCAGGATATGGTTTGCGCTTTACTGCTGCCGAGGCATATAGCCAGCTATTAAGTAAAAACTTATATGAGTTAGCCGAGTCTCCGATTCCTGGCGTGCAATCCCTTTCGGAATTTATGGATCGACGTTTTCAGCCTGCGATGGATACCTGCAATTGGACGCAAAGACGGCTAAAAGAACTATCGGATCGTATTTCCAGAACAACTCAAACTTTGAGAACGCGTATTGAGTTTGTGAATGAGCAGCAGACCCAGAAACTACTCGCTAGCATGGATCAGCGGGCGCGACTCCAGCTGCGTTTACAGCGTACGGTCGAGAGTTTATCGGTGCTGGTCTTAACTTATTACGCTGTCAGTCTATTGGCTTACGTAGCCAAGGGCGGTAAGGAGGCTGGTTTAGCTATTCATCCGGAAATTATCGCGGCAATTGCCGCTCCAGTTGTCGCAATTATTTTCTTAGTAGTAAGCAAGATCAGACGCAGAAAAATAATAGAGGGTTAAATTGCTTAGGCATTAAAAAAGAGGCCTAAGCCCCTTTTTTAATGCTGGCAAATACTGTTATCCAAGACTATCGGCCCAGATGTTATGCGCCCAGCCCCAAGCATAAATACCCTCGAGTACTGTAGGTGCTGGAGATAATCCACCAGAACCTGGAACAGTTTTAAAGGTTTTCTCAGCGGCGTTGTATTGATGAACGCTAGCAACGTGAACTACTTCTCTGCTGTTGACAAAGCTGTAGCAGGTATTAGTCAGCACAGGTGCGGGATTGATTTCCCAACCACTGAGTTCGGCAACGATTGCCGCTGCAGCAACTTTGGCATGTTGATTAGCCATATGACCAGACTTGGGCATTAATGGCGCAATTTGAATTGCATCACCCAGCACGTGAATGTCTTTGCGGGCAGTCGATTCAAAGTTCAGGAAATTAACATTCGCCCAGCGACCATTCGAGTTTGCCAAACCAGCTTTGATAGCGATTTCACCAGCAGCCATTTGCGGCAGTACATTTAAAACATCCGCTTTGACGTCATCCTCTACTTCAAGTTTGAGGGTTTTGGTTTTTGCATCAACGCCGACCACATTACTCTTTGGTCGATACTCAATCATGCCGGCATACTGCTCAGCCCAAACCTTCTTGAACAAACCACCTTTAGATACGACATCCTGGTTGGCATCCAAAATCAATACCTTACCCTTAGGATTATGTTGCTTAAGGTAGTTAGCTACTTGGCACGCACGTTCATAAGGCCCTGGGGGGCAGCGATAAGGCGCTTCCGGAATGCTGATGGCAAAGGTACCGCCTTCACGCATGGCAGCAATTTGCTTATGCAGAGCCATGGTTTCTGGACCTGCTTTCCAAGCCTGCAAAGTGACTCCGTCTTTGTTAGCTTGCGCAAGTCCCTCGACCGAACTCATATTCATTGACACACCAGGAGATACGATAGCTTTGTCGTAACGTAAAGTCTTACCAGAAGCGAGTGTTACCGTTTTTTTATCGGCATCAATACTCGCTACGCTATCCTTAATAATCTTAATGCCATGACGCTTACTGAGAGTGTCATATGGGGAAGTAATTTCGGCCATGGTGCGCGAGCCACCAACTACCAAATTGGACATTGGGCAGGAGATAAAAGAAGTATTTGGCTCAATCAGAGTCACTCGGGCAGTATTGTTAGAAAACATGCGCAAATACTTAGCAGCAGTTGCGCCGCCATATCCGCCACCAATTACCAAGATTTCTGCTTTTTGTAAATTAGCTGCTCTCGTTTGACCTGAAAGCCCTGCAAGCAAGCCAACAGCCGCTGCACTGTGACCAATAAAATGTCGACGATCCATGACGTCTCCTTATTGTTTTTTGCCAAGTTGATTGGCAATAGTGATGAGTTGTTCGTCTGTATAGCCTTTAGCGAGTTGCGGCATAATCGTGCCCTCTAAAGCCCCAGATTTATATCCCTTTAACTTCTCCAGCATTTGCCCGCTGGTGAGGTTATTGATGAGGGGCATTCCGCCATCAACCACTCCTTTGCCATCCGTTCCATGACAATTGGCACAGGTTGCAGCAAGGCCGCGCTTATAAAGTTGGTCAGCAGTTTGTGCAGCACTGACTGCACTCCATTGGCTCAGGCCAACTAGGGCGCTAGCAACCAATATAGGTTTTAAATACTTTGCTTGCATAGGGGTAATCTCCATATTAAATACAGCCGTTTTTGGGTTGAGGCTGATGGCTCTATAGTAATCAGATGGCGGTGGGATTGGTAGTTTTACTTAGATTGATTTTCAATAAGCTCAGAACAAAAAGCAGGGGTAGCGCGCATTACTGCTGATAGTTTTTAGTATTTAAGCCCAAGACCTATAAACTAATGCCATGAGAGGCTCTTTAACTATCCGTAGTGCATTTTTTATCTTACTTCTAGGTGTATTCACCTATCTGTATGGTTTAGATAGTCGATTTGCACCCAAGAACGGGGATGAATATCCTTATATGCACATCGTCAGGATGACTGCCGATTCTGGAGCTTGGTTACCTCTGCAATCCGAGATGGACGGTATTAAAAATACTAAACCTCCGCTGGTATTTTGGGAGGGCTTGCTCAGCACGGGCTGGGGAAGTGACTGGACGCTGTTTGCGCTACGTTGGCCGAGTGTTTTATATACCGGCTTAACAGCGCTTTTCTTATTTTTGGCGGTGGCGCGTTTTAGCGGAAAAAAACAGACTGGCTTGCTGGCAGCTTTAGTGTGGCTCTCCTTTTTTGCAACTTATCGTTATGGTCGTCCGTTTCTGACTGACCCCCCGGAGGTATTTTGGTTGAGCTTGCCATTCTTTGCGCTGCTCTACTGGGGTAAGACTGCATTTGAATCCAAGCTCTTATTTCCTGTATTAGCCGGCGCCTCTTTAGGTATGGCACTGCTGTCAAAGTCTTTTGCCTATATTGTTCCTGCCTCATTGGCTTTGGGATTGTTCTATTGGCGCTGGCGTGAGTGGAGCATTCCGAAGGTCCTACTACAGGACTTATACAAAGTGATATTGATGGCTGTTTTGGCTTTGGGTGTATTTGCGATCTGGTTTGCACTTGATCCATTTCCGGAGGCGGTCTGGAAAGAATTTGTTCTTGGTGAAAATGCAGGTAAGTTTGAAGCGCGTAGCTCTCATTATCTTTTGGATTTAGTGCGTGGCGGCGACAGTATTTGGATGTTGGCTTTAACTACTTTAGCGAATGCAGGGCTGTTTACTTTTGTATTAATTTCTACATTGCTTCACTGTTGGCGTGCGCGACGTTTTATGACGCTGGAAGAGTGTCTATCATTACTCTTGGTGGTAGCTTTTTTTATCGTATTCAGCTTGCCAAGTCAGCGCTCTGGTCGATATCTTTTGCCAGTGATGCCAGCGTTCGCTGCTTTAATTGCACTGTATTGGGATCGATTGCCTTTATGGGGATTTAGGATTGGATTACTGTTGCAGTTAATACTGCTCAGTGCTCTTACATGGGTTGGCGGAAATTTACAGTTATCTAATTTTTTGGGTCAGTCTGGCGTTTGGAATTATTCCCTCTGGCATTGGGGCTTCATGGGAATTGCAATATTTTTAGTGTTGCTGGGGATATTCAATCGCTATCGTAGTAAATCAATTGCTTTAGCGGGATCCTTTTTGTGCTACTGCGCGCTCACTAGCAGTTTGGCTCCTTTGGAGGGCACCTTAGGTCGATATTCGCAATCGGCTATTGCGGGCGTTGCAGGTAAAGATGTTTGGGTACCCTGTGACTATCGCGCTAAGGATGAGGAGTACCGTCTCTTGTTGCCGGGCGCAATATTACATGGCTATTCTGCAAAAGAGGCTAGCCAAATTGAGTTGCTGAGCAATGCCTATCCTTTGGTAGCGGTACAGTCACCGATAGGTCTGGAGCCTGTATTGTGCGAAGCTTGCAAAATAGTAGGTAAACGGATGGAGATGCGAGCTCGCCATTCTGATGCTGAAATTCAGGCGATACTCAAGGGCTATATTGGAGAACATTTGTTTGTGAATGAATATTTAATTTCTACGCCGGCAACGATTGCACTGCCTTTACCAGGTAAGGATGCTTGTCGATGAGCCGTGTTTTTGCCTTTTGTTTTTTATTGCTAGCATCAGTATTGGCTTTCATTCATATTGATAGTCGTCCAGCTTGGGCGCCGTTTGCTGGTGACTACCCAGATAAAAATACCAGCCAATCTGAACCTTCATCAGATTCAACCCAAATCACTGTTCCAGTGAAGTTGCTCAAAAATGCTGCGCCAGCTAAATTACCTCAGCCCAGTCTTCGCATAGATTGGTTGCCGGATACAGGAGCACCTTCGGTGCATGCCGCCTCTTTAATTACTCTTAAAGATGGTGGGGTGAGAGCATTTTGGTTTGCGGGCAGTCGAGAAGGCGCGCCAGACGTAGTCATTAATACTGCTGTTTTTGATCCTCAGGCAGACAGATGGGGAGCTCCAACTGTAGTGATGGACCGAGTCAGTGCAGAGAAAGGCTTATCCCGCTATATCGCCAAATTGGGTAATCCGGTTCCAGCCAGAATGGCCGATGGTCGCATACAGTTGTTTGTTGTGACCGTCTCTATCGGAGGTTGGGCCGGCAGTTCAATCTCTTCGATGATTTCAGATGATGAGGGTTTAACCTGGGGGCGGCCTGAGCGTTTGATTAGCTCGCCATTAATCAATCTGAGCACCTTAGTAAAGTCGCCGGCCATGCTGTTCGCCGATGGTCGATTAGGTTTACCTGCTTATCACGAGTGGGTCGGTCGCTTTGGTGAATTACTTCGAATTGATGCTGGCCAGGTGATTGATAAGCGTCGCATGAGCTCTGGTAGAAGTGCGATTCAGCCAGCGATGTTGATTGACGGACCGCAAGAAGCAAGTGCATTTTTCCGTCAAGCGCGACCCAGTTCCTTACCCAAACAAATTCCTGTAAGCGAGACTAAAGATGCTGGTCAGTCTTGGACGGTAGCAAAAGACCTGGAGATTCCGAATCCCAATTCTGCGCTTGCTACCTTGACTTTACAGAATGGCACGCGATTGATAGTGCTCAATAATATTGAAGCTGGGCGCTATCGCTTGGTAATGTTAGCGCAAGAATCTCAATCTCAACAATGGCAGGTAATACAGGTACTCGAGGACGATGCCTCATTAATCAATGGCCTGCATCGAGAATTTTCTTACCCATTTTTAATTTCTTCTAATGGTGAGGATGCTCATCTTACCTATACCTGGGAAAGAAAAAAGATTAAGCATGTGTACTTTTCAGCTGCTTGGTTTAAGAATGCTGTCAGCAGTCTCAAAGAAAAGGAAGCGCAATGATGACTCCCTATTTACAACTGATTGCGCTTGTGGAGATGTCGCTGACCTGTGCGGTAGTGCTGGTGATTCTTTTGCAAAAACTATCCTCACAAGAGATTCCATTGGTAATTCGTCTAGCTGCAGTCTTGTTGCTAGCAAATCTATTTTTCTGGCCCTTGGGAATGTCGCTGGAATTGCCGTTGTCCGCCTATGTTCGTGGAGTGACTGGCGAACTGAGTATTGTGACAACACTCTTACTGTGGAGCTCCCTGCTGACTGCCGCCAAAAAAACGCCGCTTGGATTTAAAGCGGCAGTGCTACTGATTGCGATTTCGTTTTATCCCTTAGCGCTGGGTCTTGGAATGTTCGATCCCTATGTTTGGGGTTATGGTTCTATTGGTCTTTTGGTTGCCACCATCCTCTTTGCGATAGTTTGCGGGCTTGCTGGCTGGACTAAGGGCGTCTGGATCCTCTCCTTTGCAATCATGGCATGGGCAGTCCATTGGCATGAGTCAGCCAATCTCTGGGATTATGTATTAGATCCATTTTTGGCAATCTGGGCACTATTCATGATTCTCAGGACAGTCTATCTAAAGCGTCGCGAGAAAGCTCAGTCAGGTTACCTTTTTAGAGCTGGGTAATCTTGTTAACTGAATCTTAATGTAAGAAAAAAGCCAGCAAAATTTGCTGGCTTTTCTACTCACTACGTTTCTAAATCGATTCCAAATTAATCTGGAATATTTGCTTTACGAATAACTGGACCCCAGACGTTGATTTCTCTATCAAGGTGATCTTTGAGACCTTTTGCAGAAATCTTATCCGTTGGCACGATATCAATATTGGCATCCTCTAAACGCTTCTTCACATCAGGCGAATTCAATGCTTTCTTTAAAGCAGCGTTGATTTTGTCCAGGACTGGCTGTGGAGTTCCTTTTGGAGCATATACACCGTGCCATACTTTTACTTCAAAACCTTTGAGGCCTTGTTCGTTCAAAGTAGGAACGTTTGGAATTGCAGGCAAACGCTTCATCGTGGTTGTACCAAATGCTTTTACACGACCATCTTTAATGTAAGGAATGGTTTGTGTCGTTTGGTCGCATAAGAGGTCAACCTGACCGCCGATGAGATCTGTCAAAGCAGGACCGGTGCCTTTGTAAGGAATGTTGGTCAGCCTCACACCCATACGACTTTGAAACAAGAGGCCGCATAGTTGCGATACTGCACCAGGACCCGCATTAGCCATTGTGACTTTAGAGCCATTTGCCTTGATATAGGCCTCGAGCTCTTTAAAGTTATTAGCTGGCAGATCCTTTTTACCCAACAGCACCATTGGTACGTCAGCCACTTGGCCGATGTACTCGAAGCTAGTCATTGGATCGTAAGGGAGTTTGTCGTACAGGGCTTGAGCAGTAGCCATTCCCATATGGTGAATATAGATGGTGTAACCATCAGGGGCTGCGCGTGCCACTTTAGTAGAGGCGATCGTGCCACCAGCACCGGCTACGTTCTCAACTACAACAGTCTGGCCGAGACTTTGACCCATCGGCACAGCAATTAAGCGAGCGATTGTGTCAGTTGGTCCACCGGCTGCAAAAGGAACAACCAAGGAAATGGATTTTGATGGCCAATCCTTTTGGGCAAATGCAAGATTGCTACCCAGTAAAGTGCCGGTGCTAACTAGCGCAGCAATTCCAGCAAAAAGAGTTTTCTTTAATTTCATGTAAGTCTCCGTTTTATGTATAAAGCGTAATGCACGTCGAATTTTGCCAGCATTAGACAATTTGACGCCTAGGGTTTACCAGCAATCGCCAATGTTCTTTGTGCCAATAGAACCACTGGGCGGTCAATCATGCGACCATCTAATTTCACGGCACCACCTTTTGATGCCCTGTCAGCCTCAATTACCCTCTGAGCCCAAGATAGCTCGGCAGCTGTCGGCATAAATGCACTCTTGACTAAGGAAACCTGTTTTGGATGAATGCAAAGCTTCCCTCCAAAGCCCATTCTTTTGGCGCGCTCTGCATCATCAGTAATCCGCTCGAGATCGTCTGTAGAGGGAGTAACCCCATCAATTGGAGGGGCAATTTGGGCTAAGCGTGAGGCCAGCACAATCTGAAAACGTGCACTTTGTAGCTCAGTCTCTTGGGCGTCACAGACCATTCCTAAGTCTGCCTGTAAGTCGAGGTTGCC
>JBBAQC010000015.1:24475-25813 GCA_040400535.1 Polynucleobacter sp. | reverse complement strand
ACGTATGGCAACGCGAGCCGATTCTTTATCGCCAGGTGCAACAGCATCTTCTAAGTCGATGATGACACCATCAGCGCCACTATCTAATGCTTTGATAAAGCGCTCCGAACGTGTACCTGGAACAAATAGGAACGTACTACTAAAGCCGATGGGCGTATCAAGTGGATTCATGTATGAAGCTTTATTTAATTAAGAGATCAACAGACCTATCTTGGACTGTTTGCGAATATTCCACAAGCGCTCAATCGCCGCGCTCATCTCCTTTGGTGTTGCACCCCCGCTAAATGCAGCAAGTCGCATTGCTTTATCGGTAATCTCGGTACGACTAAGCGTATTGCCAGGATCACCTTTGGGTTCATCTACTCGATCCTCTAGCACTTCGCCGTTCTGTAAATACACTTTCACTTTACCGATCCAGCGTTGAGGATAAGCACTATCAACTTCAGGATCCAAAGTCATCGTGACGCGATCGCGGAAGGAGCAAATTTCTGGATCATCAAAGTGCTGATCAAATTCTTGCAAACCCGCAAATTGATAGTGGGCAATCAGCGCGAGCACAGTGCCCATGGAGAATTTCGATTGGTGCACAGTTGCTGGATTCGTTACTGGACCAAGTACATCGATCGCACCTTGATGTACTAAGGTTTCAACTTTAGCAATATCGCTAGGCTTGAGGTCGTGTGCCAGCATGACTTGCAATAATGCATCTGCGGCAGGGTGAGTGTGTCGACAGGAGGCATGATATTTAAAGCTTGTTTCCGCAATTGTCCAGCGACTACCTAAACGATCGGTCAACTTACTAGGATCTGCATCACTTGACATGCCGGCAGCCAAACCTTGTTTACCTTCCAAAATATGCTCGGCACCAGTGAAGCCTGATTGCGCTAAGTAGGCTGACATCAGGCCGGTTGCAGTAGCGTGCGCTGTATGCAATTGCTTAGAGTCTGCAGCATCGCGCAGAAACTCCCAAAGACCAGCGGATTGTGTTCCCGCTGAACCAAAGGCATGCAACATTTGAGTAGGGTTCAGTTTCAGTAAGCGGCCTACGGCGGCAGCTGCGGCAAAGGTGCCAGCAGTACCTGTAGTGTGAAATGTTTTGTAATGTGAGCGTCCTAGAAACTCCCCAACCCGAATGCCGACCTCATAGCCAGCAACGGCTGCCACTAGAAGATCCTCGCCTGAGGCATCAATCGTTTGTGCCGTTGCTAATGCTGCAGGAAACACTATGGTGGCCGGATGAAAGACGGAGCCATTATGGACATCGTCTTGCTCGGCAACATGTGAAGCTGCTGCATTGGCTAGGGCTGCTAAGAAAGGGCTTGAACTTGTGCGGCTAAT
>JBBAQC010000015.1:22581-24375 GCA_040400535.1 Polynucleobacter sp. | reverse complement strand
GGAGCATCGCGATACACGATGTCATGCTCTTCAACTAAAGCCAAGCCATTTTGATTAGAGATGGTGTGTTTGACTAATACAAAGATGAGATCGCCAGTGCGACCCGCTTTATGTGTGACGGATTCAATTTTGGAGATACGCTCAATTTCATCGCCAACTGTCAGTGGGGTTAGCCATTGAATTCGACTACCGGCCCACATTCGACGAGGTAGTGGTACTGGCGGTAAAAAACCACCGCGCTGGGGATGGCCATCAGGACCGATTTCGGATTGCAGAGCGCAGGGTAAAAAATAGAGCCAATGCCATAACTCCGGCAGAAAGCTGCCGTTTTGGGGTGCGGGATCAGCTCGATCCAGTGTTGCCGATAATGCTTTGACAGGCGCAGCCGTGACAGTGTCTTGCAGAGTCTCGGTGTTGCCGAGCCATTCTTGGAGATGGGTAATGACTTGAGGTTCAATTCGCATAAGTTCCATTATGCCAATGTAAGCTCCCGTTATCAGCCCTCAATCTAGAAGACTAGATTAACAAAGTAGCCAGCAAGTAGCTGAGTAATCCGGCGAGTGCAGAACCCATTAAGACGCTAATGACCCCTTTTTGATACTTAAAAAGAGCTAAGCCTGCAAGCGCAGAGATGGCGACGGATAGCCACGAAATTGATCCGCCAAGTCCATTTGGAAAAAAGACGTGATAGGCAAAGAACAAACCTAGGTTGGCAATCACACCAACTACCGCAGCAGAAATTGCAGTCAAGGGTGCAGTAAAACGGAGCTTGCCATGAGTTGATTCGATTAATGGACCACCCACCAGTACTAGAAAAAAGGAGGGCAAGAAAGTGAACCAAGTTGCAACACAAGCCCCAAGCACCCCAAACCAAAACGGATTGCTATTACCAATCAGATGTTGAATGTGACCAGCTAGGTAGCCAACAAAAGCCACCACCATGATGAGTGGTCCTGGAGTGGTTTCCCCGAGCGCTAAACCATCGATCATTTGACCGGCACTCAGCCATTGAAATTGATCTACTGCGCCTTGATAGACGTAAGGCAATACAGCATAAGCACCACCAAAAGTCAGAAAAGCTGCTTTGGTAAAAAACCAAGCAATTTGTGGGTACAGCGTTTTCCAGCCAAAGATCAGTATCAAGGCAATAAACGGGAGCAACCAGAGTGCTAGAACAGCCGAGCTGTGCAGTGCCAGTTTCTTTTTTGAAAACCGGGCATGGTCTGGAGTGGGGGTGTGGTCATCAATCACTGCGGGGGCATGTACTCCACTCGCCGCATCGTGAGCAGCGGTTTGCTGAAAATATTCTGGGTAGCGTTTACCACCCCAAATACCGATCAAGGCAGCAAAAATAACAATAATTGGAAAAGCTAGATTAAAAATAAAAATTGCTAAAAAGGATACGAGCGCAATCGCACGTAATGCTTGACTGTGAATAGTGCGCTTACCAATGCGAACTGCGGCATGCAGGACGATGGCGGTGACGGCAGGCTTAATACCAAAGAAGATTGCGGCTATCCAAGGAACCTGACCATAGACGAGGTAAATCCAAGAAAGGCCAATCAAAATGAAGAGTGAGGGCAGTACAAATAGGACGCCTGCTAAAACACCGCCCCAAGTACGGTGTAGCAGCCAGCCGATATAGGTAACTAACTGCTGAGCTTCGGGACCTGGTAACAGCATGCAATAGTTGAGCGCATGTAAAAAGCGCCGCTCAGAAATCCAGCGACGCTTCTCAACAAGCTCTTGATGAAGGACGGCAATTTGTCCTGCGGGCCCACCAAAGCTAATAAA
>JBBAQC010000015.1:0-22481 GCA_040400535.1 Polynucleobacter sp. | reverse complement strand
CCGAGGTAAGTCAGTGTCAATAAAGAGGATTTGTCTCGCAACATCGGCAATGCTTCTTTTGCCATCGCTGGGAAGCTGTAGGCAGAAATATCATGGGCAATTTTGAATCCCTCACGAGAAAGACCTTCTAAAAAGTCCCCGGCGATCGCTTCACGTGGTGCAAAGCCAATTGCATGGACAAAGCCATCAAACTGCGGCCAGGATTTGGCTAAGTCCTTAAAGAGGGCAGAAATCTGCTCATCGCTTCCAACATCGCAGTCAAAAATGAGTTCGGTGTTGAATTCTTTAGCAAAATCAACAATACGGTCTTTAAAGCGCTCACCAACGTAGGTAAAGGCTAATTCGGCCCCTTCGCGGTGACATGCCTTGGCAACGCCATAGGCGATAGAGCGGTTGGAAAGAAGGCCGGTAATCAGAATTTTTTTGCCAGCGAGAAAGCCCATATCATGTCCTTTGATTCAAATGAAGTTTGCTATTTACAATTGTTGCATATATGCCCACGCTCACTGCCATCCGTCAAATAATCACTTTTCTGCTCTTAGCCTTTCTGCTGGGGTCTGCAGCTAATTTCGCTATTGCTGCCCAAGGGATTGCGCAGTATGGCAAGCCCAAGTACGCCGATGGATTTAGCCATTTTGATTACGTCAACCCCAATGCCCCTAGGGGGGGTACCTTAACTCTACCCAACCCAGATCGCCGCACCAGCTTTGACAAATTCAATCCTTTCACGCTCAGAGGTGTCACTGCCCCTGGGGTAGCTCAACTGATGTTTGAGTCTTTGGCGGTGGGTAGCGCAGATGAGGTATCCAGCGCCTATGGTTTGATTGCTGAAGACATTGCTGTGGCAGCAGACAAGATGTCGGTGGTGTTCCGTATTCGACCTGAGGCGAAATTTTCAGACGGTAGCTCTATATTGGCTAGCGATGTAAAACACAGCTTTGACACCTTGATGAGCTCACTCGCCAACCCTCAATTTAAGACGGTGTATGCCGATGTGAAGCAGGCGGTAGTCGTTTCTGATCGGGTGATTCGTTTTGAATTTAAAAACAGTAATCCTGAATTACCAGTGATGGTGGGCACCTTGCCCGTGTTCTCCCGTAACTGGGGTAAGAAGCCTGATGGCACGATTACGCCTTTTGATAAGCTTACTTTTGAGCTACCCATCGCAAGCGGTCCTTATGTCATTGAGTCTTACAAAGCTGGTAAGACCATGATCTTTAAACGTAACCCTAATTATTGGGCTGATCAAGCTGCTAAGCCGCTCAATGTCCGGGTTGGCTTTTATAACTTTGATCGGGTCAACTACAAACTTTATAGTGATGATGCCGTTCGCTTGGAGGCCTTTAAGGCTGGAGAGTTTGACGCACTGGTGGAGTACCGCGCCAAGAATTGGGCTAAGAGCTATGTGGGCCCTAAGTTTAATGATGGCACCTTAGAAAAGAAAGCTTTTCTGAATCAGAACGGTGCTGGGATGCAAGGCTTTGCCATGAATCTACGCCGACCTATTTTTCAGGATGCGCGCGTACGACAAGCTTTGGGTTATGCGCTAGATTTTGAATGGTTGAACAGACAATTATTTTTTGAGCAATATAGTCGCATCAATAGTTACTTTACCAACAGTGACCTGAGTGCGAATTTCGATGGCCCTCGTAAGCCCACGGAAGCGGAATTGAAATTACTGAAGCCCCTGAAAGCGCAATATCCGAAGTGGGTGCCTGACGCCGTCTTTGAGCCTATGCCCGCCGCACCCTCAACCGCTGCGCCAGATAGCTTACGTCAGAATCTGCGCAAAGCCCGTGATTTATTAGCTCAGGCTGGTTGGCAATACCGTGATGGTGCCTTACGCAATATGCAGGGCGAGCCGTTCCGATTTGAGATGGTAGAAGATGGACCATTTTTCTTGAGAGTGCTTTCATCCTATATTCGCAATTTAGAAAAGCTGGGTATTGCGGTGGATATACGGACTAGCGACTTTGCCTTGCATCAAAAGCGCATGGATGAATACGACTTTGATATGACCACGATTCGTTTCCCGGATTCACAAAGCCCCGGCAATGAATTATGGGATCGATTTGGTAGTCAAGCCGCCAAAGAAAAAGGTTCTGATAACGTGATTGGGGTTCAGTCCCCAGTAGTTGATGCTTTGGTCGATGCGATTGTGAAAGCCCAGACCCGCGAAGAGTTACGTGCTGCTACCAGAGCTTTAGATCGCGTGCTGTGGAATAGCTACTTCATTATTCCGCAGTGGTACAACCCAACCCACCGAATCGCGTATCGTAAAGAGATGCGCTATCCAGAACCGCCTTTGTATTACACCGCTGAATCATGGATTCTGCTCAATTGGTGGAAAGAGGGGGCGCGCTAATGCAAGGGCAAATGTGGTCTTATATTCTCAAGCGTGTGCTCTTGATGATTCCTACCTTGCTAGGTGTCTTAACTCTGACGTTTGCGGTGGTGCAGTTTGTGCCGGGCGGCCCAGTTGAGCAGTTGATGTTAGAGCTCAAGGGTAAGGGCGATGCTGCAGTTAGCGGTGCAGAGTCCTCTGGTGGCGGTAGCAACTATCGCGGCCGTCAAGGAGTAGATGCTGAGCGTTTGGCTCAGGTGAAGATCTTATATGGTTTTGATAAGCCGCCAGTAGAGCGCTATTTTATGATGCTCAAGCGTTTTGCACAATTTGATTTGGGCCAGAGCTACTACCAACACCAAAGCGTTTGGCAGTTAGTGGTCTCGAAATTACCTGTGTCTATCAGTATTGGTTTATGGACCTTCTTTCTGACCTACTTAGTGTCGATACCCTTGGGTATCGCTAAAGCAGTTAGAGACGGCTCTCGTTTCGATACGGTGACGAGCACGATGATTCTGGTGGGTTATGCCATTCCTGGTTTTGTATTAGGCGTTCTGTTGCTCGTCATTTTTGGCGGGGGTAGTTTCTTGCAGATATTCCCCTTACGAGGGCTGACTTCAGATAACTGGAGTGAGCTCAGCATGATGGGTAAGGTAATGGATTATTTATGGCACTTGGTTCTGCCAATTACAGCCTCTGTTTTAGGAAGCTTTGCTGTAATCACCATGCTGACGAAAAATTCCTTCCTGGAAGAGATTCGTAAGCAGTATGTTTTGACTGCGAGAGCCAAAGGTCTCACCGAAAAACAAGTGCTGTGGAAGCATGTATTCCGTAATGCGCTCCTTCCTTTGGTGACTGGTTTTCCAGCAGCATTTATTGGCGCCTTCTTTACAGGCTCGCTACTGATCGAAACCCTATTTTCTTTGGATGGGCTCGGTTTGCTTTCCTATGAGTCCGTGATGCGCCGTGACTATCCAGTGGTATTTGGAACCTTATATCTCTTCACGCTGATCGGCTTGTTTACGAAGTTAATCTCCGATCTTTGCTACGTCTACATTGATCCTCGGATTCAGTTTGGTGCGGGAGGCGGATCATGAGTCGCTGGCATCGATTTAAAAATAGTCGCATGGGTTACGCCAGCCTTTGGATCTTCATGATTCTATTTGGACTTTCCATGGGCGCAGAGTTGATTGCCAACGACAAACCTCTGATAGTACGTTACGAAGGAAAATTCTATTTTCCGATTGTGAAGTCACAACCTGAGCGAGTATTTGGTGGAGACTTTGCGACGCCAACCGATTTTTTAGACCCGGATATTCGTGGCAACATTACTAGTAATGGTAACTGGGCAATTTATCCGCCAATCCCTTACAGCTATGAAACGCTCAACTACTTTTCAAAAGTACCCAATCCTGCGCCGCCATCTTTAGATAACTGGCTAGGCACCGATGATCGTGGGCGCGATGTGCTTTCACGCTTGATTTATGGATTTCGCTTGTCGATTCTATTTGGCTTGGCGCTCACCATTGTGGGTGTGAGTGTAGGCATCATCACCGGCTCTTTAATGGGATTCTTTGGTGGTAAGTTTGATCTGGTTTCTCAGCGCTTAATTGAGATTTGGTCAGCAATGCCGGAGTTGTATCTCCTCATCATCTTTGCCTCCATCTTTAACCCGAGTATTTGGCTTCTGATTATTTTGCTAGCGGCATTTGGTTGGATGGGTTTATCTGATTATGTGCGCGCAGAGTTTTTCCGTAATCGTGCTTTAGAGTACGTTCGTGCTGCTAGAGCATTAGGTTTAACGAACTTGCAAATCATGCGCCGACATATTTTGCCGAACAGTCTGACACCCGTCATTACTTTTCTTCCCTTCAGAATGAGTGCGGCGATTTTGTCGCTCACCAGTTTAGATTTCTTGGGTCTTGGTGTTCCACCAGGAACCCCAAGCCTTGGAGAGTTACTCTCTCAAGGTAAGAGCAATCTCGATGCATGGTGGATTTCACTATCGACCTTTGTGGTCTTAGTGGCTACACTACTGTTGCTCACCTTTATGGGTGAAGCCTTACGCGACGCATTCGATTCTCGTAAGTCAGGCGCTATGAATGGAGGGCGCTCATGAGTGAAACGCGCAACTCTCATAAAACAGTGAGCCCCTTGCTTCGCTATGAAGATTTTTCAATCTCTTTTGGCTCGGGTCGGCGTGAAAAATTTGCCGTGAGCCATCTTGATTTAGAAATTGGCGTGGGCGAGCGTGTGGCCTTGGTTGGCGAGTCTGGTTCAGGCAAGACGCTCACTGCCTTAGCGCCACTGCGCCTTGAGCCTGAGGGTGCAAAAACATCCGGTCGAATTTTGTGGAGTGGTCAGAGTACGGATGCTAGTAATCCGTCAGTAAATTTACTGGACTTACCAATACAAGCTATTCGTGAAATTCGCGGTCGTGAGATAGCGATGGTATTTCAGGAGCCAATGACTGCGCTCAATCCTTTATTTACTATTGGCAATCAAATTGTTGAGGCGGTGCAGATTTATCAACCCTTGATTTCTAAGGCTGACGGAATGTCTGCTGCGATTGAGTTGTTGAAGAAGACGGGTATTCCGGAGCCAGAAAAACGCTTCCACTCGTATCCGCATCAGTTATCGGGTGGACAACGTCAGCGTGCGATGATTGCGATGGCATTAGCTTGCAAACCACGATTACTGATTGCAGATGAGCCTACCACTGCTTTGGATGTCAGTTTACGTCTGCAAATTCTGGATTTACTGAAAGAGTTGCAGGAAGAATCCAAGGATGATGGGGGCATGGCTATTTTGCTCATTACGCATGACCTCAATTTAGTAAAGCATTTTGCGCAGAAGGTTGCTGTGTTGAATCAGGGTAAGCTCATGGAGCTTGGCCCAACCAAGCAGGTATTCGAGCACCCAGATAACCCGTATACAAAAGCTTTGGTTAATAGCAAGCCTGTGCGTGACCTAGCTCCGTTGATGCCATTGGCACCTGTATTACTCAAAACAGATCACTTGTCAGTCTCTTATCCGGGTACGGAGTCTAGCGCCTGGTTTAAAAAAGCAGCACCCCATCAAGTCTTGCGCAAAGTTGACTTTGAACTTAAGCAAGGTCAAACCATTGGTGTAATTGGAGAGTCTGGTTCAGGTAAGACCACTTTAGGCATGGCCGTCTTGGGCTTATTGGGCGACTCTGCCGCACAGGTTTCAGGGGTAGTTGATGTGCTCGGTAGTGACTGGCAAAACCTAAAGTCAGCAGAGCGTCGCGCGATGCGTTCTAGCCTGCAGGTGATATTCCAAGATCCATTTGGTTCGCTTTCTCCACGCATGAATGTGATGCAAATAGTTTCAGAGGGTTTGGATGTGCACTTTCCGACAATCACACCGGCTGAACGAGAATCCCGTGTCTTGGATATTTTGCGCGAGGTTGGCATTGATCGCTCCGCACTCACACGCTATCCCCATGAATTCTCGGGTGGTCAGAGGCAACGGATTGCGATTGCTCGAGCTTTGATTCTGAAGCCGCAGATTTTAGTATTGGATGAACCTACTTCGGCATTGGATGTATCCATTCAAAAACAGGTGCTCTCCTTACTGACTGAACTCCAGAAAAAATATAACTTGGCTTATTTAATGATTAGCCATGATTTGGCGGTCATCCGGGCGATGTCTCATGAGGTGATGGTGCTCAAGGCAGGTAGGGTAGTTGAGTTTGGTGATACCGAAACCCTGATAAAGCATCCTCGTCAGGCCTACACTCAAGAGCTTTTTGCCGCCGCTGAACTGAGCTAATACCTTGCAAAAATAGGTAATGTAAGGCGCCAAAATGGTGCAGTGCCGTCTCTTAGTGGTAAATATCTCAATAAAAACAATCAGTTAGCCCTAGAGCCAGCATTTGGATAAATAAGGCTTCTTTGCTAGAATAGAGTGATGTCACTTCAAAAAACCCTACTGCCAGCACTGATGAAGCAACTGCCAATGGCTGCGGTGTTTGCATTCGTAATTGCGGCTCATCCAACACTGGCGGCAGACTCTGCTACAGATGTTGCCAAAGATGCGGCCAAGGATTCTTCTGTTGAGGTGGCTAAAGAGATCCCTAAAGAGAGTATGTTTCAGGCTGGTAAGTCTTACTTTTTTCGCGTTTCAGACCGCTTGGCAGATTCAGTAACAGGTAAATCAGATGAACTGATTAACCGTGCCATGGAAGTCATTGGCGTGCGTTATCGCTGGGATGCAGAGTTGCCGCAATCCGGTTTAGACGGCAGTAGTTTTGTTGGCTATGTCTTCAAAGACAAATTAGGTTTTTTATTACCCCGTAAATCGACTCAAATGAGTCGGGTGGGTAAGCCGATTACGCGTGAAGAACTACAACCTGGTGACTTGGTGTTCTTCAACACGATGCGCTTAACTTTCTCCCATGTCGGCATTTATGTTGGTGATAATAAATTCATTCACTCTCCATCGAAGGGTACTAACGTGCGCGTAGATGATCTTAGTAGCCTCTACTGGGATAAGCGTTTTGATGGTGCACGCCGTTTGGACGGAAGCGATAACTTGGGTGATGCAGAGCGTAAAGAGTTGCTCAATGAAGTTAATAAGCTGAAGCGCAAATCACGTAATCTTTAAGCTTTAAGCTCGGGTAGTACTAGCCTCTAAGTTTTTCTTTAATCAGCCCCATCTGCTCCTGCGCAGCTACCTCGCCTGCCAAGATGGCGGCATTTCTGGATTTAAAGTCTCCGCTACTCATTTGCTTGAGAAGGGGAGTAATCACAATATCGGCGTTTTTTAATTCATACTGGTTAATGCTTCGCTGCATGATGGCAATGGTCTGCTGCATAACTCCAAAGGTACCACTGGCATCTTGGTGACCTGGCTCTGAGGAGATGTTGACTGCAATTACCAGGGTGGCGCCCATCTGTCTTGCATAGTTGGCAGGTACCGGAGCGACAAGCCCGCCATCGACGTATTCTTTACCGCTAATGACAGCTGGCTGAAACACGCCTGGAACACTGCAGGAGGCACGCACTGCTAAACCCGTATTGCCTGACCTAAACAACACACCTTTACCAGACTGTAAGTCGGTGGCAACGATACCTAATGGAATCCGCATTTGCTCAATAGACTTATTTTGTACTTCACGATTGACCATGTTTTGCAGGGCGTCCCCTTTAATGAGACCTCCAAATCTTCCGGCAAAAGGAAGTCCCCAGTCCGCAATGGTGGCTTCATCGAGATTTAAGGCTAGTCGGTTCAGGTCATTTCCGGTGGCGCCAGAGGCAAGTAATGCGGCAATCACACTACCGGCACTGCTGCCAACCACGATATCAGGCCTAATTCCCTGAGACTCTAATGCCTTTATTACCCCAATATGAGCAAAGCCTCGGGCAGCACCCGCACCCAAGGCAAGACCAATAATAGGCTTGCGACTACTCAATAAGCTACAACCAGTTAGGCTTGAACCCCCGCTCAGGGCCACTAAACCAAGGCCTAAGCCTAAAAAATCTCGTCTGGTGTTGCCATTGGAAGCTGGGGCTGAAGTTGGGGTTCCACTCTTATTCATATAGCTATTGTATTGAGCCTACCTTATAATGCCAAAAAGGTGAGCGAAAAAGACTTCGTTTCAGCACGGGCAGTCCTTCCAAGTTTTAGGATATGTATAGTCCGTAGTAACTAAATAGCGCCACCACAGAATCACCACAACGCCACCAACCCATTATTGAAATAGTTTTTTTACAGCCTCTTCAGGTAACTACCTGATAGCCCGAATTTTATGGATGATCACAATAAACGCGTAATTGAAACAGCCCTCTTGTGCGCGCAAGAACCACTGACAGTTGCTGATATATCGCGCCTATTTATAGAGGATGTTGCCTCTGGCGAGATTGATGAGGCCTTGTTGGCGCTTCAAAAAGCTTGGGAAGATAAGGGTATGGAGCTAGTGCAAATTGCAACTGGCTGGCGCTTTCAGAGTCGTTTGGCGATGCGCGAGTATCTTGATCGTTTGACTCCAGAAAAGCCACCGAAGTACTCTCGTGCGGTAATGGAGACCTTGGCGATTATTGCCTATCGTCAACCCGTCACCCGCGGTGAGATTGAAGAGATCCGTGGTGTTGCAGTCAGTAGCAATGTAATGAAGCAATTAGAAGATCGCGGTTGGGTTGAGGTGATTGGTCACAAAGAGACCATTGGTCGTCCGGGCCTGTACGCCACCACTAAACAATTTTTGGATGACCTCAGCCTCACAAATTTACAAAGCTTACCAATGCTGGAAGATGCTGCACCAATGGCCGCGGCTGAACATTTAGGACAAGCCGTTATGGAGTTCGATCTAAGCGCATCCGTGGAAACGGTGATTGAGCTAGATGAAAACGGTCAGCCGATAATTCAGGCTATCAATGAAGCGGACTCAGAATCAGAAGCTGAAGCAAAAACAGAAGAAGTTATCCCAGAGTCTGAAGAAAAATCAGACGAACAAAAATAATTATTAATGACAAGTCATAACGAAAACGATTCATCTCCGATTAAACCTATATCGGATAATTCTGCTGGCTCTGAGTCTGCACCTCAACATTCAGATGGTGCAAAAGGCGAAGGACGCGAGGGCAGTCAGCGTCGTCCGCGCCGCCAAGGGGCTGGCCCAAGTAAACATCCTTCTAATAAGAGGCGTCCATTTAATAAGGATCGGCCTCGGCGTGAGGGTGGTGAATCAAATACTTCGCGTGAGGGTGGCAACAGTCAACCCTCTAAGATCGCGCCGAATCCAGCTGAGAGCGAGGCCTTGTTTGCATCAGTAGTATCAGGAGAATTTGATGCGACTCTGGATGCACCTGAAGTCGTTGAAGTGAACAATCCAGATGGTCTTAATGAGAATGAGATTTCTCATCAGACTGGTGCTGAGCGTCGCGCACAACGTGTGCGTCATGACGATGATGCAGATATGCCGAGCGATGATGAGATGAGTAGCTTGCAATTTGTCAACATTGATGACCTACCGCTTAGCTTACGAGATGAAGTTTGGTCAGACTTGGATGGTTTAGACGACGAAGCTGACGACGAAGATACTGTGAAGTTGCACAAGGTGCTGGCTGATGTCGGTATGGGTTCACGTCGCGATATGGAAGACTTGATTATTCAAGGGCGCGTATCTGTCAATGGTTTACCAGCTCACATTGGTCAGCGGATTGGGCCAACGGATCAAGTACGTATTAATGGCAAGCAAGTACATCGTAAGATTCAGACGAAGCCGCCACGCGTGATCCTTTATCACAAGCCCTCAGGTGAAATCGTGAGCCAGTCTGACCCAGAAGGTCGTCCAACCGTATTTGACCGTTTACCAAAGCCACGTCAAGGTCGTTGGATCGCAGTGGGACGCCTGGACTTTAATACTGAAGGTCTATTGCTATTCACCACTTCCGGTGAATTGGCTAATCGCTTAATGCATCCCCGTTACGGTATTGAGCGTGAATACGCCGTCCGTATTTTGGGTGAGTTGAGCCAAGAAAATACAGCTCAGTTAAAAACTGGTATCACCTTAGATGATGGCCAAGCTAAATTTTTACGTCTTTCCATGGGTGGCGGTGATGGTGCCAACCGTTGGTACCACGTTGCCTTGACTGAGGGCCGTAACCGAGAGGTGCGTCGCATGTTTGAGGCAGTGGGGCATACCGTGTCTCGCCTACTCCGCACACGCTATGGCATGTTCTTACTTCCCCCACGTTTAAGACGGGGTAAGTGGGAGGAGATTGAGGCTGGCGGCATCTATAACTTGATGAAGTCTGTAGGTTTAAAAATGCCACAGCCACAAGATAAGGGTCGTAATCCGAATACGCAAGGCCGCGATCGCCGCTCTCCTGTTGCCGACGATTTTCAGCCTGATCCAATGCAGACCTCAGTTTCTTACTGGGGTTCACGGGATGCTTTAACTCAGGCCAGTGGCCATGGCACTTTAACCCATCAAGGCAGGGGTGGTAAACCTACGGGTGGTGGCTCAGGTGAAGGTCGTGGTCCATTCCGTGGGCGCGCCCAAGGTGGACGTCCAGGCGCAGGTGGTCAGGGTGGTGGTCAAGGTGGGCAGGGAGGTCAAGGCCAAAACCGTAATAAAGGCAAGAAAGTCCACCACGGACAGTCTGCCTTTGTGACTGCAAGCCCCCAAAGCCCAACCAATGGCCCTAAACGGGGAGCGCCAAAAGGGCGAAAACCCTTCAATAAAGGACCTCGAAAGCCACGTAATCCAAGCGAAAGCTTCTGATTTTGATGAGTTTTCTTCTAAATCAGCTATAATTTTGGTCTTACTGCAGTTTGCTGCTGTATTGAGTTGTTACCGACTGATGTTGCGATCAACGTAAGTCGGCCTGTTCTGAATTTCGAGAATATGGGCTTTGAAGCCCATTTTTTTTTGCCATTTTGGATTGAAGGGCGGTTGTGAAAGATCAGCGGATTATTTCTGCAGAGGTGGAGAACTTAGGGTACACGCTAGTCGATATTGAGCGTGAGCCTGGAGGTTTGCTGCGCGTCACAATTGAAAACCCTGATTATGAGCGTTTAGTGAATGTTCAAGATTGCGAAAAGGTGAGCCACCAACTGAGCTATACCTTGCCAGTGGAAAACATTCCCTTTGAGCGACTAGAGATTTCCTCTCCAGGACTTGATCGCCCTGTGAAGTCAGCGGCTGATTACGAGCGTTTTTCTGGAATGGAAGTGGATTTGAAATTACGCGTTGCCGTTGGCGAGCGTAAAAAGTTTCGTGGTGTATTGCAAGGTTTGCTGAGTGGCGAGTTAGATTCGCCTGACGCGAAATTTGGTTTGTTGTTTGAAGGTGCTGATGGCGCCGAGTCTCAATTGGAGTTCTCTTTAGCCGAGGTCGATAAGACTCGGTTGGTCCCTGTTATTGATTTCAAAGGAAGAAAGTCATGAGCCGAGAAGTTCTCATGTTGGCAGACGCCTTAGCGCGTGAAAAAAACGTAGATCAAGCAATTGTGTTTGAGGCGCTAGAAATGGCGTTGGCATCAGCCACTAAAAAGCGTTACCCGACAGAAGATGTGGATATTCGTGTAGCGATTGATCGTGAGTCGGGTGAATACGAAACCTTTCGTCGCTGGTTAGTTGTTCCAGATGAAGCTGGTCTGCAAGAGCCTGATAAAGAGATCTTGCATTTCGAAGCTCTGGAGCAATTTTCTGACATGGAAGTTGGCGAATACATCGAAGAGCAAATTGAGTCTTTAGCTTTTGGTCGTATTGGCGCACAGGCCGCTAAGCAAGTGATCTTGCAGCGTATTCGTGATGCTGAGCGTGAGCAAATTTTGAATGACTACCTTGAGCGTGGCGAAAAAGTCATGACCGGTACTGTGAAGCGTGCTGACAAGAATGGTTTGATTATTGAATCTGGTCGCGTTGAAGCCTTGTTGCGTCGTGATCAAATGATCCCCAAAGAGAATTTGCGCTCTGGTGATCGTGTCCGTGCCTACATTATGAAGGTTGATCGCGAAGTCCGCGGTCCTCAGATCGAACTCTCACGTACTTGTCCTGATTTCTTGATCAAGCTGTTTGAGAATGAGGTTCCAGAGATGGAGCAAGGTTTGCTGGAAATTAAAGGTGCAGCCCGTGATCCTGGCGTGCGTGCAAAAATTGCAGTGATCACCTATGACAAACGTATCGACCCGATTGGTACTTGTGTTGGTGTTCGCGGTACACGTGTTACCGCAGTTCGCAATGAAGTAGCTGGCGAGGCAGTTGATATCGTTTTATGGTCTGAAGATCCAGCGCAGTTTGTGATTGGGGCTTTGGCTCCAGCACAAGTGTCTTCTATTGTGGTTGACGAAGAGCGTCATGCTATGGATGTGGTGGTTGACGAAGAGAATTTGGCAATTGCGATTGGACGTAGCGGACAGAACGTGCGCTTGGCCAGTGAATTGACAGGTTGGCAAATCAATATCATGACTCCAGAAGAATCTGCTGAGAAAACGGAAAAAGAAGCTGCTTCTGTACGCCAATTGTTTATGGACAAGCTCGACGTTGATCAAGAGGTTGCCGATATCTTGATTGAAGAGGGTTTCAATACCTTAGAAGAGGTTGCTTATGTACCCCTTTCTGAAATGTTAGAGATCGATTCTTTCGACGAAGACACTGTAAATGAATTACGTACTCGTGCACGTGACTCTCTTTTGACGATGGAATTGGCTAAAGAAGAGCGCGTTGGCGAAGTTTCGCAAGATTTACGCTCCCTTGAAGGAATGACTACTGAGTTGATTGCCAAGCTTGCTGACAATCAAGTTCATACCCGTGACGACTTAGCTGAACTGGCTGTTGATGAGCTAGTTGAGGCGACACAAATTGACGAAGAAACCGCGAAAACGCTCATCATGAAAGCGCGCGAACATTGGTTTACTTCATGAGAGGAAGTAGTACATGGCAACAACAGTAAAAGTACTCGCTAAAGAATTAAAACGAACTGCACCAGATCTTCTAGAGCAACTGAAGGCGGCCGGTATCGAAAAAGGTTCTGAGGACGACAGCATTACCGAAAAGGATAAGACTGTCCTGCTAGAGCATTTGCAAAAAGAGCATGGCAGTGCTGATACAGGTAGCCGTAAAAAAATTACCTTAATCAAGCGTGAAAACTCGGAGATCCGTCAGGCAGATTCGGCTGGACGCACTCGTACTGTTCAAGTCGAGGTTCGTAAAAAGCGCGTGCTAGTGAAGGCAGGTGAAAAAGCGCCTGAAGAAGCTCCAGAAACGCTCAGTGAAGTTACTCCTGCAGCTCCCGCTAAACCTATTTTGTCCTCAGAAGAGTTGGAGAAGCGCGCAGCTGAAGCTACTCGACAAGCCGAATTATTGGCGCGTCAAGAGGCAGAAATGCGAGCGGCAGAAGAGGCTCGTGAAAAAGAAGCTGCTGCCTTAGCTGCTACAACCGAATCTACTTCTGAAAAAGTAGCTAAGTCCGGTACTGCAGATGCCGCAGCAACAAAAGCGGCTGAAAAGAAAGCGCTAGCGGATAAGCTTGCTAAAGATGCGGCTGATACCAATAAAGTGAAATTAGCAGACATCACAAAACGGCGTGCGGCTGCTGAAGCAGAAGCTTTGGCCATTCGTGACATGATGAGCACGCCTTCGCGCGTTCTCAAGGCGCCAAGTGAAATTGCTGCTGAAGAGGCTAAAAAAGGCACTCTACATAAACCGGCTAAGGTCGAAGGCGCTGACGATAAGAAAAAAGTAGTTGCCAAGGTTGGCGGTAAGACAATCAAGTCTGCAGAGACATCCTCAACTTGGAAAGAGGAGGGCGCTAAGAAGCCAGGTGGTCTGAAAACCCGTGGCGATAGTTCTGGCGGCGTAGGCGGATGGCGCTCTGGTGGTGGTAGAAGAAAACAACGGCAAATTGCTGAAGCCAATACCGATACTAATTTCCAGGTTCCTACAGAAGCTATTGTGCGCGATGTCAATGTTCCAGAAACCATCACTGTTGCAGAGTTAGCTCACGCCATGGCTGTGAAGAGCGCGGAAGTAATTAAGCTCTTGATGGGTATGGGCCAGATGGTGACAATCAACCAGATCTTGGATCAAGATACTGCGATGATCATTGTTGAAGAGATGGGTCATACAGCACACGCTGCGAAATTAGACGATCCTGATTTAGATCTTGGTATTGCGGGTCACGATGCAGAGTTATTACCACGTCCACCCGTAGTGACAGTCATGGGTCACGTTGATCACGGTAAAACATCTTTGCTCGATAAAATTCGTGCGGCTAAAGTGGCTACTGGTGAAGCTGGTGGTATTACTCAGCACATCGGCGCTTATCACGTTGAAACCCCGCGCGGCATGATTACCTTTCTCGATACACCAGGTCACGAAGCCTTTACGGCCATGCGTGCTCGTGGTGCCAAGGCAACAGATATCGTTATCTTAGTTGTTGCTGCGGATGACGGAGTGATGCCGCAAACTAAAGAAGCGATTGCTCATGCAGTAGCAGGTGGTGTGCCAATTGTTGTGGCAATTAACAAAATTGATAAACCAGAAGCGAACTTAGAGCGCGTTAAAACAGAGTTGGTTGCTGAGCAAGTGGTTCCAGAGGAATACGGTGGCGATGTACCATTTATTGGTGTCTCTGCTAAAACGGGTGATGGCATTGATGCTTTGCTCGAGAACGTGCTCTTACAAGCAGAAATTTTGGAGCTGAGGGCGGCAAAAGATGCCCCTGCACAAGGTCTCGTCATTGAGGCCCGCTTGGATAAAGGTCGTGGTCCTGTGGCTACGATTCTGGTTCAGTCCGGCACGCTCAAGCGTGGTGATATGTTGTTGGCTGGCTCAACGTATGGTCGCGTTCGTGCAATGTTGGATGAAAATGGCAAGCCTTGTAATGAAGCTGGCCCATCCATTCCGGTAGAGATCCAAGGTTTATCTGAAGTTCCAGCAGCCGGTGAATCTGTGCAAGTGGTTCCTGACGAGCGTAAGGCACGTGAGATCGCACTGTTCCGTCAAGGCAAGTTCCGCGATGTGAAGTTGGCTAAACAACAAGCATTCAAGCTTGAAACCATGATGGAAAACATGGAAGAGGGCGCGGTAGAAGCGAAGTTGTTGCCGTTGATTATTAAGGCAGACGTACAAGGTTCTCAAGAAGCATTGTCACAGTCATTACAAAAGCTTTCTACCGCTGAAGTGAAGGTTCAAATCGTTCACGCAGCAGTAGGTGGTATTACTGAAACTGACGTGAACTTAGCGGTTGCTTCTAAAGCAGTCATCATTGGCTTTAACTCTCGTGCAGATGGTGCAGCGCGTAAGTTAGCTGAAAACAATGGCGTAGATATTCGTTATCACAACATTATTTATGACGCGGTTGATGAAGTGAAAGCGGCCTTGAGCGGCATGTTGACACCAGATAAGAAAGAAGAAATCACCGGTATGGTGGAGATTCGTCAAGTCTTCTTGGTATCTAAAGTGGGTGCAATTGCGGGTTGCTTGGTGCTAGACGGTGTAATCAAGCGTAACTCGAGCGTGCGTCTCTTAAGGGATAACGTTGTTATTTGGTCTGGTGAGTTGGATTCTCTGAAGCGCTTCAAAGATGATGCAAAAGAAGTTCGTGCCGGTGTTGAGTGTGGTTTGTCATTAAAAGGCTACAACGACATTAAAGAGGGCGATCAACTGGAATCGTTCGAAGTGACTGAAGTGGCTAGAACGCTCTAAAAGTAATTTAGTTTATGCATAAAACCAGTCCTCATCGTAACCAGCGTCTCGCCGATCAGATTCAGCGAGACCTGGCCGAGCTAATTCCGCGCGAGCTGCGCAGCCCGAGCTTGGGTCTCATTACTCTTCAAAGTATTGAGCTAACACCGGACTTAGCCCACGCAAAAGTGTTCTTCACCGTCTTGGGTGCTGAGCCCGAGGTGGCTTTGAAGGCTCTGCAGGATAAGGCGGGCTATTTGCACTCCTTACTCTTCAAACGTTTACATATCCATACTGTGCCAACGCTGCATTTTCATTACGACAGCTCTGTTGAGCACGGCATTGAAATGTCCCGCTTAATTGATCAAGCGGTAGATAGTGATCGTAGTGATCGCAAAGACGAGAACGCGTAAATAACTATGTCTGTACGTATCGACGGCGTAGTCTTACTGGATAAACCTACTGGCATGAGCTCGCAAGGTGCGGTCACTGCTGTGAAGCGTGCATTTAATGCTGAAAAAGCAGGCCATACTGGCACGCTCGATCCCATGGCTACTGGCTTACTTCCCATTTGCTTGGGCGAAGCAACAAAGTACTCTCAGGATCTCTTGGAAGCAGATAAAACCTACATCGCTCAAGTGAAATTTGGTCAGCGTACCGATACTGGTGATGCTGAAGGCTTAATAATTGAAGAGCTTCCTCTACCTGTATTTGCTGATGAAGTTGCTCTGAAACTGGCCCTAGATTCATTATTACCAGCCTTTACTGGATCTATTAGTCAAGTTCCCCCAATGTATTCCGCGCTGAAGCGTGATGGCAAACCTCTATATGAATATGCTCGTGCTGGTGTTGAATTAGAGCGTGCCCCACGAAATATTACGATTCATGCAATCCGATGGACCAATATTCATTGGCCAGAAGCGACATTAGAGGTGAGCTGCAGCAAAGGTACCTATATTCGTGTGCTGGCGGAAGATCTTGGTAGAGCCTTGGGTTGTGGTGCCCATTTAGTAGGTTTACGTCGTACTGAAGTAGGCCACCTGACATTAGACCAATCCTTTACCTTGGATAGTATTCGTCAGGGATTGCTAGATAGTTCCAGTTACATCCTGCCGGTCGATGCACTTTTACAAACATTGCCCCACCTGACTGTGGATGAGCAACAAGCTAAACGTTTGGAAATGGGTCAAAGAGTCCCGCTGAACTTACCTTCAATAGAGGCGCTGGTGCGCATCTACCGTGCAACTGCTGCCCCCCATAACTTTATTGGTACAGGTGATTGGCGCTCTGGGGTCTTACATCCCAAGCGCTTAATTTCTTCTGCTCATTAATTTTTAGAAATCTTATTGACTTATTCATTCATTAATCTTAACTAACCCGAATTTCATATTCTTAACTTTAGAAGCTTCACATGACTAAACGCGCACTTCGTAATATCGCCATCATCGCCCACGTTGACCACGGTAAAACTACTTTGGTTGATCAACTTTTGCGCCAATCAGGCACATTCCGATCCAATGAAAAAATGACTGAACGCGTCATGGACTCAAATGATTTGGAAAAAGAGCGTGGCATTACTATTTTGTCCAAGAACTGTGCGGTTGAGTATGACGGCACCCACATCAACATCGTTGACACACCAGGACACGCGGACTTCGGCGGTGAAGTGGAGCGCGTGCTCTCTATGGTCGACGGTGTTTTGCTCTTGGTTGATGCGGTTGAGGGACCAATGCCGCAAACTCGCTTTGTAACCAAGAAAGCCCTGGCTTTGGGTTTAAAACCAATTGTGGTGATCAATAAGGTTGATCGTCCAGGTGCACGTTGTGACTATGTCATCAACGCAACCTTTGAGTTATTTGATAAATTGGGTGCGACTGAAGAGCAGCTTGATTTTCCAATCATCTATGCATCAGGTTTGAATGGCTACGCAGGAGACTCCGAAGATGTGCGTGAAGGTACTATGCGCCCATTATTCGATGCGGTACTAAAATATGTGCCAGTACGTGATGATGATCCAGACGGTCCTTTGCAATTTCAGATTTCCTCAATCGATTACAACAGCTATGTCGGTAAGATTGGCGTTGGCCGTATTAGCCGTGGTCGGGTGAAGTCGGGCATGGAAGTGGTTTGTATGAACGGTCCTGATGGTGTCCCATTTAAAGGCCGTATCAACCAAGTATTGAAATTTAAAGGTTTAGAGCGTGAAATCGTTGACGAGGCATTTGCTGGTGATATCGCTCTAATCAATGGTATTGAAGAGTTAGCAATCGGTACAACAGTTTGTGCGGTCGATAAACCTGATCCACTGCCAATGCTCAAGATTGATGAACCTACTTTAACCATGAACTTTATGGTCAATACCAGCCCATTGGCTGGTCGTGAGGGTAAGTTTGTGACTAGCCGTCAGATTCGTGAGCGTCTTGATCGTGAGCTCAAAGCCAATATGGCTTTGCGCGTAAAAGAAACTGATGATGACACCGTATTTGAAGTGTCGGGCCGTGGTGAGTTGCATCTGACTATTTTGGTAGAAACTATGCGTCGTGAAGGCTATGAGATGGCAGTTTCTCGTCCACGCGTAGTATTCCACGAAGAGAATGGCGTCAAGATGGAGCCCTACGAAAACTTAACAGTGGACGTAGAAGATGCTACTCAAGGTTCCGTAATGGAAGACCTGGGTAAGCGTAAGGGCGAGTTACAAGATATGGTGAGTGACGGAAAAGGTCGCACCCGTCTTGAGTACCGCATTCCTGCACGAGGTCTGATTGGCTTCCAAGGTGATTTTATGACAATGACTCGCGGTAACGGTTTGATGAGTCATACATTCGATTGTTACGCTCCAGCCAAAGATGGAATTCTGGGTGAGCGACATAATGGTGTACTGATTAGCCAGGATGATGGCGAGGCAGTTGCCTATGCTATTTGGAAGCTACAAGATCGTGGGCGTATGTTTGTGAGTCATGGCGACCCTGTTTACGAAGGTATGGTGATTGGCATTCATAGTCGTGATAACGATTTAGTTGTCAATCCAATTAAAGGTAAGCAATTAACCAACGTTCGTTCTTCAGGTACTGACGAAGCAGTTCGACTAGTTACCCCAATCGATTTGACTTTGGAATACGCTGTTGAATTCATTAGTGATGATGAGTTGGTTGAGGTAACGCCGAAAAGTGTACGTATCCGTAAGCGTTATTTGAAAGAGCATGATCGTAAGAAAGCTTCTCGCGAGTAATCTCGTAGTTTGTTTTAATCGACTGTGCTGCTAGCAAGATAAGAGTCACCTAAGGGTGGCTCTTATTTTTCCTCCATAAGCTAAAAGATCCCAAGAAGATAGAAGATCTGCGCCCCCAATGAATAATACGATGGCAGATGCCTTGAGAAAGCTCAAAGCTTAAAAAAATGATTACACTTTGATTGGTGGAGTGAAACCAATAATAGGCATAGAGATATAAGGTAAATGAATCTAATAAAGCATATTCTTTTAGGTCTACTGGCTTTGCTAGCTCTGCATGTCCAAGCTTCTTTAGCTCAAACAGCACCAACAGTCGCCGCAGCCTCAGACCTCAAGTTTGCCTTAGAGGAGATCGCCGCTAACTACAAGGTCGATAAAGGACAAGAGGTGAAGTTGGTGTTTGGCTCATCCGGCGTACTCTGGCAGCAAGTCAAGAACGGAGCGCCATTCGGCTTATTCATGTCTGCTGATGAAGCTTATGTAGATGATTTATATAAAAATGGCTTAACAATAGATAAGGGAACTCTTTACGCCATTGGCGGAATAGTTCTCTTGCAAAAAAAAGGGAGTCCAATCAAGCTTGCTTACGACAAAGATACTTTAATCAAAGCAATTCAGGCTGCTAAGAAAATTGCGATTGCCAATCCGGAACATGCTCCTTATGGCAGGGCTGCAAAAGAATATTTCACTAATCTTGGCGTTTGGGATCAGGCAAAGCCAAAGCTGGTGTTTGGGGAAAATATTTCTCAAGCAAGCACGTTTGCCTTAACGGGCTCAGCAGATTTTGCAATTTCAGCTTTATCTTTAGCTATATCACCCCAAGTTCAAGTCCAATCTACCTATGTATTGATACCGGATCATTTGCATCAGCCCTTAAGGCAAAGGATGGCCTTATTAAAAAATAAGGCACCAAGCGCTAAAGATTTCTATGATTATCTGCAGGAGCCTAAAGCTAAGCAAATCATGACACGCTATGGCTTCACCATTCCATAGTCATTGATTTGTAATATATTTCGATTACTATGGAATTATGAAAAATACGGAAGCCATTCAGGCATTTATTGCGCTCGGACAAGAGTCACGTTTAAACGTGTACCGTCTTATTGTCCAAAAGGGCGATCTGGGCTTAATGCCGTCACAAATCCATGAAATGTTGGGCATTCCCAATGCGACACTCAGCTTTCATTTGAAGGAGCTTTATCTGGCTAAGCTCATTACAGTTGAACGTCAAAGTCGCAACCTGATTTACAGGCCAAATTCAGGATTAGTAGAGGATCTCAGTGAATTCCTGTTAGCTAACTGCTGTGGCGGTAAGCCATGTAAAACCACGAAAACTGAAAAAAAGGTAAAAGCTTAATGAAACAGTACAACATTCTTTTCTTATGCACCCATAACTCTGCCCGTTCGATTTTGGGGGAGGCGCTTGCCTCTACGCACCCTAGCGGTAAATTAGTGGGCTTTTCAGCGGGGTCTACCCCGGGCACCAGCGTGAATCCTATTGCTGCCGATATTGCAGAGGAACTAGGTATGGACCGCGCTCTTTTGAGATCGAAGAGCTGGGATGAGTATGGGCTCCCTGATGCGCCTGTGATGGATTTCATCGTGACAGTTTGCGATAACGCTGCTGGCGAAGTTTGCCCATTTTGGCCGGGTAAGCCTGCTACTGCGCATTGGGGATTTCCTGATCCATCGCTAGTACAAGGAACTGCTTTGGAAAAGAAAGCTGCTTTTAATGAGGTGAAGAATGGCCTCAAAAGACGCTTAGATATTCTGGCCGCTATGCCATTAGACAAGCTTGATTCCATGAGCCTTAAAGAAATCCACACATCAATCTAGACGCAAGTATGAATAGCTTAACTAAAAAACTATCCTTTCTCGATCGCTATTTGACGGTTTGGATTTTTGTGGCGATGGGGCTAGGTATTGCCTTGGGTCACTTTATCCCAGGTATTGAGGATTTTATTAATTCTTTTCAGGTCGGTACAACCAATCTCCCAATTGCTATTGGTTTGATATTGATGATGTATCCGCCGTTTGCTAAAGTTCGCTACGAGGACCTACCTGATGTTTTTAAAGATAAGCGTATCTTCGGCATCTCTATTTTGATGAATTGGATTATTGCACCAACTTTAATGTTCTTTTTGGCGATTATTTTTGTTCCAGATCAACCAGAATATATGGCTGGCTTGATTTTGATTGGTATCGCACCCTGTGTTGCGATGGTAATTATTTGGAATGATCTAGCTAAAGGCTCTACTGAATATGCTGCTGGTCTAGTGGCATTTAATGCCATTTTTCAGGTGCTGTTCTTTAGTGTCTACGCTTATTTCTTTCTCACTGTATTACCTCCATACTTCGGACTTACTGGATCCAGCGTGAGCGTAGGTATGGGGCAGATTGCCGAGAGTGTATTTATCTACCTCGGCATTCCTTGCATCGCTGGAATTTTGACCAGGGTAGTGATGCTCAAGTTGATGACTAAAGAGCGTTATCACGAGTATGTTGTACCTCGCATTGGTAAGATCACATTAATCGCCTTACTCTTCACCATCATCGTGATGTTTAGTCTCAAAGGCGGGGCAATCTTGACACTCCCAATGGATGTTGTGACCATCGCCGTTCCATTGCTGATTTTCTTTCTCATCATGTTCTTGTTGACATTCTTTGTCACTGGCAAGATGGGAATCGATTACAAGCGTTGTTGCACACTCTCGTTTACAGCCTCTAGTAATAACTTTGAGTTGGCTATTGCGGTCGCGATTGCGGTATTTGGCATCAACTCTGGCGCGGCTTTTGCAGCAGTAATAGGCCCGCTAGTAGAGGTACCCATCATGATTGGCTTGGTCACCGTGGCTTTGTGGTTTAAAGAGCGCTTCTTTACATCCTAAATTTCCCTAGTGCTGGATGGCCCTTGCACAACATGGTTGTTTGATGTTAACATATTTGTTAGCATCATTAAATGACCTATTCCATACGCTATTACAACTCTGAAGTATTGGAGCAAATTTTTGTTTTACCTGTTTCTTTGCAGGCTCGGTACATTGCTTTGACTCAGCGCATGATTGAATATGAGCCGCATTTGGGGTTGCCGCATACGGATTCGTTTGGCGGTGGATTATTTGAGCTTAGATTAAAAGGCATCGAGGGGATCGTAAGAGTTTTTTATCTGCACTTTAGTGGAACGAGAAATCGTCATGTTGCATAGTTTTATTAAAAAATCACAAAAAACCCCTGATAGAGAATTGAAGCTAGCAAGGTTGAGAATGAGGGATCTGAAGTTATGAAGAAAAAACCGTTAACTCACAAGCAAGCCGTTACCAGGATGTTAAAAAATCCTGCGGTAAAAGCTGAGGTAGAACGATTAAATAAAGAAGAGTTCGCTATTCTTGACGAGATTTTGAAAGCCCGTAAGGCTGCAGGCCTATCCCAAGCAGAGATAGCTCGAAGAATGGGCACTCAAGCTCCTGCAATTGCCAGGCTAGAGAGTTCTTTGGCAACGGGCAAGCATTCTCCGAGCCTTAGTACTCTTCGAAAATATGCTGCTGCATTAGGTAAGAGAGTTGAATTACACCTAGTCTGATAGATGCACACTGATAAATTATTAAAAAGTTAAGCTCTATAAGGCCTAACCAGATTCTCTAAACCAAAGGCATCATTCGCATGCCTGAGCTGGTCAATTGACTCTCTAAGCGCTTTTACTTCTTTGCATTTGAGCTTTTGAAGCTTCTTGCGATCCATGCCGAAGGTATC
>JBBAQC010000014.1:20641-35547 GCA_040400535.1 Polynucleobacter sp. | reverse complement strand
TGTTTGTCAGTCTTCATATACCTGGCTCAAATAATAATAATGAAGGTACAGAATCTGCCATCAAAGAATATGAGGCTAGAAATCGAGCTAACCTGGCATGGATTGATCAAGCTTTTAATTTAGCAGTAGAAAAAAAACTCAATGGGATTGTTTTTGCTTACCAGGCGGACATGTTTTATGAGCCACGTCAATTAATCATGGGTAGCAGCAGTAATAGCAATAGCGGCTATCGTGATACCTTGGACAAATTAACAGCTCAAGCTGAAGCATTCAATAAACCCGTGCTATTGATTCATGGTGATAGCCATCAACTCAAAATAGATCAGCCTCTTTTTCGCAAAAACAAAAAAATAGTCTTGGAAAATGTGATGCGACTACAAGTAATGGGAGCAGACCAAATTCAAGCGGTAGAGGTTGAGGTAAATCCTGCAAAGGAGCAACCCTTTGGCTTTAGACCCATTCTTCTCAAGAAAAATTATAAGCAATAGCTCACTTGAGCTTCATTTGAATTTGAATGAATTCACAAACCTCAGGAGTGAAGGGTACGGGGTGTCCAGCGCCCTGTATTTCCAAAGAAACCAAGCCGGGAACTGCAGCCTTAGCTGCTGATACGCGTTGCTGCGTACACACCTTTGACTCAGAGCCATAAATGAGAGCAACTCTTCCGGCAAAACCATCCATCGCTTCGTGAAAATTCATGCCCCACACATCAGCTCGATAATTTAAGTCAAAGTGACCTGGCAACTGTACATCTGCAATCGCCCTCTCATCAACACCGAGCTCATCTGCTAATTGCTGAACTTCTTTAAAGCCAACTTCATTTTTCATGGCCTTATACAAAGAATACAGCGCAGTCCAATTCACAGTAAGCGCAATATCGTTGAGGATGATTTCGGATATTTTCTTACCAAAAGACTGTGTAAGATACATCGCCAATACACCACCCATACTGGTTCCCAAAACAGTAAAACGAGCACTTGACGAACTGTCTGCTAGAAGCGCCTTCATTAAGCTTTTAATGTCCGATAAGTAGAGAGACATTTTATAGCTGTCAGACTCATGAATAGACTCAGAATCTCCTCTTCCAGGGAAGTCAACACTAACGACTTTGCAATCCTCAAACTGTAAAAAATAAGTATGTAAGTCCTCAAAAGAGGCTTTGGTCTCTAATAGGCCAGGCAAACAGAGCAAGATTTTGGCTGCATTGGCATTTCCAGAAATAGTGTAAGCCAGCTTTCTATTGCCAGTTTCATTTTCAATGTTTAAAGACCGTGTTTCAGGAGGAATGATGCTGATATTTGATCGAGCAAGCGCTTCATACGGCTGTAATGGGTCCTCAGGAATAAATTCAAGCACCTCTTGAGGCTGAGATAGCTCATGTATAACGCTGAGAGTCTCCACTGGAGTGACTGAACTGCCCTTGAGAGAATTTGGTGCATAACCAAGCGCACTGAAAACCGATGACCTTAGCTCAACTAGAGAATCGTATAACTTTTTTTTCATTAAGGATAAGTTTATTTATGAAAAACATTTGCCTGTTATCGTGACTAAAAATACTATATCGAAGAAAAATGACAGTAATAAATCATTTGCTCTTAATAATCTATTTCTTCTAATTCAAAATCCTTGCTTTTGCTGACTTGATGGATGGCAAGCTATCCCATCGCTTGATATCTATCGAGAGTTCAATCAGGCTACAAGTAGTCATCAACATAGGTTCACGTGTAACCCTGAAGGCTATCTCTGATATTGATGGGTTATGACCCACCAGTAAAATACTGTTCATTTTTTTTGAGGTGAGCGAAATCATTTGCAAAATTTCAGTGGGATTGCCTTCATAGATGAGCTTTTCTACTGCAATGTGTTTTTGTTTTCGTCCGAGGGCATTGGCAATAATTTGCGCCGTTGTAATTGCCCGAATGGCATGACTAGTCATAAATACATCAAAATCAATATTTTTCTTTACTAGTTTTGCCGCTAACTGCTGCGAGTCTTTAAAACCGCGATCTGATAGCGGACGATCACAATCAGGCGAACTTAATTCCCCAGGAATCGCTTTAGCATGTCTCAAAAGGAAGAGATATTTCACATTGTGATCTCATAAAACTTAGAGCTTACTGCAAGCTTAAAACCGGCTAACTAGGCGCCTTTACTACCCGACTAGTTCATTTTCAATAATAAGCCAATTGATGCAATTAATAGCGAATTATTTGCTCAGGATGACAAAAATTGTGATGAGGCAACAATGTAAAAAATACAACTCCTTATTTAATGCAAGCTTCACTTAAAGAGAGTGCTTTAGTGGAGTTCTTTTGAGGGGCATGGCTATGCAGTAGATCGTGATAATTTTGATTTAACTTAGCAGTGACTGATTTCCACGAAAGATCTAAGGTAGTTTGTCTAGCATTTTTTCTTAAGACATCCAACTCATGATGCGCATTCAACAATTGAGCACTTTGATTGATAAAGCTAGTAGGATTATTGCAGTCAGCCAATATTCCATTCACTCCATTTTGAATGACTTGACCAGCTGCTGCATAGTTGAATGCCAATACCACTAAACCACTAGCCATCGCTTCTAAAGTGACGTTTCCAAATGTTTCACTTAGGCTGGAGAATAAAAAAATGTCTCCACTAGCATAGTACTGAGCTAGATTTTCACCTGACTGTACACCCGCAAAAATACTGTTGGGGCATGTTTTTTCTAGGAAATTTTTTTGCGGTCCATCTCCGACCCATACCATCTTCAAATTTGGCTTGAGGCTCAGCATGGCTTTAAATGCGTCTACTGTCACTAGTAAGTTTTTTTCAGAAGCGAGTCTACCAACGTATATAACGACCTGCTCATCCCCTATTACACCCCAACTCTCTCTTAATGGACTTGAGCGCTTTGAGGGATCAAATAAGTCTGTATCAATTCCTCTGGCTAATACTCGAAGCCTTTCGAAACCAACATTTTGCAGTTGTTGTTTTAGCCCTTGGGTGGGCACCATAGTGAAGTTTGTTCGGTTATGAAAATACCGCATGTACTTCTGTATAGGGCTTTTGAGCCAGCTTAAGCCGTAGTGGGATGAATAAGCATCAAAGTTAGTTCTAAAATCCGAGCAAATGGGAATACCCAGTTTCTGAGCAGCCTCTAGCGCAGACCATCCAAGGGGTCCCTCTGTCACGATGTGAACTAAATCAGGGCGGTTTTCAGACCATTGCTTTAGGAGCATTCCTTGGCTTGGTAGTCCAATTTTTAAGGCGCTATAACCAGGAATCGGAATGCCCTGCGTCAGAATTTCCTGATAATGAGTTTGACTAACCGGCTCATCACTAGCTCCTTGACGAGGCCTTACGACCGTAATGTGATGTCCTAACTCCCTTAAGCCGTGGACAAAGCGAGCTATCGTGCTGGCAACCCCATTCACCTCAGGAGGGTAGGTTTCCGTGACAATGTCAATTTTTAAAGACTTCGAAAGAGTGACATCCGTTTGCAAGTTGGTATTTGTCATAGTCATTAAACGAGTATTCGTTAATTTCATAACAGTTTTATGACGGTCTCTGTAATGACTGTCTTATTAGTGTCATATATAAACTGTAAATAGTATTTAAGCGTAATTATTTTGTCATGAAGTCCACTTAATTCATTGGAAACTAAATTGATTCATTTTCTTGAAACTTTAAAAAAGCAACGCTGGGATGATCATCGCTACTATCACCATAGCCGAATCAATCAATCTTTACACCTTGTAAGTGCAATCAGCTTTTTAACAGCTTATGTCTTACTTTTTATCGACCCAATCGCAGCATCACTACTTGCATGGCTAGTGGCGATGACAACACGACAGAGTGGTCATTTTTTCTTCGAGCCAAAAGGCTACGATGAAGTAAATCAGGCGACCCATGAATACAAAGAGCAAATTAAGGTGGGCTATAACCTCAACCGAAAGGTAGTCCTTCTGTCAATCTGGGCTGCCGTTCCATTATTAGTTTGGGCTGACCCAATTTGGTTGCAAAAGTTTATTGCCCTTAATACATTTACCAATACTGAGGGCTTCCTAAGGCAGACGGGACTACTCTGGCTTTGGCTTGGTGTTGGCGGGGTTTTGTTCAGAACTTTTCATTTGTTCTTCATCCATGATGTGGAAGCTGCGTTCGCATGGATGACAAAAATCATTACAGACCCTTTTCATGATGCGAAAATTTACGCCACTTCCCCGCTGTACCTGCTCAAAGGCCAGTTAATTGATCCCATGGATCATCAAAATTACGAGGAAGAGCCACTACCGCAGTAAAGCTTCACTCAGAGTAATGCTTGCTGGTTTTTTCTACCAAAGAGCATTTCTCTGAGAATCTGTCGCTTAATAGTCTTGTTTGTCATACCGCTCGCATTCCACCACCATCCATCTCTTTTCATAGACTGTGCAGCATGAATGAATTTCTCCTGCACAGCTACCATATCTGAATCGCAGTAATTCAGGCTAAAAATAAATCTTCCGGTACCAATCCAGCTCAGCGCCAAGCCCTGCTCCTTAAGGTAATACTGAAACATCCAGTTATAACGGGATGGCTCTGTGTAGTAGATAGTCCAAATACTAGACATATTGGCTATCCTTACCGGTAGGTTCAGATTTTCAAGGCTTTCATTAAACTCCTTTGCACGCCGATTCCAGACTTCATCCAAATCGGTATACATTTTTTGAATCTGATCGGTCTCCAAACTTTCTAAGAAAACCTGCATGGCGCCCATTACATAGGGATGAGAATTAAAAGTACCCCTTGCAAAACAGATGTCGGCTGGTTTATTCGATTTGTAACGCATCATGAGATCTTTTTTGCCGCACACGACACCAATTGGTAATCCGCCACCTAAAGTCTTCCCATAAGTCACCATATCGGCTTGAACTCCAAAATACTCTTGCGCACCACCTTGCGCCAATCTGAAGCCGACAAAAACTTCATCAAAAATTAAAACAATGCCGTTATCGCTACAAACCTGCCTGAGCTCTTTGAGCCAGTTGGTATAGGCCTCGCGATCAAAAAAAGCTTTTCGTGAACTATCTAAAAGAGATGAGTCGCCAGGAGCGCCCTTGTTGGGGTGCAAAGCCTGAAGTGGATTTACCAATACACATGCAATATTCTTTTTATTACGAAGCACGCGCAGCGTATCCTGGTCCACTTCTTTTAGCGTATAAGTTTCTCGGGGTGGCAAGGGATTACCTATACCAGGCTGAACATCCTCCCACCAGCCATGGTAGGCACCACAAAACCTGACAACATGACTTCTTTTAGTATGGTACCGAGCCAAACGCACCGCTTGCATTACTGCTTCAGTACCTGACATATGGAAAGAAACTTCATCATGCCCAGAAATCTCTTTCAAGCGCCTGACGTTATCTGCCACGATGGGGTGATAAAACCCTAAAACAGGGCCAAGATCGGATACTCGTCTGGCACCTTCCATAATGGCAGCCTTGTAAAAATCATAGCCAAGGACATTGACTCCGTAGGAGCCTGTTAAATCATAAAAAACGTTGCCATCCAAATCTGTCATGGAAACGCCTGAGGACGACTGCATAAAACTGCCAGATTTCAGATGCTGGCTCACGAAATTACTGAATTGAAAGGGGACGCGATATCTTCCTGTAAATTGAAGATCGGAAATATCTTGAGCGGCCTGATTAGTTAACTCAACAGATTTTTGAAAGCGCTCCTGAAAGATTTTTGATAGCCGCATAAAGCCCTCTTCCCTCAAAAGAGCAACTGTCTCGGGCGCTTTATCTACTTTAAAAAAGACATCTTGGTTAAATGAGTAATAAGGAATCAGGCGAGCTACCCGTTTAGCCATTCTTGAGTGACCGGCTAATGAAGGATGTTTTGCCTTGGAGAGCTGCAATCTTGTATAAACTTTCTTTGCTACCCAGAGGCCGAGGCCGGCACCGAATATACTTAAGGCAAGCTGATTTTCCATGATTACTCCTATTAATATTCATTACACTTTTACTGCATTTATTTGACACAAATATGTCAATCAAGAAAACCATACAAAATCTACTATCTCAGGAAGATCTTAATTTTCTTCTGACGAATCGCATTCCCCGAAATAGCCTGACTCGCTTCATTGGGTGGTTTAGTCAAATCGAAAATCCACTAATTGCCTATGTCTCTATCAAAATTTGGCAGTTTTTTTCCGCCTTAGATCTCACTGAAGCGAAAGATACCCAATTTAAGAGCATGCATGCCTGCTTTACGCGCGAGCTCAAGCCTGATGCCAGACCGATCTACCAAGACCTCAATACCCTTAATAGCCCTTGTGATGCCTTAGTAGGCGCGTTTGGTCAAGTAGAGGATGGGATTATTTTTCAAGCTAAAGAATTTCCATACACCATCAAAGAGCTAATACCCGATCCCTCTATGGCTAGGCGCTATGAAGGCTGCGATTATGTAACACTTAGGCTCACCTCGAGCATGTATCACCGCTTCCATGCGCCAAGCGCAATGCGGTTGAAAAAGGTCATCTATATTTCTGGGGATACTTGGAATGTCAATCCAATCGCACTCAAGAGAGTTGAGCGCCTATTTTGCAAGAATGAAAGAGCTGTCCTTGAATGCGAGCTGACAGATCCCAATAACCTGAATACAGGCTCTACCCTAACCATTGTTCCAGTTGCTGCAATTTTAGTTGCCAGTATTCGGCTGCATTGCCTTAACCTTCTTTTGCATCTTCGGTACCGAGGCCCCAATGTCATAGAATGCGATGTTCGCTTTAAACGAGGCGAAGAGATGGGATGGTTTCAGCATGGCTCAACCATCATTGTTTTTGCCCCAGAAAACTACCGTTTACTCAAAGATATTGAGTTAGGGCACGCTATACGTATGGGTGAACCCCTGTTTAAAAAAATTGCCTGAGATTAGTTAAATAATTACCTACAAGCTAGGCTTAAAGCTTCACGATTTTTGTCCATCGCCTGAGCAATATTTTCGAAACCCTTTTGCATATTATTTTTCATAAAATATTCAATGATCCCTTTTGGTATAGAAGAATTAGGCTCTAGGAAGGCTTGATAACGGACCTGAACCCCTTTATCACTGGATTTAAGACGCCAGCTACCAGAATACATTTTACTGTCACCTTTAGTTTGAATAAAGTTCAAGCCTTGATTGAGCAGCTCGGTATATTCAAGAACATATTGCATCTTTAAGGGGAATAGCAACACCCTTTCCTCAATCAATCTTTCAACGCTTACTTTATTGCCTTGTCTTTTGAGAACCTTTGACTCGATCATGCCCGGCATCATTTTGATGTCCTCGTAATCCGTCAGGAAAACATATGCCTCACATTGACTTACGCTGGATAAATATGAGGCCTCAATGGCAAAACCAGGGCCAATTCTATCCACATTGACTTTCAAGTCATATGGTGTAGAAATTGGGTCTGCGTAGGAGTACTTTACCGATAAGAGGGTCAATAAGAAGGCAAAAATTCCACAAAATAATTTTGGAAATAATTTCACCCTATTGAAATTGTTGAAGATGCTATACAAATTTTTCTACATGCTAGGGCTTTTTATAGCCAAGCCCCAGAGTTTGCACCATGACTTTGAATACTTCAGTGTTATCCATAAAGCCCTTAAACTGCTCCGATCCTGGACCCATAGCATTCAGAATCGCATCATCAGCAGTATGTACCCCAACTGCTTGATTTGATGGCAAATTACCCGGCATATGAATGGCATCTTCTTGCAATTGAACGTATATGGGGTTAGCAATATACTTACCGGCCTCATTTTTTATCGCAGGCTTAAATGTACCCTCGAGTTTTGGATGAAGTGTTTCATAGTGATCGGGGTAGTTGCCGTAGAAAAATGCTAATCGCTTACTAACATCAATTTGACTTGGATAACCCGCTACATTGGCTTTGGGATAGTTGGGGAAGCCTGCATCTGCGTACACTCCGACCTTCTCTCTCAAGGGACCCGGCTTGGCATCATTCACAACCCCGCTAATAGAGCCGCTATGGGTATGGTCAGGCGTCACAATAATTAAGGTATCAGGGTTTTTCTTCGCAAAATCTTTTGCAATTTGTACAGCGTTGCTCAACATGATGGTATCAAAAGCAGCGCGCTCCCAATCGAGGGGATGATTGAACTTATCAATTAAGGCAGCTTCTACCATCAAAAAGAAACCATTAGGATTTTTTGAAAGGACATTGATGGCTGCCTGAGTCATTTCTGTTAGATCAGGCTGGTCAGGATATTGCTCTACCGTATTTTTCTTTAAGAAAAAGCGGTCTAAAGATCCATCCATATTGTCTGGATGAAACACTCCAAATAGTTTTTTACTAGTTTTTGCATTACCTGCCGCTAATAATTCTTGTTTATTGAGTGCAATCTCATATCCCGCTGACTGAAATTGCGCGACAAGATTCTTTTCATCTTTGCGCTTGGATCCTTTAGTTGATTGCGGGTAAAAATAGGCAGAGCCTCCCCCTAAAATCACCTCTGCACCACTGGCAAACAGTTGTTCGGCAATATACGACTTATCAGCTCGCCTACGGGTATGCGCCACCATAGCGCCTGGTGTCGCATCTTGTAACTCTGCATCCGAAACAATGCCTACGGACATCTGCGTCTTACGCTTAATCAACTCAGTGATGGTTTCTACCTTAGGATGGGAAAAATTATCAGCAGCTCTTGAGACGTATACACCCATAGCATTCACAGCGGTCTTATGCCCCGTTGTGTATGCACTCATAGAATTTGCAGAATCAGTGATTAATGAATCCGACCCTGATGTTCCAATTAAGGCCATATTAGGCATGTCATCGAAAGATAATTTACCTTGATACTTCCCCTCTAGAATTCCTTTTGATAAAACCCGTGCGGAGGTGCGATTCGCAATCGTCATGCCATCGCCAATAAAGAGGATCACATTTTTTACCTTGCGAGGTCCGCTCGCGTAGACATCCCAGATCACTTCGATTTTTTCTGGGCCCGCCTTAGCAACAAGCGTATATTGACCCGGCTTATTGAGTTGGACATCACGATAAAGTAGAGAGCTGCCCTTACCCGACTCGGTAGATATAAATTCAGAGGGAAGTTTAAGCTGCCCTTGGATTGGCAGGCCATTTAACTTGACATCTAATTCTGCCTGCTTATATTCCTGATCAAACTCAATCTTGATATCAAAAGTAGATCCACTCAAAATTGAAGCATGATTAATGGGGTATATCGCTGCCGCCTCAACCCAAATCGCTTGAAGTAGCAAGACTAGAAATAAAATGGGGTAAACGATGCGGGGTAAAGGCGTTGGCATGGGGATCGATATTGGATGATTAAAAAACGACTAGCTAATCTCACAATATCAAGGCTTAAGATGTCAGTTATGTGACAGTGAAGACTCAATATTTAACTGGAAAGGCGTTTTTACAAGCAATACTGCGATTTAGTACCAATAAACATTCACTTGGAAAAAATAGCTTTTTAAGGCGTCTTACTGCGGTGATGAATGCTATGAATACGATCTTGAATTTGGAGTTTATTTAGCGTTTCTATCGGCAGGTCAATGAGAAGCTCAATTCGATTGCGCAGACCGATTTCTACCTGCTGAAATGCATGGAGGATCTTTTCTTCACCACCAACAGTGCCAGCAGGGTCGGGAAACCCCCAGTGCGCTGTGGAGGGGTGTCCAGGCCAATATGGGCAGTCTTCTGCTATGGTGGAGTCACACAGAGTAATAATAAAGTCCATCGTTGGTGCACCTTCGCGACCATACTCATCCCAGCTTTTGCTTCTCAAAAGCTGTACTGGATATCCCATTGACTTTGCCATCTCTATAGCAATTGGGTGAACCGTGCCAACAGGATTCGAGCCTGCCGAGTACCCGGTGAAACGCCCGTGGCTCAGGGTTCCCGTGAGCGCCTCCGCAAGAATGGATCTAGCAGAGTTTTCATTGCAGAGATAAAGAATGTTGTATGACTTAGTCATGGTTGAGTGGTCAAATTAATTCGTCTAGTGTTAATGCAAACTGACTATTTACTAAAAAAGAGTCCGGTTTTGATGCTTCTTTTGCTAATGGGGCATTTAAGGACTCATTAGCATGAGATGAATTTTCAGGCCTAGTGGTATTCGCGCAGCGAAATAGATTAATAATCTCAGGATAGTTCATATGAGTAGCTCTTCTAGAATAACTATAAATATAGAGCTGAAATATTGCAGATTTATTAATCCCCCTGACAAATAGCTCGACCTGAAATCAGACGTGCCTTTAATTTGTAATATTCAGGAGTTAACTTAAGGCATTGATATTCATATCTACGGTATATGCGTCTGCTCTTTTTTTTACTGGCATTCGTGTCAACAATGTGTTGTGCATTTGAACCACTTAATACCGACGATGCCGGCACCGTTCCTCAGGGTCGAAATCAAATTGAGCAGTATTTTTTTACCACCGCTAATCATGGAGGTGGCAATACTACTGATGTAAATACCATTACTCCGGGTGAAGAGTACTTTGGTGGCAGTGGTGCTAGAGCATTTCCATTTACCTATACCCGTGGAGTTGCCAATAATGTCGAGGTGTCACTAGGTACCACCTATTTTGCTGCACCAAGAGGCCAATTCTCACCATTTGCGAATAGGGTAATAGCCATGAAATGGCGTTTTGCTGAAGACCAAGACTGGGGTTTTGCAATTAAGCCCAGCATTACCCTAGCAGGAACGCCGCAGCAGCAAGTAGCTGGCTTAGATCTTGCTTTACCAAACTACGGCGTTAATCTGATTGGCTCCCGATACTGGGATAACATAGAAGTGCATGTCAATGCGATGTATACCAAGGCCCTTTACAACACCAATTACGGCATTGGATCAGCCTCCGTTACGAACAGAACAAATATACTTTTTTTCTCAGTTGCGCCGGTTTGGCGAGTAATGCAAAACTTTAGGCTGGCGCTTGATGCTGGTCTCACCACTAATCCACCGAGTAACGAGCAATATCTGAGTAATTACGCCTTACTAGCTCTCATCATTTCTGCCAACGATAGTCTTGATATTGGTATTTCCTACATGAGAACCGCAGCAAATATGGCTACTGTTGTCAACAATACAGGGCTGGTTGCCGCCCGCTCAGAAATCGGTTTTACTTGGCGCTTTTAGCTACCAAGACGATGACGTGTGTATCGGTTCCGATAAGCCTGCTTAATCTCGTGCCAAATCAACAGTACTTCTATAACGAATTGCTTCATGAATTCCTCCGTTCAATTAATGAACTGCTTTAATGTCGTCAATATACTGCTTGAATATTGCAGGCGGATGTCAAAGCCTTACAATAAATCAGTAAATTTACTGGTCACCTGAGGTACTCCATCTTGACTAAAAGCCCTGTTCTCCCCTTTCCTATTAATGGTGTTGTCTTTGCATGGGCAATGACCGCTGATGGGAAGAATTATGAAATTCCTCTGTTTGATATTGCAGATGCCCTAAATAATTCAGAACTATCTATTTGGTTACACCTCAACTTATCCAATTCTCAAGTGCAGCGCTGGCTAAAAAATACACCCCTGATTCCAGATCGGGTTGTGGAGATGATTGATGAGGGCGTCACTCGAAGTCGTTTAGAAAGAATTGAAAAATTAGATGATTGCCTGCTAATGGTGATGAATGATTTTGAACAAGAGTTTGGGGATGAAGCCAGCGATGGTAGTTTGGGCACTTTGTGGGCCATTCTCACGCCGCGGCTCATGATCTCATTACGAAATATTCCCTTGAGAACAACTGATCGATTGCGTTCTGATTTACGAACTGGTCTTCTCAACCCTTGCTCTGCAATTGAACTTTTCCATGAGTTAATTGATTTGCGTGCAGAGTATTTACGCACCTTATTAATCCGTCTTTCTGAAACCATGGATGATCAGGAAGAATTACTATTAAAAGCAAAAGAACTTCCCGAGCACGAATATTTAGGACGTACTCGCATTCTCTGTAGTCGATTACGTCGGCAGTTTTCTCCAGAACTGATTGCATTGCATCGACTTCAAAAAAGAGTGCCTTACTGGTTTTCCGATGAAGACAAACTCAGACTCAACGATGACCTAGAGCTACTTTCTCATTTGGTACAAGAAATCTCTAACTTATATGATAGAGCTAAGATTCTTCAAGATGAGCAGTCCGCCCATGTAGCTGAGTTCAATGCCCGCAATTTGCAGGTGTTATCTGTAATGACTGTCATCTTTCTTCCAATGACTCTGATTACAGGAGTAATGGGTATGAATATGGAGGATTTGCCAGGCCTCAAAGAGTCTTTTTATATTGTGATGGTGCTCATGGCTATGGCAGGAGCAGCTGTATTTCTTTCCCTAAAAAGACGAAAAATTGTGTAATTTAAGGCGTACTTCAAGCTCCAAGGGAAAAATTGAGCATTCCCCACTCAATATGAGCCTGAGTCAGCGAGGAGATAGTCAAAAAGTGATTTTTGTCATATTATTTTGATAGTATCCACATCACTTAGAAACTACTACCAAAGACTATGAGCGAATATAAATACGAAGATGCTGTCAAACAGCTACAGGAGTCTGGGGCTATTGGCCTGCAGGACTTTAAAAATCTATCCTATGAAGACTTGGCAGAGCTTTTAGAAGAAATCAAGGTCTGGTGTCTTTATGCCAATGGCAAGCTAGATAAATTACCTAAAGAATCCAAAAAGAAGAAAGAAAAAAAGGATCGCAAGGACAAAAAAGACGGTAAGAATAAAGAGGATAAGTAGGCAACTACTGTTCTTAATCCGTAAGTCGTTCTTTTGGAAACCGCAGGGTAAAATTACTTCCCAAACCGGGCGTGCTTTGTATCATTAGCTGAGCTTGATGGCGACTAGCAATATGTTTTACGATTGCTAGACCCAAGCCAGTGCCGCCAGTATCTCGCGAGCGACTCCTATCCACCCGATAAAAACGTTCAGTTAATCGAGAAAGATGCTCAGAGGCAATTCCGGGGCCGGTATCGGTGACAGAAAACTCTCCCTCACCACTATCCAGCACTAGCCATGAAGCGCTTACCGAGGCTGCATCGGGCGAATATCGGATCGCATTTGATACTAAGTTCCCAAAAGCAGAGAGAATTTCTCGATCCTCCCCGAGAAGATTCTTAGGACTCAATATCTCAAAGTTAAAGACATGATGCCCTTGCGATAAAGCCTCAGCATCATTTTTTAATAGGGCCATAGTAGTTGCCATTTGAATAGGCTGCAAAGAGGCTGGTAAGGAATTAGCCTCTAGATTTGCCAAAGTCAAAAGGTCTTCTACTAGACTCTTCATTCTTTGTGCTTGAGACATCATCATTTCAAAATACTGGTCTCGCTGTTGCTTATCAATATCCAATGATTGAATTGTTTCTAAAAACCCCATCAATACCGTAATCGGAGTTCTCATCTCATGCGAGACATTGGCCACGAAATCTCGGCGCATAGCATCCGCTTTTTGCAAATCAGTTACATCCTGCACTAATAGTAAGTGACGGTTTTCACCAAATGGAAATAACTGCAACATCAGGCTGAGACTGGCATTGGGTCCCATGCGCTCCATGAGCAAGGGCTCTTCAAAATGCCGCTGGGTTAAATAGTAGATAAATTCAGGGCGACGTATTAAAAAGTTGATTCTTTGCATGGCATCGCGTCTAAAGTTGAGGCCAAAGAAACGCTCTGCAATCGCATTACACCATTCGATCTGATCCTGATCATCAAGCATTAGTATTCCGTTAGGAGATGCCTGAAAAGCCTCAATAAAACGGCTATGCTGCCTTTCCACTGAACTAATCTGTTGCTTCAAATTGCGCATTAAACGCTGAAGACGAGCTAAAACCTCTTCCCACAGGCCGCTTGGCAACAACATGGTTTCCAGGCGATCTTCTAGGATGTATTTCTTTAGTCGCAGTAAGTTGATATAAGAATAGATCAAGGGAATGGCAAGAACCGTAATGCCCGATGCAATACCTGCGAATGGTCCAAAGTTGGAATGGGCAATCAAAGCGGCAGTAAATGCCAGAGACAAGAGAACAAAAAGCCGACCAATAATAGAAAACATATGACAATCTTAGAGCATCAGCACAAGTCGTGAGAAAAACCTCCTACCCATGCACCTCAGAACGCTACTGGCAGAGGCTTAATTCAGGTTTGGGTGGGTATTTTAGTAATGCGATAGCCACTACCCCTGACGGTCTCTATGTAGCGATCACACTCTGAAGGCGCCAAGGCTGCCCTCAGCCTTTTGATATGCACATCTACGGTGCGCTCTTCAATATAAACCTCATTACCCCAGACCTTATCCAATAAATTAGTCCTGGAATGTACTCTTTCAGAATTCGCCATCAGAAATTGCAGTAAACGATATTCCGTCGGCCCTAATGGAACAGCTTGGGGGTCTCTATTGGGCCAGATAGCTGTTACTCGATGCGATAGCGGATCTAACCTCAAGGGCCCGACTGCGAGTGGACCGGTATCCTCAAGAGGCATCTGACGCCTTAATAGCGCTTTGACACGGGCCACTAGTTCTTTGGGTGAAAAAGGTTTTGTGACGTAGTCATCTGCCCCTGAATCAAGACCCAAAACCTTATCGGTCTCTTCGCTTTTAGCAGTCAACATCAAAATGGGAAGGCCCCTAGTGCGCTCATTGGCACGGAGTTCCCTAGTAAATTGGACACCAGACTTACCAGGTAGCATCCAATCCAAAATAACTAGACTTGGCAACTCATCACGCATCATTGTTAACGCGATATCTGTTTGCATCGCCTTGTCAACTTGGTAGCCTGCATGAGTCAAATTAATCGCAATTAACTCAGCGATTGAAGGCTCATCCTCAACAATTAGTATGCGGTGAGAAGTCATGTATTTAGTCTGTTGAGTTTAATTCTCTGTTTTTCTCTGCTTTATTCTCT
>JBBAQC010000014.1:9583-20541 GCA_040400535.1 Polynucleobacter sp. | reverse complement strand
CAGGCTAGGTCAATTTGAATTTCTAAATCATTAACGAGTTTTTCATTTTCAATAACGATATTACATGTCTCAATATCCATTTGTGTAAAGGCGCGCATGGCTGTTGAGATCTGTGATTCAACAAGTCCGCCCATTTCAAGCAAGCGGCTAGAAAGCCCATTTAAATCAGCATCAAATTGTGATGAAAGGTGCTTATCTGGCATTTATTTCTCCAATTAACCGAAACGGCCGGTAATGTAATCTTCTGTTTCTTTGCGCTTAGGTTTGATAAAGATCTCATCTGTTTTACCGTACTCAACTAAGCTTCCAAGATACATATAAGCAGTGTAATCGGATACGCGGGCAGCTTGTTGCATATTATGAGTAACAATCGCAATGGTGTATTCATGCTTGAGCTCATTAATCAACTCTTCAATCTTTCCTGTAGAGATTGGATCCAAGGCAGAGGTCGGCTCATCAAGCAACATGACGGAAGGCTTAACAGCTACACCACGGGCAATACATAAACGTTGCTGCTGACCACCGGAAAGAGATAAGCCACTTTGGTTCAGCTTGTCTTTTGCTTCGTTCCACAAGGCAGCCTTATTTAAGGCCCACTCCACACGCTCATCCATTTCAGAGCGAGAAAGTCTTTCGTATAAACGCACACCAAAGGCAATATTTTCATAAATGGACATTGGGAATGGTGTTGGCTTTTGAAAAACCATACCGATTCTTGAGCGCAGTAGATTCAAATCTTGACCGGGAGCCAAAATATTCTGGCCATAGAAGTTAATCTCACCCTCGGCACGTTGGCCTGGATAGAGGCTATACATACGATTCAAGGTTCTCAGCAAAGTAGACTTACCGCAACCGGAAGGACCGATAAAGGCGGTCACTTTGCCCTCTTCAATATCTAAATTGATATCTTTGAGACCCTGGAAGGAGCCGTAGAAGAAATTCAGGTCACGCACTTCTAGTGCGTTTTTAGCTACTTTATCAGTGGGCATATTCGTATTATCGTTCATTCTGTTTCCTTGACTATCGATTGTATTTAAGTCAAACATTGTTTTCATATTAGCCATTAGCTTTGTACTTTTTCACGGAACACCACTCGCGCAAGGATATTTAATCCCAATACAGTAAATGTAATTAGCAAAGCTGCTGCCCAAGCAAGATCAACCCAGTTGTCATATGGGCTCATGGCAAATTGGAAAATCACCACTGACAAATTGGCCATTGGTGCATTCATATTGGTAGAGAAAAATTGGTTATTTAGAGCCGTAAAGAGTAAGGGGGCTGTTTCACCACTCACGCGGGCTAAGGCTAGCAAGATTCCAGTAATTACACCACTTTGGGCGGCGCGCAAAGTGATCATGAAGGCCACCTTCCACTTTGGTGCACCTAAAGCATATGCAGCCTCACGAAGGCTTCCGGGAACTAAGCGCAACATATTTTCAGTTGTACGCACAACCACCGGAATAGCAATCAGCGCTAATGCAATGGTACCTGCCCAGCCAGAAAAATGCCGTACTTGAGCGACCACAATGGCATAGACAAACAAGCCAATCACAATCGATGGTGCTGAAAGCATAATATCTGTCACAAATCGAGTGATGGAGGCAATCCTGCTTCGATCGCCATACTCAGAAAGATACAAGCCAGCAAGCACACCTATCGGAGTGCTAATTAAAGTACAGCTAGCCACAATCATGAGGCTTCCCACAATAGCATTCGCTAAACCACCACCTTCTGATCCGGGAGCGGGAGTGCTTTGCAAAAATACATCTAAATTAATAGATGAAAATCCTTTAATAAATAGGATGCTTAAGATCCATAAAAGGAAGACCATACCCAGCACCATAGCTGCCATAGAGAGAACTAAGCCAATTTTGTTGGCACGTTTGCGTTTAGCAAATATTGCTGGGTTAATGTTTGAAAAATTACTCATGTTTTTAAGCCCTGTTTTTTCTCCATATTTGTGAGCATCCATTTCGCAATAGCTAACACAATAAAGGTGATCATGAACAGCGCAAGACCAAGCGCAAATAAAGAGGAGTAATGAGGTCCTAACTCGGCCTCACCGAACTCATTGGCCAAAGTAGAAGCAATAGAATTGCCCGGAGCAAATAGAGAGGCAGATAGACGATGGGCATTACCAATCACAAAGGTGACCGCCATAGTTTCTCCAAGCGCCCTACCGAGTCCCAACATAATTCCGCCAATCACACCTGCTTTGGTATAGGGCAGCACGACATTCTTGACCACTTCCCAAGTAGTGCAACCAATCCCATAGGCAGACTCTTTTAATACTGGCGGAACAATTTCAAATACATCACGCATCACAGAGGCAATGAACGGCAAAATCATCATTGCCAAAATTAAACCAGCGCACAAAATACCAATGCCATTAAAAGCACCTGAAAATAGAATGCCTAGCCCGGGAATCTGGCCGAGGGTACCCGCTAAGGCGGGCTGAATATACTCAGCAAATAGGGGTGCAAATATAAATAATCCAAACATGCCATAAATAATTGAGGGGACTGCCGCCAGCAGCTCAATGGCTGTACCTAATGGCCTACGCAATGGAACAGGGCATGACTCCGTTAGAAAGACTGCAATACCAAAACTTAGCGGTACTGCAATTAGTAGGGCAATGAAAGAGGTAACGATAGTTCCATAGATTGCGATTAATCCACCAAATTCACCGTTAATGATGTCCCACTCTTTGGTAAAGAAAAAACCAATCCCGAATTTATCCAGCGCTGGCCAGGCATTAATAATGAGGGAAATGATGATGCCAATCAGGGCGATCAGTACTGATAAGGCAAAAAATTGAGTAATCGCATGAAATAAAAAATCCTGCACACGCTGCAACTTAGCAATGCCAAGCGCTTGCGGCGTCGGGGCTGAGTGAGACTGGGTCGATTCAATCATGATTTTGCTTATGCTTATGCTTATTTAAATATTGAAACAGCCCCACTTTTGGTGGAGCTGTTATTCAGTATGATTAAGAAATCTTAATCATTCAAGCTTACTTAGTAACAACCTTGGTAAATACATTCTTACGAATGAAATCAGTTGTTGCATCAGGCATTGGAACATAATCCAACTCTAAAGCCATATTCTTGCCTTCTTTAAATCCAAAGTCAAAGAACTTCATTACCTCAGCAGCCTTCGCCTTGTTCTCTGGGTTCTTGTACAAGAGGATGAAAGATGCACCAGTAATTGGCCATGACTTAGCACCAGCGGCATCAGTGATGAATGTACCCATACCTGGAATCTTTGCCCAATCAGTGGAAGCAGCAGCGGCAGCGAAGGTTAAGTCATCAGGTTGAACATAGTTACCTTCTTTGTTCTTCAAGGCGATGTGAGTCATCTTATTTTTCTTGGCATAAGCGTACTCAACGTAACCAACTGAATTCTTCACGCGGGATACGTTTGCAGCAACACCTTCGTTACCTTTACCACCAACCGATGATGCAGCTGGCCACTTTACCGCAGCACCAGCTCCAACAGCATCTTTCCAGAGGGTGCTGGTTTTAGCCAAGTAGTCAGTAAAAATTGCAGTTGTTCCGGAACCGTCAGCACGGTGAACAACAGTAATAGGACCAGAAGGAATCTTCACACCTGGGTTCATCAATGCAATACGCTTATCACCCCAATCAGAAATAACACCTTGGAAAATGTCAGCCAATGTTGGGCCATCTAACTTGAGTTCGCCTGGCTTAACACCATCCACGTTCATGACAGGTACTACACCACCAATAATGGCTGGAAACTGAACCATGCCGTCTTTTTCTAATTCTTCGAATTTCACTGGATTGTCGCTTGCACCGAAATCAACAGTCTTGGCTTTAATTTGCTTGATGCCGCCTGAAGAACCAATAGATTGGTAGTTCAAGTTAGAGCCAGTTTTTGCTTTGTAGGCTTCGGCCCATTTAGCGTAGATTGGGTATGGGAATGTTGCGCCAGCGCCGGTCATGTCAGCTGCGAATGCAACTGGAGCGAATGAAATTGCGCTGATTACTAATGCTTTTTTAAAGAATGAGCTCATGTAGATCGATCCTCAGATGGTTGACGCAATATTGCGATTGAAGAACGATACGATCTCAGTATGTCTCTTTTGTGACAAACCTTATTTAAGAATTTAGGTCAATTAAATCAATGATTTAGGTAGTTGGAACTAAGTCTGCAATACTCTTAGCCCCGCTCATAGCAACATCATGATCTTGTGCTTCCACCATTACCCGCAGGACAGGTTCTGTGCCTGAGGCACGCATGAGTACCCTGCCAGTACCCTTAAGATCACTTTCCACCTGGTTAATCTGCGATTTCAGGGTGCTATCAGCATTCCAGTCATAGCCAACCTTGAATTTGATATTCAGAAGAACTTGAGGGTAGATTTTGACGGAATCTAGGAGTTGAGCCAAACTCTTTTGGCTTTGGCTCATCGCCGCTAGCACTTGCAATGCGGCAATGGTGCCATCACCGGTGGAGTGCTGATCTAAGCAAAGTAGATGACCCGAACCTTCGCCACCAATAATCCAGCCTTTGTGTTTGAGCAACTCTAGGACATAGCGATCGCCCACCTTAGCGCGCTCAAATTCAATACCCAAGCCTTTGATAGCTTTCTCAATAGCCAGGTTCGTCATCAAGGTGCCAACAACTCCACCAATTGCTTGTCCGCGATCAATCCGGTCTTTCGCAAGAACATAGAGGAGTTCATCACCATTAAACAATCGGCCAGAGGCATCGACCATTTGCAAACGATCAGCATCACCATCTAAAGCAATGCCGAGATCTGCTTTGGTTTCTTTCACCTTAGCGATTAATGCTGCAGGGGCTGTCGCACCACAACCATCATTGATATTGCGGCCATCAGGATGCACTCCAATGGAAATCACTTCTGCTCCCAACTCATGAAACACATGAGGAGCAATATGGTAAGCGGCACCATTAGCGCAATCGACTACCAACTTCATACCTTTGAGATTTAAATCTCCTGGAAAGGTGGATTTACAAAACTCAATATAGCGCCCAGCGGCATCATCGATTCTGAATGCCTTACCTAATTCCTTTGAGCTGACGCAACCCATCGGTTTTGCAAGTTCAGCTTCAATCGCCAACTCAAACTCATCGGATAACTTATCACCCTGCGCCGAGAAAAATTTAATGCCATTATCTTGATACGGATTATGCGAAGCTGATATCACCACACCTGCCGATAAGCGCAAGGCTTTTGTAAGGTAAGCAACACCGGGAGTAGGCATGGGTCCGCATAAATTGACATCCACACCAGCAGCAGCAAAGCCAGCCTCTAGGGCGGCCTCTAATAAGTAACCAGATACACGCGTATCTTTACCAATCAAAATTTTGCAGCGCTCACGAGGCTTTGCATTACGGCTGAGCACTATACCTGCGGCATACCCCAGACGAGTAATGAACTCTGGAACGATTGGAAACTGACCCACTTCACCGCGGATGCCATCAGTACCAAAATATTGTTTTTTCATGGGCTAATTATAAAACTTGTCAGTATCTCAGCTCAAATAGCGCTGGCTTAGGAGGCCTGAACCGCTTCCCAGATCTTCAGGGCATCCACCGTCTCTTGAACATCATGAACACGAATAATACGAGCGCCCCGATCCGCAGCCAAAATAGCTGCTGCAATACTGGGCGCTATCCGCTCATTGGTATCTCGACCGGTTAACTTACCCAACATAGACTTCCGAGACATTCCCGCCAAGACTGGATACCCCATTAGTGAGAATTGATCAAAATGAGTCAACATCTTGAGGTTGTGCTCCAAACTTTTACCAAAACCAAAGCCAGGATCGATGGCAATTCTATTTTTAGCGACGCCTTGATTCTCTAGTAAAGCTATGCGCTCTTGAAGAAAAATTTTTACCTCTGCAACTACATCTTGATACTCGGGATCAAATTGCATGGTTTGTGGATCACGCTGCATATGCATTAACACCATACCGCAGAGTCTATCGGTATTATTGGCATCACTCTCCAGTACTGCTTCTACTGCACCCGCTTGTCGCAATGCCCAGATATCGTTGATGCAATCGACTCCAGTATTGAGTGCTTGGCGCATCGTCTCGGCTTTATAAGTATCAATCGATAGTGCTACGCCACAATCTCTCAATGCTTCAATCACTGGTAGGACGCGATCCAATTCTTCTTGAAGGGATACGGGCTCAGCTCCAGGGCGAGTGGACTCTCCGCCGATATCAATGATGTCTACTCCACTGGCAATCATGCGCTCTGCTTGAGCAATCGCATCGCTGGGAGTTCTGAACTGACCTCCATCAGAAAATGAATCAGGAGTGGCATTCAGGATACCCATTACAAGTGGGCGTTGACGTTTGCTAAAGTCAAAAAGAAAACGCCCGCAACGCCAAGTTGCGGGCAGAGTTTGCTTGATCACCTAGAACTAACTTATGGCTTACTTAGGACTGACTAATCAAGCAGTTGCGGGAGCAGCACCTGCAGCAGGACCCGGGGCGCTACCAGCGGAGTTACCAAACTGCGTTGCTGGTGGCGGCTTTGGTGCACGCGGTGGACGACCTTCCATAATGTCGTTAATCTGCTCAGCATCAATGGTTTCCCATTCAAGCAATGCAGCAACCATCGCCTCTACTTTGTCACGGTTTTGCTCAAGAATCGATCTAGCTAAAGCGTACTGGCTATCTACTAGCGCACGAATCTCAGCATCCACTTTTTGTTGAGTTAACTCAGAAACCGTTTTTGTACTGTTGCGGCCGAAGATACTTTCAGACTCTGTATCAACATAGACCATCGTACCCAAACTGTCACTCATACCGTAACGTGTCACCATATCGCGAGCCATTTTAGTAGCGCGCTCAAAGTCATTCGATGCACCCGTGCTCATAGAGTTTAAGAACACCTCTTCAGCGACCCGGCCGCCGAACAAAATTGCCAACTCTTCCATCATGCGGTCTTTGTACAAGTTCACACGATCAAACTCCGGCAACTGCCATGTGACACCTAAAGCCATTCCCCGCGGCATGATAGTGACCTTGTGCACTGGATCAGCCTTAGGCAATACCTTAGCAACCACCGCATGGCCTGACTCGTGATACGCCGTGTTGCGACGTTCTTCTTCACGCATAACAGCCGACTTACGCTCAGGACCCATGTAAATCTTGTCTTTAGCGTCTTCAAAGTCTTTCATATCTACCGCACGTTTGCCACGGCGCGCTGCAAACAAAGCAGATTCATTTACCAAGTTCGCCAAATCAGCACCAGAGAAACCAGGAGTACCACGCGCTAAAACAGCGGCATTGACATCAGGGTCAATGGGCACTTTGCGCATGTGCACTTGTAAGATTTGTTCGCGACCACGGATATCAGGTAAGCCAACATGAACCTGGCGATCAAAACGACCTGGACGTAACAAGGCGCGATCCAATACATCGGAGCGGTTAGTTGCAGCAACCACAATCACACCGCTGTTACTTTCAAAACCATCCATCTCCACCAACATTTGGTTGAGGGTTTGTTCGCGCTCATCGTTACCACCGCCCATACCGGCACCACGGTGACGACCAACAGCATCGATCTCGTCAATAAAGATGATGCAAGGAGAGTTTTTCTTAGCGTTCTCAAACATGTCGCGTACACGTGATGCACCAACACCAACAAACATCTCAACGAAGTCTGAACCGGAGATCGAGAAGAATGGCACCTTCGCCTCACCTGCAATCGCACGCGCTAGCAAGGTTTTACCAGTACCTGGAGGGCCTACCAACAAAACACCATGCGGAATACGACCGCCCAGCTTTTGGAACTTTTGTGGATCTCTTAAGAAGTCAACAATCTCAAAGACTTCTTCCTTAGCTTCATCGCAACCAGCAACATCAGCAAAGGTTACGGTATTACTGTTCTCATCAATCAGGCGGGCTTTTGATTTTCCGAAAGAGAATGCGCCGCCTTTACCGCCACCTTGCATCTGGCGCATCATGAAAAACCAAAAACCAATAATCAATAAAGTAGGTCCAAGATAGTACAAAGCAGAAACCAACATATTGGGTTCATCATCTGCTTTACCAGTGACTTGAACACCGAATTTCATTAAGTCGCCCACCATCCAGATATCGCCTGGAGTGATCAGGGAATATTTGTTACCGTCATTGGGGGTCACTTGCAATGTGCGACCTTGCACATCAACACGTTTGACTTTGCCAGCTTTGGCATCGTCCATAAATTGAGAATACGTGACCTGAGTCTGCTCTCTTGGCCTGTCAAACTGTTTGAAAACAGTAAACAGTACTAGACCCACGATGAGCCACACGCCGATTTTTTGCAACATATTGCTATTCAAGAGGAGACCTTTGCCGGATTAATCCGGGAGTTAAAGCGGATTGCTATATCTAAGTATTTGATTCTACTACTAGGCTTTTTCAAGGGCTATGCCCCATTTTATTTGATAAACCCCCTCTTTTTAGGGGTTATTTGGGTATTTTCAGATCTCTACCCAATAAAAAGATCTCTGAGGACTTAGCTCTGGAGGCTTTTGGCTTCCTAGAGGCTACTGTTTTGAAAACTTTTTTAAAGGATTCCACAATCTGGCTATAGCCGCTACCGTTAAAGCATTTAATCAGGAGAGCTCCATCTGCTTTTAGGTGTTGAACCGAAAAATCCAGGGCTATTTCTGCCAAAAAGGCCATTCTGGCGGCATCTGCCACCCCAACACCCGATAAATTAGGGGCCATATCCGATAGCACCAGATCGACTTTTCCGTCAGCATTGGCTGGTAAAAGTGCCTCAAGGGCTCTTAAACCCTCATCCTCACGAAAATCTCCCTGAATAAAGGAAACATCTGCAATATCCTCCATCGGCAAAATATCGATTGCAATGATGAGGCCGTCTGGCTTGCCAGATTCAATGTTTGGATTATTTTTACCAAGCTCAGTGAGGCGATTACGAGCGTACTGTGACCAGCTCCCTGGGGCGCTCCCGAGATCCACAATCGTCATACCAGCTTTGATGAGTCGGTCTTGCTCATCTATCTCGCTCAGCTTATAGACGGCTCGTGCACGATAACCCTCTTTTTGAGCCATCTTGACGTACGGATCATTCAAATGATCTTGTAACCAACTTTTATTAAATTTATTCTTTGCCACAACTTACCCACTTTCGGGATCTATTTTCCTTGTTTATGCCCTGTAAGGCAAAAGGAATCGACTGAAAACATCTTGATTCAAGCCGTTATCTGAGGGAAAGCCCCGTTTTATAGAGCCCAATGCTCTATCATCATGCCCATGACTGCACTTACCATTACTCCCGCACAACGTAAATCCCTTAAAGCCGATGCTCACGAACTCAGCCCAGTCGTCATGATTGGTGGTGATGGCCTCACTCCCGCAGTCATTAAAGAGGCTAAATTAGCCATCTCCCATCATGGCTTGATTAAAGTTCGTGTTTTTGGTGATGATCGTGAAACACGCATTGCAATTTATGAAGAGCTTTGCGACAAGCTCGACGCAGCGCCAGTTCAGCACATTGGAAAATTATTGGTGATTTGGAAACCACTGGATATGGTGGATGCTGCCCTCTCCAATTTAGGAAGATCGAGCAAGCAAACCAAGAAATCATTACAAGCACCCCGCACAAAACGCCAACCCAATCGTGCTGTAGCAAAAACAGGAATACGCACCAGCACTTCGGATCGGTCAGATCGACGCTCTGCTGCCAACAAGTCTCCATTTGAAAGAGCAGCCGCAGTCAAAAGTGCTGCACCTAAGAAACGGGTTCTGAGAGCCGATGCTGCTGAATCTAAGATTGGTTGGTCTTCGCCAGGTTACCGCAAGGCAAGTGCTGCGCCAGCCCCCATCAAGAAACGCAAAGCGCGTATGAGTAGCACTAAAAAGAAATCGCTGGGCTCTTAGTCAGTCGCCAGACCAGAGCAATCCCCAATAGGCTTTGCAGCGTATACACCACACTAGAGGCTCCATGCAGCCTAGCAAATACGGTAGCTGACGGCGACAGCATGACAGGCATGCCCTGAGCTAGCGCACTGTCTCTCAAGGTGTTCATCCAAGGCATGAAAATAAAAACGGCTGCCAAAGAGCAAAGCAGCATGAACAATAATAGCCAGCGAACGAATTTAAATTGATTTAAACCGCGACTGACTAAAAGATTAGCCAGCACCATTAATCCGATACAGACAATTAAGCTGAGATAAGCCTCTAACTTAAAAATATTGCCAGCAACCATCCCAGCAACTTGACGATCAGTCAAAGTACTAAAAATAGCCGGAGCAACCAAGTAACCGACAGCAAGCAGGCTACCAACCCACAAACCAGCAATCAGAACAAAAAGTCTTTGTGCTCCCACATGATTGGAAGCTTCTAAAGTCTTCATATCGCCTGGCTTGTGATTTAGATATAACGAATGGCTAGTATCTCTACTTCGCGATTACCACCTGGAGCCTGAACCTTAACAACATCGCCCTCTTCCTTGCTGATCAAAGCACGTGCAATAGGAGAGCTAATCGAAATCTTATTCACTGCGATATCAGCTTCATCATCGCCAACAATTTGATAGGTGAGCTTAGTACCGTCTTCCAAATCTTCTAGATCGACGGTAGCACCAAATACGACCCGTCCATTTACATCCAAAGCAGCAGGATCAATGATCTGAGCTGCAGAGAGCTTACCCTCTAACTCCTGAATACGCCCTTCAATAAAACCCTGCTTCTCTTTAGCGGCATCGTACTCAGCGTTCTCCGAAAGATCGCCTTGAGCACGCGCCTCTGAGATGGCATTAATGACGGATGGACGCTCGACATGCTTTAAGCGATGAAGCTCTTCTTTTAGGAGCTCGGCACCACGCTTAGTAATTGGTATTGTGTTCATACTTCAGGCCTCACTTATATTCATTCAAAGTCTTATGGAGATTTTGCAACGAATATACTTCAAGTGACTCTTTATTGCCATTTTGTG
>JBBAQC010000014.1:0-9483 GCA_040400535.1 Polynucleobacter sp. | reverse complement strand
ACTGAAAAGTAGCCCGGCTTAACTTCAGACTGAATACCTTGCTCATCCAGTGTTTGACCCACCATACAGCGCGCTGCAATCTTCGCTAATTGCAAGCCTGTTGCTTTAGATACAAATGGCACAGTACGGGAAGCACGCGGATTAACCTCAAGGACATAAATGACGTCTTTACCATCGACATTCTGAATCGCAAATTGCACGTTCATCAAGCCAATCACATTCAGGCCCTTAGCCATTGCAGCTGTTTGCCGCTTAATCTCTGCAATCGTCTCATCAGATAAGGAGTACGGCGGCAAGGAACAGGCGGAATCACCCGAGTGAACACCGGCTTGCTCAATATGCTCCATCACTCCGCCAATAAATACCCTTTGACCATCGCTAATACAGTCCACATCACACTCAATCGCATCATTTAAAAAACGATCCAGTAAGACTGGTGAATCATGGGATACCTTCACCGCTTCACGCATGTAGCGCTCGAGATCACGCCCGTCATGAACGATTTCCATGGCACGACCACCTAATACATAGGAAGGACGCACTACTAATGGATAACCAATTTCCTCAGCAAGCTTTAGCGCTTCATCCTCGGCGCGAGCGGTACGATTCGGTGGCTGACGCAAATTGAGCTCATGTAATAACTTCTGAAAGCGCTCACGATCTTCTGCAGCATCAATCATGTCAGGTGAAGTGCCAATAATCGGAACGCCATTAGCCTCGAGATCTAAAGCTAACTTCAAAGGAGTCTGGCCACCGTATTGCACGATGACCCCTTTTGGCTTTTCAATCGCAACGATTTCTAATACATCCTCTAGAGTCAATGGCTCAAAATACAAGCGGTCAGAGGTATCGTAATCAGTAGAAACTGTTTCTGGGTTGCAGTTCACCATGATGGTTTCATAACCATCTTCACGCAAAGCTAACGCAGCGTGTACGCAGCAATAGTCAAACTCAATACCCTGACCAATCCGGTTTGGACCGCCGCCCAAAACCATGATCTTGTCTTTGCTAGTTGGTTGAGATTCACACTCACCATGTTCTGCTTCGTAGGTGGAATACAAATACGCTGTATTGGTTGAGAACTCAGCTGCACAGGTATCTACCCGCTTATATACCGGCACTACTTTAAGGCGGTGGCGCGCTGCACGCACGGAAGAGGCATCTACACCCAATAGCTTGCCTAAGCGACGATCAGAGAAGCCTTTTTGCTTAATAAAACGTAGCTCTTGGGCGGACAAGCTATCAATCTTGCGTAGCTTAAGCTCAGTTTCCATCGTCACGAGTTCTTCGATCTGCTCTAAGAACCAAGGATCAACACTAGTCTCGTTATAAACCTCATCCAGACCCATGCCCATACGGAAAGCATCTGCCAAATACCAAATACGATCTGGGCCTGGCTCGCCGATCTCTTGGATGATGTCATCTAAGTCAGTAGACATTTCATCGAGGCCATCTACGCCAACCTCTAAGCCACGCAAGGCCTTCTGAAAAGACTCTTGGAAGGTACGACCGATGGCCATGACCTCACCAACCGATTTCATCTGGGTGGTTAGACGAGAGTCTGCTTGTGGGAATTTCTCGAATGCAAAACGCGGAATTTTTGTCACAACATAATCAATTGATGGCTCAAAAGATGCTGGAGTAGCGCCGCCAGTAATGTCATTTTTTAATTCATCTAAGGTGTAACCCACAGCGAGCTTAGCGGCAATCTTGGCAATCGGAAAACCTGTTGCTTTGGAAGCCAAAGCAGATGAACGAGAAACACGGGGGTTCATCTCAATCACAATCATGCGACCATCAACCGGGTTGATCGAGAACTGCACGTTTGAGCCACCGGTATCTACACCAATCTCGCGCAATACCGCAATCGATGCATTACGCATGATTTGATATTCTTTATCAGTCAAGGTTTGGGCAGGAGCAACCGTAATAGAGTCGCCAGTGTGCACGCCCATCGGATCTAAGTTTTCGATTGAGCAAACAATGATGCAGTTATCGGCACGATCACGTACCACTTCCATCTCAAACTCTTTCCAACCCAAGAGTGACTCTTCAATCAAGAGCTCACGAGTAGGCGACAAATCCAAACCGCGTTTACAAATCTCTTCAAACTCTTCACGGTTATAGGCAATGCCACCGCCTGATCCACCCATAGTGAATGACGGACGAATGACTACTGGGAAACCTAAGTTACCCGTCTCTTTCTGAATGCGTTGCTGCACTTCGTGCGCTTCATCCAAAGAATGCGCAATGCCTGACTTGGCAGAGCCCAATCCAATCTTGGTCATCGCATTTTTAAACTTCTGACGGTCTTCTGCCTTATCAATGGCTTCAGGCGAAGCACCAATTAATTCACAACCGTATTTCTCCAGAACGCCATGACGATGCAAATCCAGTGCGCAGTTCAATGCAGTTTGACCGCCCATTGTGGGCAGAATGGCATCTGGCTTTTCAGTAGCAATAATCCGCTCCACTACTTCCCAGGTAATTGGCTCGATGTAAGTCACATCTGCCATTTCTGGGTCAGTCATGATGGTGGCTGGATTGCTATTAACTAAGATGACCTTGTAACCTTCATCTCGCAGGGCTTTACAAGCCTGTGCCCCGGAGTAATCAAACTCACAGGCTTGGCCAATCACAATTGGGCCAGCACCAATGATGAGGATGCTCTTAATATCGCTACGCTTAGGCATTATTTGCCCTCCTGATTACCGGACCCAGTAGCATTCATGAGCTCCATAAAACGATCAAATAAATAGGCAATGTCATGAGGACCTGGCGATGCCTCAGGATGACCCTGAAAACAAAAAGCCGGCTTATCTTTCCAAGCCAAGCCTTGCAGTGATCCGTCAAACAAGGACACATGGGTAACCCGAATGTTGCTTGGCAAGGTATTGGCATCAACAGCAAAGCCATGATTCTGGGATGTAATTGCTACGCGCCCAGTATCGAGATCTTTTACAGGATGGTTTGCGCCATGATGGCCAAACTTCATCTTTAATGTTTTTGCACCAGCAGCCAAGCCCATGATTTGGTGCCCTAAGCAAATGCCGAAGGTCGGAATCCCTTTTTCAATGATTTCTTTTGCAGCAGCAATCGCGTAATCGCAAGGACCAGGATCTCCTGGACCATTCGAGAAGAACACGCCATCGGGATTCATTGCCAATACTTCTGCTGCACTGGTTTGCGCAGGAACTACAGTCAACTCGCAACCACGCTCAGTGAGCATGCGCAGAATATTACGCTTTACACCAAAATCATAAGCCACGACTTTTTTAGTAGGCTTACTTTTATCCAGTGTTCGGTATGCGGGTTTACCGTCAGCACCATGCAGATCCCACTCAGCCTCACGCCATGGATAGGCAGCTTTCGTAGTAACGACCTTCGCCAAATCTAGGCCAGCCATGCCAGGGAAGGCTTTTGCTAATTCCAGCGCTTTTTTACCCAAGGACTCTACATCATCACCCATCTTGCCGGCAATAATCGCCCCAGACTGAGCACCTTTATCACGCAAAATACGAGTGAGCTTGCGGGTATCAATACCGGAAATCCCAACAATCCCTGCTTTGCTCAAGTAGCTATCTAGGCTTTCCTCGGAGCGGAAATTCGAAACACGCTTAGAGAGGTCTTTCACAACCAAGCCAGCTGCATGAATCTGGTCCGACTCTGCATCATGACCGCTGACACCGACGTTGCCGATATGCGGATAGGTCAAGGTGACAATTTGACGTGAATAACTAGGATCAGTGATGATCTCTTGGTAGCCAGTCAGTGCGGTATTAAAAACGACTTCGCCGGCAGTGTGCCCAGGGGCACCAATACTGAGACCAGGAAATAATGTGCCGTCGGCTAAAGCCAACACGGCGGGAGGAAAAGAAGGAAGCAAGGGTGACAAACCATCTCCAGTCCCTGCTCCATCCGACGCTCAACACCCCAAAAAGACCAACCCAGGACTGTTTGTGCGGGAGGTGAGTGTCTTTAAGCGCTAGGGTAATTTATTAAGTTTTGAACCTTCAAATGATACCAGTTTTGCGTATAAACCCTTGAATTCCCAGCCCATTTGGCTTGAAAGGTAATCAGCCCTGCAGTCTTCTGACCACAGGGCTGATTTATCAGTTGCAAAATGAACTGCAGAACTCGCTTTAAGGCCTCACGCTTTGCTCGATGATGGTCTTAATTTGACCCAAAACAGTTTGATCTTCCATGGTGCTGATATCCCCTGGGTCGCGCCCTTCAGCCACGGCCTGGAGTGCACGTCGCACAATCTTGCCAGAGCGAGTCTTGGGTAAAGCGGTGACTATGTAAACCCGGCCCGGACGAGCAATCGCGCCTAAGGTAGTGTCTACGGTCTTCATGCATTCGGCCTCTAAAGTGTCGGTGTTAGAAGAATCTTTCGGGATCACAAAAGCAATTGCTGCCTGACCCTTGAGTTTGTCTTCAATACCCACTACGGCCACTTCGGAAATATTCGGATGGCCAGAGATACTCTCTTCAATCTCACGAGTACCCAATCGATGGCCGGCAACGTTAATGACATCATCGGTGCGACCCAAGATAAAGAAGTAACCATCTTCATCCTTTATACCCCAGTCGAAGGTCGAGTAAATCATCTTCCCAGGAATCGTTTCCCAATAGGTGCTCACAAAGCGCTTATCGTCACCCCACACGGTTTGCATGCAACCGGGAGGTAGCGGACCTTCAATGGCAATAACTCCTTTTTTACCAGGTCCTAACTCTTCAGAGCTCGCATCATCCAAGAGCTTGATGTTGTAACCAAATGAGGGAACACCGGGCGAACCAAACTTATGCGGCATCATCTCCACGCCTCGCTGAATCGCTAGCATTGGCCAACCAGTCTCCGTCTGCCAATAGTTATCGACGATGGGCTTTTTAACCGCATCATGGATCCAAGTGGCAGTTGGCTCGTCTAATGGCTCGCCCGCTAAAAATAGAGTGCGCAAACTAGACAGGTCATATTGAGTTAAAAATGCAGGATCTTGTTTTTTAAGCACGCGCACTGCAGTCGGTGCTGAGAATAAGATCGACACTTTGTATTTCTCAATCAATTTCCACCAGATACCGGCATCAGGACGTAAAGGCGTGCCCTCATAGAGAATGGTTGCCATACCGTTGATCAACGGTGCATAAATAATGTAGCTATGACCTACGACCCAGCCAATATCCGAAGTACAGAACATCGTCTCACCAGGCTTGCCACAGAAGATGTGATTCATCGTTGAGGCAAGGGCAACAGCGTAACCTCCAGTGTCGCGCTGCACGCCTTTAGGCTTACCAGTCGTGCCGGAGGTATACAAGATGTATGAAGTATGGGTTGCGTCTACCCATTCAATAGGCACTAAATCATGCAAGTGTTTTTGACGCTCGGTAGCGTAATCCAAATCCCGTCCTGGCACAGTGGTGAACTCAGTCAAACCGCGATTCACGATCAAGACTTTTTCAGGCTTATAGCTCGCCAAAGTAATCGCTTCATCAAGCAATGGCTTATACGGTACCGCTTTGCCACCACGCGAGCCTGCCTCTGCAGTTACGATCATTTTGGGTTTTGCATCATCAATTCGTGATGCCAAACTGTGGGATGCAAATCCACCAAACACTACAGAATGAATTGCGCCAATACGTACGCAGGCCAACATCGCAAAACAAGCCTCTGCAACCATCGGCATATAGATCAATACACGATCACCTTTTTTAACGCCGTTGGTTTTGTAGATAGCGGCAATCCGATTGACTTCTTCGTAGAGCTCTTGGTATGTGTATGTTGTTTCTAGATTGGTTTCCGTGGAAACAGCGACTAAAGCAATTTGATCAGCACGGTCTTTTAGATGACGATCGACTGCGTTGTAACAAAGATTAGTTAAGCCACCTTCAAACCATTTAGCAAACGGTGGATTTGTGTAAGTCAAAACCGAATCAAACGGTTTTTCCCAGTGAATGAGTTTGGCTTGCTCGCCCCAGAAACCATCCGGATCTTTGATGGAGCGTTCGTGTTCTGTTTTGTAGGACATGGTCAACCTAAATAAGTGAATTGAAGTACTTAAAATTACTGCATCTTGCTAGCCCCATTGCTATTGGAAACCTTAGTAGTTGGGTTAGCCGCTTTCGCAGACCCATTTTTCGCAGATTTTGCAAGCTCTGTCGATGCGGATTTATGCTGAGATGCAGCATTATTTGCAGAAGAATTACCCTTAGACGTTCCTTTTGCAGACTTTACTGCTGGGCACTTGGCCCCTGTTGCACATTTTTTGGGTCCTGCCGCTACAGATTTATCCAAATTCAAGCTAGCGTTTTCTGCCAAGGCTACAGAAATATCGCCTGGACGCTGATGCGTTTTCGGAATTAAGACAGTCGATCCAGACCGAATTCGCATCCCCTTGGGAATGCCATTGACCTCTCTCAGAGCGTTCGCATCCACTCCCAAAGTTTTGGCTGCCATGTCAACAGACTCGGTTTTAGTAATTTTTACTGCTGTCCAAGAAGACAGTGGTTTAGTGTACTTTTTAAGATTTTCTTGAAAGACTTCGGCGTGGCCAAATGGCAACAAAATCTGTTGATTAGCGTTACTGAGAATGACTGGTTTGTTGAAGGATGGGTTGAGGCTATAAAACTCCTCAGAAGGGATTTCAGCTAACTTAATAGCTAAATCCACATCGATATCGGAACCCACATCGAGCGCCACAAAGTAAGGATGATTTTCGAGCTCAGGTAACACAATGCCATAGGCTTGAGGATCCATCACAATTTGTCTGTAGGCCATCAGCTTGGGGACATAGTTACGAGTCTCTGCGGGCATTTTGAGGCTGAGATAATTCGTTGGAAGACCTGCAGTCAAGTTGCGCTTTTGCGCCTTAGAGACATTACCTTCACCCCAGTTATAGGCAGCTAGCGCAAGATCCCAGCTACCAAACTGCTTATATAAACGCTGCAAGTAATCGAGCGCAGCATCTGTAGATTGCAATACATCTCTGCGCTCATCTCTAAAGACGTTTTGCGTTAAGCGAAAGTCCTTGCCGGTAGCAGGCATAAATTGCCAAAGACCCATGGCCTTTGCACTTGATTTGGCATGTGTCACAAAGGCGCTCTCTACAAATGGAAGAAGCGCAATCTCGGTTGGCATGTTGCGGGCATTAACCTCCTGCACAATATAAAAAAGGTAGCGTGAGGAGCGCGCCATTGAGCGATGAACATAATCTGGGCGAGCGCTCAGCCAACGGACCTGCTCGATCTCGAGCGGCGTGTTCATTGGCTCCATCTCAAAACCATCCCGAATGCGAATCCAGAGATTGCTCGATGGCGCATAAACATCACTTACAGATTGTTTCTGTAAATTGACTCGCTGGGCCTTGCTAGCGCGGGGATCTTTATTCGTACTAGTATCAGAAGACCAATCGCCGGTGCTTGCACAACCCGAAAGTCCGGCAATCAGCAATATGACAGCGTAACGCCACAACATCAAAATCGATCCTTCCATGCCCGAATTACCGCTAAGACATGAGCCGATGTCGGCAGAGATGCTTCACCAGAAATTTGTACCGCTGCATCAATGACTGCTTTCTGATCACAGCGCATAAAGGGGTTGACTTGCAACTCCTGTCCGATCGTCGTTGGTAAGGTCGGTAGCTGTTGATCTCGTAATGATTTGGCAGTTTGTGCCCAAGTAATCAGATTGGCATTTTCCGGTTCCACTGCTAATGCAAACCGAATATTGGATAAGGTGTATTCATGGGTGCAGTACACGAGCGTATTTTTTGGCAAGTGACTGAATTTAGCCAGAGACTGACTCATCTGCGTCGGTGTTCCCTCGAATAGACGGCCACAACCCGAAGCAAATAAAGTATCACCACAGAACAACATCGGCTCGGCCAAATTGGACTGTTGATGGGCGAAGTAAGCAATATGGCTGAGGGTGTGACCGGGAACCTCATAGACCTCAAGGCTGATCTGCGGCGTAGTGATGACAACTGTGTCACCCTCCATCAGCGGATTTGTGCGTCCCGGAATATCGATTGTGGCTGGACCATAAACCGGAATTTGTGAACCAAGAGCCTCTAATAAAGCCAGAATGCCACCAGTGTGGTCAGCGTGATGATGGGTAACTAAAATACCGGTCAAGGTCAGATTATTTTGCTCGAGATACTGCAGTACGGGAGTGGCGTCCCCTGGATCCACAATTAAGGCAGATTGGCCATCATGGATACACCAAAGGTAATTGTCATCAAATGCCGGTATCGGCCAAACCTGCAATAAAGTATTCTTCTCCATGTACCCATGATACCAACCCCACCCACCCCGTCTCAGATGCCTGCACCACCCTGGAGTTCGTGGGAAAAGTGGCTGCAATCGCCTCCTGGACGCTATGTGCTCGCTTGGGAGCAAAAATGCTTTAATCAAATCGTCGCCGATGTCTTTGGTTTTCATGCCATACAGATCGGCTTGCCCCAAATGAACACCTTGGCAGAAAACCGCATGCCTTTGCATGCACTGCTAATTCACTCTCATGATCGCCAAAAAGAGCTGAGTCAATTTCGTTGGCAACAGATTGAAGGCAACGCCAATGAGCTCCCATTTGCCTCCGAATCCATTGATTTATTGGTCTTACCCCATGTACTGGAATTTGCGGCAGATCCTCATCAAATCCTCCGTGAAGTAGAGCGTGTTCTGCGGCCTGAGGGGCGCTTAATCATTTCTGGATTTAATCCAGCGAGTTTGTGGGGTATGCGCCAGTATCTGAGCCGATTGATTGGAACCCCCTACTTACCTAGAGATGGGCAATTTATTGGCCTTCTCAGAATTAAAGACTGGTTAAAACTGTTGAACTTCTCTTTGGATAGAGGCCATTTTGGCTGTTACAAGTTGCCGCTGAGTGGTGAGTCTGGCATGGCTAGAATGGATTTTATGGAGCCGGCAGGCAATCGCTGGTGGCCTATTTTTGGGGCTGTTTTTATAGTGTCTGCAGTTAAGCGTGCTCAAGGCATTCGCCTGATTGGGCAAGTTAAAGGGCTACGCGTACCGGCACTAGCCCAGCTAAACCCGGCAACTGAAAGTCGTAAAAATATAGTCCCTGATCAAGACCAAGTAAATTAACGCTATGCCTCATTCCAAGACACTCCCCCATATTGTTATTTATACCGATGGTGCTTGCAAAGGCAATCCTGGTCCTGGTGGTTGGGGCGCTGTTTTGCGCTCCGGGGCTCACGAAAAACACTTACATGGCGGCGCCGAGCACACCACCAATAACCGGATGGAAATTAGTGCCGTGATTTTTGCGCTACGAGCCCTCAAGCAAACCAGCTCCGTAGAGCTTTGGACCGACTCCCAGTATGTTCAAAAAGGGGTTACAGAATGGCTAGAAGGCTGGAAAAAAAGGGGTTGGAAGACTGCTAGCAAGGATCCCGTCAAAAATGCTGATTTATGGCAAGAATTAGATGCCCTGATCCCCGATCATCAGATCTCCTGGCACTGGGT
>JBBAQC010000013.1:0-36928 GCA_040400535.1 Polynucleobacter sp. | reverse complement strand
GCCTGATTTCGAGTCAGGTACATTCGACCACTCTGCCACCTCTCCGAACCAAGGTGTAATTATAGCTACGGATATATAAACCCCTGCGGCCAATGTTGCCTATGAAATTTAGTAGACATAGTTAACAAAGCGCACTAATATAGATATACATTAATGTATATCTATATTAAGAGAAAGCCAAACCATGAACATCCAAATATCGAAATGGGGAAATAGCCTAGCCTTGCGCATACCGGCAACCTTAATTAAGCAAATGCAACTCAAAGATGGGGATAAGGTTGAGGCAACTTTGTCAAAAGATGGCTCATTAATTATCAGGCCACAGAAATTGGATCGCAAAGCAATTGCAGCAGAACTAAAAGCATTCAGGGACACATTAAAGATGGGAAAATCTGTAATGGATGAACTCCGATCAGAGGCGCGCTATTAATGATTTATGTTGATACAAGCGTTTTTGTAGCCCTGTGTATAAAAGAACAAAAGAGTGAAGATGTTGCTAAATGGTACACAAACAGCTCAGCAAAGATGATCTCCTCAACTTGGGCATTTACCGAATTCTCGAGCGCACTTAGTCTTAAGGTAAGAACTAGCCAAATAACTGAAAAGCAAAGTCGAGAAGCTTGGAAAAAGTTTGATGGCCTCTGTCAAAACGATATCGAACTCTTGCCGATCGAAAACAAGGTTTATTATTCAGCCGGAATTTTAGTGGTTGATAGCAAATCAAATCTGAGGGCCGGAGATGCTCTTCACCTTGCCGTAGCAAAGCAGCTTAAATCTAAATCCTTGGCCACTCTAGATAAGGTTTTAGCCAAAAATGCGAGTAGTGTAAAAATTCAGGCTGTTTTAATTTAATCAGGTTGGCCTAAGTACTTCCAAACCACCCAAATAAGGTCGCAAAGCTTTCGGTATAGCGATGCTGCCATCAGCCTGCTGGCAGTTCTCTAAAAGAGCAACACCAGTTCTACCAACTGCCAACCCAGAACCATTTAAGGTATGAACCAGCTCTGGCTTACCTTGTCCAGATTTGTATCTCGCTTGCATACGCCTTGCCTGGAAATCACCCATATTGGAGCAAGAGCTAATCTCGCGATAGGCATTTTGTGATGGAATCCAGACCTCAAGGTCATAGGTCTTTGTACTTCCAAAACCCATATCGCCAGTGCAGAGCAATACTTTCCTATAAGGTAACTCTAGTAACTCCAACACCTTTTCTGCGTGGGCAGTTAGCTCCTCGAGTAACTGCATAGATTCTTCTGGCTTGGCAATTTGTACAAGCTCTACTTTTTCAAACTGATGCTGACGAATCATGCCGCGCACATCACGACCATAGCTTCCAGCCTCAGATCTAAAGCAAGGGGTGTGGGCAGCAAATTTGAGTGGCAACTCTTCAGCTGCTGTAATGGTGTCACGCACTAAGTTGGTAACAGGCACTTCAGCAGTCGGGATCAGATAGAAATTTTCAACTTTTGCTTCCCCCGCCCCATCCTCACCACCCATCTGACGAGGAACCTTAAACAGATCTTCTTCAAACTTAGGAAGCTGACCAGTACCCCGCATAGATGCAGCGTTCACCATCAGGGGAACGTAGAGCTCTTCGTAACCATGCTGAGTTGTATGTAGGTCGATCATGAATTGCGCTAAGGCGCGATGCAACCTAGCAGCTGGTCCCTTAAGCACTACAAAACGAGATCCGCTAATCTTCGCAGCAGATTCAAAATCAAGTCCTAGTGGTGCGCCTAAATCCACATGATCTTTTACCGGGAATGAAAACGCGGGGATCACACCCCAACGCTTCACTTCCTTATTCTCTTTCTCATCATGACCAGTTGGCACTGACTCATCTGGAAGATTAGGAATATCCATCAAGAAATCTGCAATCTCTGTCTGTAATATCGCTAAGCGCGCTGCGCCTGATTCCATATCAACGTTAAGCTGCGTTGCTTCCGCCATCTCAGCAGCAGCATCTTCGCCTTTACCTTTTTTCATGCCAATGGCTTTAGCCAACTGATTACGCTTAGCCTGTAATTCTTCAGTGCGAGTTTGTAAGGATTTACGCTCCGACTCTAAGGTGTTGAATTTCTCAACATCGAGCTGAAATTTTCGAGTTGCCAGACGGGCAGCAACAGCTGCGATATCTTTGCGGAGTAATTGCGGATCAATCATGTGATGCTCTATTAGTTAATGGGTATACATGCTAGTTTAAGCGTAAGACCTCTGCGCCGGCAGGTGGCATAAAGGTAAAGTGATTAGCAGGGAGGTTGACGTTGAGCTGGATCTTATCTAGCGTAACTAAGACAACGCTCCCTAAGCCATCAATGAGCTCTAGTGCTTTGGGCAGACCATTGGACATACCCACTGATATTTTGGTATATGGCAAGTCGTTGGCATTTTTTGCATTGGGAGTTTTCTTGGGCACTAGAGCAACCCATTTCATGCCTAAGCGATCTTCGCCCTCTACTAAATCAAAGTGCTGATCTAGAGTGGTCTCACCAAATAGGATTGCAGCAGGAGTACTAGCCAAAGCCTGACCAGCAGGCCTGAAAGTCGCTTGATTTAAGTCCTTATCCCACATGATGAGCTGCTTGCCATCGGTGATCAGTTTTTGCTCATACGGCTTTTGAGTATCCCAAATAAAACGTCCTGGACGCTGAAATACAAACCGTCCTTGTGTTTGACGAACTACTTTTAAGCCCTTGTCTTGGGGCTCATTAGCTCTCGGTGCTCGCAACTGCTGTTGAGTAAATTCACCATCAGCAGTTTTGGAGTTACGCACAAACTGACGTAACTGCTCAGCACCACTCTCACCCACAGCCAGTAACGGAGCCGAAAGTGAAAAGAATGTGAGGCTAATGAAGATTGTTGTTACTACTGAGAGGAATTTGCGCAAGGTGATCGCCTTATTCAGAGGATCGATGAAGGATTTCACGATTGCCGCCGTTACCCATCTTAGAAACTAAACCAGCTTTTTCCATATCCTCGAGCAAGCGGGCTGCGCGGTTGTAGCCAATGCGTAAGTGACGCTGCACCAAAGAGATTGATGGGCGCTTATTTTCTAAAACAATAGCTACTGCTTGATCATACAAAGGATCAGCTTCACCACCACCTTCACCAGTCAGAGCGTCGATAGTCGATTCGTCAGCGCCTTCTAGAACGCCGTCAATATAGTTAGCCTCACTCTTCTCTTTGAGCCACTCGACCACACGATGCACCTCGTCATCAGAAACAAAGGCACCGTGAACCCGAACCGGTAAGCCAGTACCTGGTGCCATATAGAGCATGTCACCCATACCAAGCAATGCTTCGGCACCCTGCTGATCCAAAATAGTACGGCTGTCAATTTTGCTGCTCACCTGGAAAGAAATACGAGTTGGTACGTTGGCTTTAATCAATCCGGTAATGACATCCACGCTCGGGCGTTGAGTAGCCAATACCAAATGAATGCCAGCAGCACGCGCCTTTTGGGCAATACGGGCAATTAACTCTTCAATCTTTTTGCCGGAGACCATCATCAAGTCGGCCAACTCATCAATCACGATAACAATAACTGGTGCTTTATAGATTGGCTCTGGATCATCCGGAGTTAGGCTAAATGGATTGGTGAGTTTCTCGCCCTTTTCTTCAGCCTCTAAGATCTTTTTGTTAAATCCAGCAAGATTACGTACACCAAACTTACTCATCAGTTTGTAGCGACGCTCCATCTCATTCACAGCCCAATTGAGCGCGTTGTACGCCTGCTTCATATCGGTTACTACTGGGCACAAGAGGTGCGGAATTTTGTCGTACATCGCCATCTCGAGCATCTTCGGATCAATCATGATCAGACGCACTTCATCCGGCTTCGCTTTAAAGAGGATAGACAAAATCATTGCATTAATACCAACTGACTTACCAGCTCCAGTAGTACCAGCGACTAAGCAGTGCGGCATCTTCGCTAAGTCAGCAACGATAGGACTACCTGAAATATCCTTGCCCAAAGCAAGAGTCAAGTTAGAGTGGCTATCGTTATAAACCTGTGAACTCAAAATCTCTGAGAGGTAAACCGATTGACGGGTTGGATTAGGTAACTCCAAAGCCATACAAGTTTTACCTGGAATGGTTTCTACCACTCGCATACTCACTACACCCAATGAGCGCGCCAGGTCACGAGATAGGTTGACGATCTGACTACCCTTCACACCCACAGCCGGATCAATCTCGTAACGGGTCACTACTGGGCCTGGATAGGCAGCAATGACTTTCACCTCCACATTGAACTCGGCTAACTTACGTTCAATTAAGCGAGAAGTAAATTCCAATACATCTGCTGAAATAGTTTCCTTAACCTCAGGCACCGAATCAAGCAAAGCTAAGGGTGGTAACTCTGAATCCGGAATATCCACAAACAGGGGCTGCTGCTTCTCACGCTCCACGCGAGCGCTTTTAGGAATTTCAACCGGGGCACGAACAATTTGCACTGGCTTAGCAATTTCAACCCGTCCACGGAAGCCCTCAACAAATTCTTCGCGCTCCTCAGCAGCAGCTTCACCTAATTTACGATCCGCCTCGCTGTCGCGACGTTCACGCAATCTATTAAAAGCAAGCTCGAGAGATCGCCCTACTTTTTCCGCAACATCTAACCAAGAGAAATGAAGAAATAAAGACAGGCCGGCACAGAATGTAAACAGCAAAACTAAAGTGGACCCGGTAAAACCTAAGCTCATCTGTAAGGGATCACCAATCAGCTCACCCAAAATACCTCCAGGAGGCCTAGGGAGCTCCCAGTTGAGTGAATGCAAGCGAATAGACTCAAGGCCCATGCTGCTGAGCAAAGTCAACCCAAAGCCCAACCAACGCATCAACAGGGAGTCAGGCTTGGCATCTGGATCGGGCGGCAAAGGAATGCTCCAAAGCTCACGCCAACCGCTTAAAACACGGCGTCCAAAGAGCATCACCCACCAAAACGCTGAAACGCCAAAGATATAAAGCAATAAATCGGCTAAGTAGGCTCCAAAACGACCACCGAGGTTCTTGGGCGCCTCAAAACTCGCATGTGACCATGCGGGATCCGCCTTGGAATAGGTCAATAAAATAGCCAGTAAGCCTAGGCAAAGGCCGCAAGAGATGAACCAGCGGGCCTCCATCAGAAGGCGGGGCATCCGTCCCTGGCCATGATTCTCGGGGGGCTTGGGGCTTAAAGGGGTTTTAGACTTGGGGTATGCGGTTCTTGCCATGTTCTACCGATTGTAATCAAGCAACCCTATAATTTAAAGATGACTTCAAATACCCCAAAACACTCCAAAGTTCTCATCCTCGGTTCAGGTCCTGCTGGCTATTCAGCTGCAGTGTATGCTGCCCGAGCCAATTTAAGCCCCACCCTGATTACCGGATTGGCACAAGGCGGTCAATTAATGACCACGACTGATGTCGAAAACTGGCCAGCAGATCCTGATGGTGTCCAGGGGCCAGAGCTGATGGATCGCTTTTTAAAGCATGCTGAGCGCTTTAACACCAACATCATTTTTGATCATATTCATACTGCTGCTCTGACAGAAAAGCCTATCCGCTTGGTTGGCGACTCTGGCACTTATACCTGTGATGCTTTAATTATTTCCACTGGCGCCTCTGCTCAATATATTGGCCTTCCGAGTGAAGAGGCATTTATGGGTCGCGGTGTTTCTGGATGCGCAACTTGCGATGGATTCTTTTATCGCAATCAAGATGTTTGTGTAGTCGGTGGTGGCAACACTGCTGTTGAAGAAGCGCTCTACCTCACAGGCATAGCTAAAAAAGTAACCGTGATTCATCGGCGCGATAAATTTCGTGCAGAACCGATTCTGAATGACCGCCTCATGGCCAAAGTAGCTGAAGGCAAGGTCGAGCTCAAATTGAACTCCACACTTGATGAAGTCTTGGGCGATGAAAAGGGTGTAACGGGTGTACGCATTAAGAAAGCCGATGGCAGCACAGAAGATCTTGCGGTAACTGGTGCCTTTATTGCGATTGGCCACAAACCAAACACCGAACTATTTATTGGGCAGCTCGATATGCATAATGGTTATATCAAGACTCATTCTGGTCTAGAGGGCAATGCCACTGCTACCAACATTACAGGTGTATTTGCAGCGGGCGATGTACAGGACCATATTTATCGTCAAGCCATCACTAGCGCGGGCACAGGCTGTATGGCTGCATTAGATGCGCAGCGCTACTTGGAGACTTTGGATTAATACAAACTAAGCAAGGGAATCACGTAAAAAGCCTAGCATTGCTAAGCTTTTTTATTTCCAAGATGGGCGTTAAGCACTAAGAGCAAGCAATGCAACCTCAGGCGCCCTATCTAAAATCTTCAATAAAGCTTTTGCCGCACCAGTGGGGCTGCGTTTCCCCTGCTCCCAGTTTCGAATGGTTTCTAAAGATACTTCAATTCGCTTAGAAAATTCTTGTTGAGATAAACCAATTCTCTCTCGTACACCTTTTGCATATTGAGCAGCATCTAACATGGCCTCTGCATCATCTTGCTGCTGATGTAATTTAATCAATCGCTCGGATGTCGCATCCAGCAATTTTTTATCAACAAATCCTTTGGGAAAGCTGCTGGGATCATTTAGATCCACGCTAACTCGAATGATTTTCTTCATAACGCCTCACCTCCCTACGATTAGCCCGCCGCGCTGAAATAATCCTCATTGCCGTGAGCCGCTTTGTATAAATCACTACAAACACTTTTTTATCTAATAAACCCAATGCCCGAAATCATTCTTCCCCATAATCCCAAAGCTGATCCTTTTCTATCAACAAATTCGGATCTATAAAAACTGATATTACATATGTGAAATCAAAATTTCTAGAGATCTGGAATGAGTTACTTTTAGCCAAATTCCATTCAAAATTCATTACCTCCATAGTAGTTCAATGAACTACCCCTGTCAAGACCTAAGAATAAAAAATGCCTAGCATTGCTAGGCATTTCGTTTGTTGAGGTAGGCAGCTTTAGTGCTAGCTACTCACCACTGGCAATAAAGGTACGATCAACAATGCCACGATATTAATAATTTTGATAAGCGGATTGACTGCGGGGCCAGCTGTATCTTTATAGGGATCGCCTACAGTATCGCCAGTGACTGCCGCCTTATGCGCTTCAGAACCTTTGCCACCGAAATGGCCTTCTTCAATATATTTTTTGGCGTTATCCCAAGCCCCACCACCAGTACACATGGAGATTGCTACGAACAAACCAGTCACAATCGTGCCCATCAGCAAACCACCTAAGGCTGCGGGTCCTAAAATTAATCCCACCAAAATGGGAGCAACTACTGGTAGGAGTGAGGGAATAATCATCTCCTTAATCGCTGCTGAGGTCAGCATGTCAACTGCTTTGCCATACTCTGGCTTGGCCGTACCCTCCATAATTCCTGGAATATCACGAAACTGGCGGCGAACCTCTTCAACTACTGCGCCAGCACAACGTCCAACTGCCTCCATCGCCATGGCACCAAATAAATATGGAATCATGCCACCAATAAAGAGTCCAATGATCACCATATGATTTGATAAATCGAATGACACCTGCTGTCCAATAGACTCCAAGGCATGGGTGTAATCCGCAAACAGAACTAACGCAGCAAGACCTGCTGAGCCAATTGCATATCCCTTGGTGACTGCTTTAGTTGTATTTCCAACTGCATCTAAAGGATCGGTAATATCACGAACAGATTGCGGCAAGCCTGCCATTTCGGCAATACCGCCAGCATTATCTGTGATTGGCCCATAAGCATCTAGTGCGACCACAATACCCGCCATCGAGAGCATCGCTGTAGCTGCAATAGCAATGCCGTAAATCCCAGCTAACCAGTAAGCTACATAAATTGCGGCACAAACAAAAAGTACAGGGTATGCGGTCGATCTCATAGAAACACCCAGGCCAGCAATAATATTGGTACCGTGACCTTTAGTCGATGCTTCAGCAATATGCTGCACTGGCTTAAATTGCGTGCCAGTGTAGTACTCGGTAATCCAAACCAGGCCTGCAGTCAATGCCAGGCCGACGATGGTAGATCCAAATAAGCGCCATTGGCTTCCAGGAATGCCCAAAGCATCATCGGGCATGATGAAATTAGTAACAAAATAAAATGCTACTAAAGAAATGCCACCTGCCACAATCAAGCCCTTATATAAGGCGGGCATGACGTTTTTCATGCCAGGAGTTGCCTTAACAAAAGAACATCCAATAATGGAAGCAATAATTGAGACGCCGCCCAACACTAGAGGGTAAACAACCGCTGACATTGGTGCGCTAGTAATTACCAGCGCACCCAAGACCATTGTTGCAATGAGTGTTACTGCATAGGTCTCAAATAGATCAGCCGCCATTCCAGCACAATCCCCCACGTTATCCCCAACATTGTCGGCAATGACTGCTGGATTGCGAGGGTCATCTTCCGGAATGCCTGCCTCTACTTTACCCACTAAGTCGGCTCCAACATCAGCGCCCTTGGTAAAGATACCTCCGCCCAAACGAGCGAAGATGGAAATTAATGAGGAGCCAAATGCTAATCCAATCAGTGGATGCAGGATAGATGAGAGATCTTGTCCAGATCCCGTTGAGACCAAAAACATAAAGAAAAGACCCACTCCAAGTAGTCCAAGACCTACTACCAACATACCGGTAATTGCCCCGCCCTTGAATGCCACATTCAGAGCCTCATTCATACCCTGAGTAGCTGCTTGAGCAGTGCGAACATTAGCCCGAACTGAAATATTCATCCCGATAAAACCACAGGCGCCAGAAAGAACAGATCCAATGACAAAGCCGAAGGCCGTAGCAATGTCTAAAAATAATGCCATTAGGACTGTCAACACGATACCTACTATGGCAATCGTTTTATATTGACGTGACAGGTAAGCTGCTGCCCCCTGCTGAATCGCCTCAGCGATTTCTTGCATCCTAGCGTTACCAGCGCTTTGCCGCAAAATCCAGCTACGCATCACGAATCCATAAATAACAGCTAGAACACCGCAAGCTAAGGCAAAATATAAGCCTAAAGTGACATTACTCATGCTTAAACCCCTTTTAATTTGGTTTAAATTCTGCTGCTTACAGCGACTGTGTCAGAGGATCTTGTGAAAGCGATAAAATATAACCTTACCAGTATGTAACAGAAACATCGCCCTGTAGTCTGTATGAGATCAGGGTAATTACTAATCACTATCCGGAGTATGTATGAGTCTTGACAACGTCAAACCTGGCAAAAAAATCCCTGAGAGCTTTAACGTCATTATTGAAATCCCGATGAATGCGGATCCAATCAAATACGAAGTAGACAAGGAGACCGGCGCCATTTTTGTTGATCGGTTTATGGGTACAGCAATGCACTATCCATGTAACTATGGTTACATTAATAAAACCATCGCGGGTGATGGTGATCCAGTCGACGTTCTCGTTATCACTCCATTCCCACTTATTCCCGGAGTTGTAGTCAGCTGCCGCGCAATCGGTGTGTTGCAGATGGAAGATGAAGGTGGTCAAGACGCTAAATTACTAGCAGTTCCAGAAGATAAAATTTTGCCGATCTACACTCACTGGCAAAAACCGGAAGATATTAATCCATTACGTTTGAATCAAATCCAACACTTTTTTGAGCACTACAAAGATCTCGAGCCAGGAAAATGGGTAAAAGTAAAGGGTTGGGGTGGTGTAGCTGATGCGCATAAGGAAATTCTTGAGGGCATCGAGGCTTACAACAAAGCCAACCAGAACTAATTAGGTGTAGCTTGGCATTCGGAGTGAGATCACAAAAAATCGCCCTAGCGCAAATCAACCCTCTTTTGGGTGATTTGCCTGGCAATGCCCAGCTCATCTCTCAAGCCGCTGCACAAGCCTTTGAACAAGGCGCCGTAATCGTTCTTACGCCAGAGCTCTCGCTTACCGGCTATCCCCCAGAAGATTTGTTATTGCGCCCTGCCTTTATTGAGGCGGCAGACCGAGAGCTCAGTTGCTTAATATTGGAGCTCCAGAAATTTCCTGGATTAACTGTCATTGTTGGACATCCTAAAAGGACTGCTGCTGGTTTACAAAACTATGCTTCAGTCATTCGTGATGGCAAAGTCATTGCCGGCTACGCCAAACAAGAATTGCCCAACCACGAAGTATTTGATGAGGTACGTTATTTCACGGCGGGTCATGAGGCCTGTGTATTTGAAAATGCAGGCATCCAATTTGGTGTGATTCTTTGTGAGGATGCTTGGCATGCAGGACCCGCTAAACAGGCTCATGCTGCTGGTGCCCAAATTCTGCTAGTTCTCAATGCCTCTCCATATCACCTACAAAAAGAATCTTTACGTATTGAGGTGCTGCGCCAACAGATTGCCTATAGTAAGATGCCATTGATCTATGTAAATGCGGTAGGTGGTCAAGATGAGCTGGTTTTTGATGGCGGATCATTTGCATTGAACAGCTCAGGCAAAGTAGTCATGACGATGCCGCAGTTTGAGACTGCTCTTGGCTTTGTCAATGTCAATGCCTCCGCCGAATTAGAGCCAGGAGCAATGGTTACTCCATCTAGTGTGGAAGCCCAGGCCTACCAAGCACTTGTTCTAGGTGTACGTGACTACGTTCAGAAGAATCGGTTTCCAGGGGTCATTATTGGCCTCTCTGGAGGCGTTGATTCTGCATTGGTGTTGGCGATTGCAGTAGACGCATTGGGTGCAGATAAAGTGCGTACTGTCATGATGGCCTCACGCTACACCGCCGATATCTCTTGGATTGATGCCAGAGAAATGGCCCAAAATCTGCGTGTTCAATACGATGAGATTCCCATTAGCAATCCGGTGGATGCTTTAGAGCAGGCCTTAGCTGAGCAATTTAAAGGTCTCAAACTTGATGCAACCGAAGAAAATATTCAAGCGCGAGTAAGAGGAACTCTCTTGATGGCGCTCTCCAACAAAACAGGTCGACTCGTTTTAACAACGGGCAACAAGAGTGAAATGGCTGTGGGCTACTGCACTTTATATGGAGATATGGCCGGTGGCTTTGCAGTGATTAAAGACATAGCGAAGACTCTGGTCTACCGCTTGTGCGCTTATCGCAATAGTATTGCCCCCATTATTCCGGAGCGGATTTTGACGCGCGCCCCTTCCGCCGAATTACGCCCTGATCAAACTGATCAAGACAACTTACCATCGTATGAAGTATTGGATGGCATCGTCGAACGCTATATGGAGCAAAACCAGTCCATCTCCCAAATCATTGCTGCTGGTTTTGATTCTGAAAGCGTGGAAAAAGTAACCCGCCTGATTAAACTGAATGAATACAAACGTCGTCAAGCACCCCCGGGTGTGCGTGTCACTACTAGGGCGTTTGGGCGTGACTGGCGCTACCCCATCACATCACAATTTAGAGCTTAAAGAGCGTCTAAAATGCTTTGCAGAACTGCTTTAGGCACGCCATTACAGTTCTAGGTATGATTACTGTATTAAAGGAAAATATATGAAGCTAATTACATCTATTATTAAGCCGTTCAAACTCGACGAAGTACGTGAAGCCCTGGCTGAAGTAGGCGTTACTGGACTTACTGTCACTGAAGTAAAAGGATTTGGTCGCCAAAAAGGTCACACCGAACTGTATCGTGGCGCCGAGTATGTAGTCGACTTTTTGCCTAAAGTAAAAGTAGAAGTGGCAGTTGCTGATGACCGCGTAGAACCAGCGATTGAGGCAATTACAAAAGCTGCACGTACGGGCAAAATTGGGGACGGTAAAATTTTCGTTAGCCCAATTGAGCAAGCCATTCGTATTCGGACTGGCGAAACCAACGACTCTGCAGTTTAATTACCCTAGATCCAGCGCTAACTCCCTTAAGGGTTAGCGCAACTGAGAGTCTGTCCGCTCAACTGCCGGGGTAGAGGCCAGCTCAGAAGCTTCCAAAACTACTGTTTTAATACTCGGATTAGTGAGCCTCACTTTTGCACCCTGAAAGAAAATATCTGCCTGAGCAATACCACCCGTCAGAACTTTGAATGGGGGCTTGCCGTAAAAAGAGGCTCCCGTGCCAGGCTCAATCATTTTATTTTGCATCTTGCCAGAAGCATCGCTCACGCAAACAACCTGCTTTAATTTCACTTGAACGTACACCATATCAGCTGCCTTGCGAGGTGCCTCGGTCTTGTAACTCATAATGCCTTCCTCGGCAGGACAAGCTGTTGAGACTTCAGTAGTGATGACGGCAGCGGGTACTGGCACTGCTGGTGCAAGCACTGACGCAGTAACTGGGGCCACTGGCGTTGGTTCCGCTGGGACTACTGCTGGAACTGGCTCAATGATTTCTTCTTTTACAAGGGCGATTTCTACTGGTTTTTCAGGGAAAAATAAAGGCTGTAAGTTAATCACTGCAAATATCGCTGCTGCAATTACGCTCAGCCCAAGAAAAAGTTTCTTTTGCGAGGAAGTCTGTGACTTTCTTGCCGACCCATTAAAGGGGATTTCTGCAGCCTGCACTTTTACTACGGGTGCTTTTTTTTCTCCTGCACTGGCCACTGCGGGTAACGGGGTCTCCTCCAACAATTCTTTGGCTTTAATAGCTTCTGGTTTGGTATTCTCTTTTTTTGCTGAAACTGGTTTTACCTTTACAGACTCAGAACTTTTTACCGGTCTTGATTCACCGATCGGAAGCTCAACCGGGGCGGCATCTAATTTTTCTGAGACTTGCACACCATAATCAAATACATCTTCTTCACTCAGCTTGAGCAGTTTGGCTACTTTTTTAGCCGCAGTCACTTTAATCTGAGCACTGTAATAAGAGCTCGTTTCACCATTCTCAATTTGCTCAATTTGACGATTAGACAAGCAAGCCATTCCACTCAGCTCTTTTGTGCTTAGGCCAAGCTTTTCACGCGCTTTAGTAAAGGCATCGCCGCGAATTTCGGGAAGTGTAGAGTTCATCAGCACAAAAGCACTTTAAGTGGTTGATATTACAAATGGGTGAATCATCATAGTGCTACTCGAGCGAGTGAGGAATTAGCCCGAAAGCTAACCACCCTATAGCTTTTCAAGATCAGACTCCAGGTACCTAACTACTAATGTTTGAACAGATTCCACATTCATCTTATCCATGACTCTCGCCTTATGAACCTTGATCGTCGCATCAGTTGTTCCTAGTTTGACTGCAATATCCTTGTTGAGCAATCCCTTGACTAGCCAAAAGCACACTTCCTTCTCCCTGGGCGTGAGAGTCGCATAGTCTTTCTTAGCTTCTACCTCTTTAGATAAACGCTTGAACTGAAGCCTATCGAATTCGAGGGCATCGGCAATGGCTCTCAATAAATCCTCTAAATTAAAGGGTTTAAAGAGAAAATCGATGGCACCCTTTTTGAGGCTGGTCACGATCTGATGGGGGTGGCTTTGGCCGCTTACAAACACAATTGGGGTCTTGCGGCCAAGCTGAAGTAGTCTTTCCTGTAAATCTAGCCCCGATACATCTGGCATTTGCATATCGAGCAAGATTACTGCTGGGGCAACTGGGAGTGAGTGGTCCAAAAAAGACTTTGCCGAAGAAAAGTCCTCAACGACATAACCTACATCCTTCAGCATCCTCGCCATAGATAAGCGTATTGACTCATCGTCATCTATTAAGTAAATATGGCCAGCTTTAGTCATTGAATTTAAAGAAAAAAGTAATAATTCTGACAATGTACTGTAGGTTTTTTATCTAGGCTATTAGCTCTCAGGCTAATCAATAGGTTAAATTAAGAAAAACAATCTGGCAATCTGCTTGTTGCAGTGCACGATAAAGATGTCAGTAAGCCTGCACAAACCCCTGCGTTCAGTGTTTTCTCACGGCACAATAGAGGTTTTTCCAATAATTCTTTTCTGGAGTCAATATCAGCATGAAACGCCTTAATGAACGCTCGCGTAATGTCACTGAAGGGGTAGCTCGCGCACCCAATCGCTCTATGTACTATGCGATGGGCTATGAAGAAAAGGATTTCGTCAAACCCATGGTCGGCGTTGCAAATGGTCATGCCACCATTACCCCTTGTAATAGTGGTCTTCAAAAACTGGCTGATGCTGCGGTAATCGCCCTAGAAGAGGCGGGAGCTAAATCGCAAGTATTTGGCGTCCCAACCGTTTCTGATGGAATTGGCATGGGTACCGAAGGCATGAAATACTCCCTCGTCTCGCGTGAGGTCATTGCCGACAGTATTGAAACCTGTGTCAATGGTTTGTGGCAAGACGGTGTTGTTGTGATTGGTGGTTGCGACAAAAATATGCCAGGCGGCATGATGGCGATGGCACGCACCAATGTACCCAGTATTTATGTTTACGGTGGCACTATCAAGCCAGGTCACTACAAAGGCAAGGAACTCAATATTGTTTCCGCATTTGAAGCGGTTGGTGAATTTACCTCCGGTCGTTTGAACGAGGAAGATCTCAAAGGTGTCGAGCAAAATGCTTGCCCAGGTAGCGGCTCTTGTGGTGGCATGTACACCGCCAACACAATGAGTTCATCGTTTGAGGCTTTAGGTATGAGTCTTCCCTACTCCTCTACCATGTCAAATGTGGATGCTGAGAAGGTTGCTAGCGCCCATGAATCTGCCATCGTTCTTGTAGAAGCTATCAAGAAAAACCTACGTCCGCGCGACATCATTACCAAGAAATCCATTGAGAACGCAGTCAGCGTCATCATGGCAGTGGGCGGCTCCACTAATGCTGTCCTACATTATTTAGCGATCACCAGCGCTGCTGAAATCGATTGGACGATTGATGACTTTGAGCGCATTCGTAAACGCGTTCCTGTGATTGCGGATATGAAGCCTTCTGGACAATACTTAGCAACTGATCTTCACGAAGCTGGTGGTATTCCGCAAATAATGAAGATTTTGCTTGATGGTGGACTCTTACATGGTGATTGCATCACGATCACTGGTAAAACGATTGCAGAGACTTTGAAAGACGTTCCATCTATGCCACGCGCTGACCAAAAAGTCATTCGTACTTTAGATAACCCTCTTTACAAGCAAGGACACCTAGCCATCCTCAAGGGCAATATTTCCCCTGAGGGCTGTGTTGCCAAAATTACCGGCCTAAAGAACCCATCGATTACTGGCCCTGCCCGTGTTTATGATTCTGAGGACGATGCCATGGCCGCCATCATGGCGCAAAAGATCAAAGACGGCGATGTCATGGTCATTCGCTACGAGGGCCCTAAAGGTGGTCCTGGCATGCGCGAGATGCTTGCTCCTACCTCTGCCCTCGTTGGTCAAGGCTTAGGCGAGACAGTAGGCCTGATCACTGATGGACGCTTCTCTGGCGGTACTTGGGGCATGGTGGTGGGTCACGTAGCTCCTGAGGCTTATGTAGGCGGTACCATTGCCCTCATCGAAGAAGGCGACTCTGTCACGATCGATGCTCATAAACTCCTTATTCAACTGAATGTGAGTGATGAAGAGATTGCGAAGCGTCGTGCTGCTTGGGTGCAACCAAAACCACGCTATACCCGTGGCTTGCTTGCTAAATATGCCAGCCTGGCAAGTAGTGCTAGCAAAGGCGCAGTGACTGATTTGGATTTAAAAATCTAAAATGACTCGCCTCACTAAAAAAGCCCCTAAGTTAAAAATAGGGGCTTTTTTATCTCCAGGAAACTACATTCTAGGATTGTGCTGAGTGCTTAGTTCCTAGTGCTTCATTGCTCCACCAATTGCATTCACAGGCATCTTCACTTCTACTTCGCCCGCTTTTGCAAACTTGAGCTTCACTGGGACTGCCTCACCTGCAGTCAAAGGCGCTTTAATGTTCATGAACATTAAATGCAGACCACCTGGTTTTAATTCAACAGTAGTACCTGCTGGCACTGCTACCTCTTTAACTTGACGCATTCTCATGACGTTCCCCTCCATTGCCATTTCATGCAACTGCACTTCACCAGCAACTGGTGAGCTTGCAGAAATCAGTTGATCAGCAGCGCCTTTGTTTTCAATCTTCATAAAGCCGCCGGCCACTTGTTGACCTGGAACAGTAGCACGCGTATAGGCGTTTTCAATCTGAACACTGCCCACTTTCGCGTTTTGCGCTTGTGCCGTAGTGGTCATGCTTAAACCTACTGTAGCAACTAATAATGCATTAAGTAATGTATTGCGTTTCATTTGTACATCCTCCTGATTCATTATTTATCCCGGGATATTTTTCGGGTTCATGTTTTAAATTACACCACTCATTGGCGCAGATAAAATTGCAACGCTACCAGCTCATCGTTTTAGTCCCATCCTTAAAAAGAGCATCTCCTGTAAGCTTGGGACCGCCCAGCTTTACTCCAGCAATAAGATCTGCTTCTGAATAACCGGCTTGCTTTAAACAGATTGGGCACATGATGACTAAAGCTCCGGCTGTGATTGCTTCAGATAAAGCTTGTTGCTGCTCATGATATTTACTAGACCCCGCCCTCACACCCAAGATGACCGCCTTGTCATTTAAGAAAATCGTGAGCGGATGGCCAGTAGAAAAATGGTGCCTACCAAAGTTAATTGCCATTGAAGTGCGACTTACTTCATCGGTAGATAAATTGATAAATAACGGATCAGTTGCGGCAGAGAATGCCGGTAGTGCAGCTGTTAACACAAACACCAGCGCAAATACTTTAAATAATTTTTTCAACAAAACACTTCCCCTCTAATTTCAGCAAGTTACTTGCTCAATACACGGCTTAGAGCCGTGCCCACATACAAGTTAAGAATGGGTAGGGGGCGCTGCAGAAGGTGGTGTTATCCAAACAGTAAAGCGCTTGGGTGATTGATAGAACAGCTGTGGCAGCAGAGCAAGCGATTGCGGCGCTTGAAATGTGAGACTGGTATTGAATGATGGAGTGATCAAGTTTTGAGCTAGGCAGTAAGGGCAAGCTTGCGCCTCTGTCACGACACTCTGATCCTCGCTTTGCACATTTATCTGCGCCATAGTGCTGTCAGTAGAGCAAATCTCCATTGCGAAACCTTGGCCATGCTTTGCAAGCGATACTGCTTGAGAAGCCGCTGGGGCAAGCGCACTCATAGCGATTGCTAAAACAGCTATCCAGAGGGTGAGGCGGTTTTTATGGAAGTTCATACTGTCTTGATTTTAGCGGACTTTGTAGAAATAGAAAAAGGGGGCTTGAGCCCCCTTCTCTTTACTTGATCTTCGTTTTTGACTAGATCAAACAGTGTTTTTCTTTTCAGCTTACGCTGCAGCTGCCTTTTTCTTGCCAATGAACTTACTAATCAATGGCCAGAACAGCAATAACAGAGCCAGGCCTGTGATACCTGATACCAAGTAGTTTGAGAAGAAGATATCCACGCTACCCTGAGACATCAACATCGACTGACGGAATGAATCTTCCGCGCGGTCGCCCAATACCAAGGCCAAAACCATTGGCGCCATTGGGTAGTCGAGTTTCTTAAAGATATAGCCGAGTACTCCAAAGCCCATCATCAACCAAACGTCAAAAGTGGCATTGTGAACGGTATACGCACCAACCGCGCAAATCACAATAATGACTGGAGCGATGATTGAGAATGGAATTCTCAAGATGGAGGCGAATAATGGAACGCAAGTTAATACAACAAACAAGCCTGCCAAGTTACCTAAGTACATACTTGCAATTAAGCCCCAAACAAAGTCTGGCTTCTCAACGAATAGCAATGGTCCTGGCTGTAAGCCCCAGATCAATAAACCCCCGAGCAATACAGCCGCAGTTGGTGAGCCTGGGATACCTAATGAGAGCATCGGTAGCAAGGCAGCAGTACCAGCAGCATGAGCTGCCGTCTCCGGGGCAATAATACCTTCCATCTCGCCTTTACCAAAGTTCTCACTCTTCTTGGATACGCGCTTAGCAACGCCATAAGCCATGAAAGAGGCTGGAGTTGCACCACCAGGGGTGATACCCATCCAACAACCAATCAAGCAGCTACGCAGTGTTGTAGCCCAATACCGTGGCAACTTCGCCCAAGTCTCAAGAACCACTTGACGACGAATCTTCGCAGCAGCACCCTTGAATTCAAGTCCCTCTTCCATCGACAACAAAATCTCGCCAATACCAAATAGGCCAATAACTGCGATCAGGAAGTCAAAACCACGCATCAGTTCATGACTACCAAAAGTCAATCGCAATTGACCAGTGACAGTATCCATACCTACGGAAGCCAAAGCGAAGCCCAGCATCATGGCGGAGATTGTCTTGAATGGTGATCCCTTATTCATTCCCACAAAGCTACAGAAGGTCAGTAAGTAGACCGAGAAGAACTCCGGGGGCCCAAATTGGAGGGCAAACTTAGCGACCAACGGCGCTAAGAAAGTAATCATCACAATTGCAAAGAAAGCGCCCACAAATGAAGATGTGAACGCTGCAGTTAATGCCTCGCCAGCTTTACCTTCACGTGCCATTGGATAACCATCAAAGGTTGTCGCAACAGACCAAGGCTCGCCAGGAATGTTAAACAAAATAGATGTAATCGCACCACCAAATAACGCGCCCCAGTAAATACAGGAGAGCATGATGATTGCCGAAGTTGGCGGCATTGTGAATGTCAGTGGCAACAGAATCGCAATTCCGTTAGCACCACCCAAACCAGGCAACACACCAATAATCACACCAAGAGTTACACCAACCAGCATTAATAGCAAGTTAAAGGGTGTCATTGCAACGGCAAAGCCGCTGAATAGTGCGTTAATTTCTTCCAACTTGAACTCCTTCTTTTCTAATCTTTTTTAATAGTTATTCTTTTTACTGCACGCCAATAAACTCAAGCGGATTAATCCAGGAGCCATGTGGTAATGGAACTTGGAACCAGTACTCGAACATGAGGTACAGGGCTATGGTCACGCCTACAGAAACTGCGGCAGCCTTCCATAGCGGGTACTTACCAAGCCAAACCATAAAGACTGCGATATAGATTACGGAAGAAACATAAATACCGATTAACTGAACGCCAAGCACAAAGACGATAGCTGGCAACAACACAGCCATCACCTGCTTCAAGGATTCTTTATCGACAAATGTCTCTGTTTCCTTTTTCTTATCAACCACTACTGATTGATAGAGTGTTACTGAGCTCGAAAGCAGAATGATTAGGCTAATGTAGAAAGGGAAATAGCCGGCCTCTGGTCCATCGCTACCCCAGCTGGCTCCTAATTTGATACTTCCAACCATGACCACTAGACCCACAGCAATAAATAAGAGTGAGGTGATGATGTCCATCATCCTGACGCTGATCACGGATTCTTGATTTGAATTATTTGTATTTTCAGACATGCGCTTCGTTCGTTCGTTAATACATCGTTAATGAATACTGCTTTATCCTAAAAAAATAGGACCTCCTCGCAGAGGCCCTATCTCACATCTAAAAATTACTTAGCTAAGAAACCTGCTTCAGCCATCAACTGCTTATGGAGCACTTCATTCAATGTCAACCAGTTAGTAAATTCTTTACCAGTCATGAATGTTTGATTAAATGCGCCATCAGCCATGAACTTCTTCCACTCTGGTGTTTGAAGTACTTTCTTGAACACATTGATGTAGTAATCAACCTGCTCTTGAGTCACACCAGGAGCCATGAAAATACCGCGCAACATGACGTAGTCAGTAGTCACTCCAGCCTCTTTACAAGTTGGAACATCATTCCAAGATTGTGTAGCAGTGATTTTCTCTTTATAAGGCATACGAGTGTCATCAAATACGCACAAAGCACGTAACTTGTTAGCGCGCCATTGAGCAACTGCTTCAATTGGGTTGTTCACGGTAGAGTCAACGTGGTTACCTACGAGCTGAACGGCAACATCGCCACCCCCTTTAAATGGGATGTAGGTGAACTTAGCACCAGTCGCTTTTTCAAGAGCAACAGTAATGATTTGGTCTTCCTGCTTAGAGCCGGTACCAGCCATTTTGAATTTGCCTGGACCAGCTGCTTTGGCGGCATCAATATATTCTTTAGCTGTTTTGTAAGGCTTGTCTACGTTGTTCCACAACACAAACTGATCTAAGGCCAACATCGCTACTGGAGTAATGTCTTTCCAGTTAAATGGAACGCCAGTTGCCAAAGGAGTTGTAAACAAGTTGGAGAGAGTGATAACGATCTTATTAGGATCGCCTTTTGCATCTTTCATCGCCAAGAAGCCTTCAGCACCAGCACCTGCAGACTTGTTTACTGGAATAACGGCTTGCTTCATCAAATTATTTTTTGTGATGATGCCTTGGATCATGCGAGCCATTTGGTCAGCACCACCGCCAGGACCGGCAGGGATAATGAACTCAACTGGCTTGGTAGGTTCCCAAGCAGCAAAAGCGGGTGAAACACTTACAGCACCGAGGGCTAATGCGGTGGAAATCAATGCCCCTTTTAACTTCATCTTCATGAACGCTCCTCCAGAAAAAATACGAATACCAATATTACTTTGGCTTTTCTTTGTTATGTAAGGATTTTTATCTAAGTTAAGGTGGCTACACTTGATTGCCATCAACAATAACGAAATGGGTGATTAGGGGTAATACTAGTAACCTAGTACTAACCCTAGTGAGAATTCTGTGTAAATCGTTCTCAGCGGAACCGATCCAGCAGTTTCTTACTTAATTTATCAAGTTGAGTAGAGTCTTTGATCAAAAATTGCAGGCCATTAGAGTCAGCAATCAAAAGTGTATTACCAGCGATACGGCGGATGTCATCCTCGCCCTTAAGGCGAATTCTGGTGGAGCCACGATCAGTTTCGATATCCCAAATACTCGGAGTAGCAAAAGTAGAGACTTTAGTGATTCTTTCGATCACGGGCATGAATTCTCGGGTCGCCAGCACCTCTTCAATCAGGCTTAATTCAAGCCGAGGAATAGAGTCCACACCATCAAACCAACAAAGCTCCTTGCCAGATTGATCCATGATGGAGATTCCAGCTCCAGTAGCGGTAATGGGAAATGCTCTGACGGGATACACGCCAATGTAGCGAGTCCCAGCAGCATCGATGAACACCAGACTTCCTAGAGCATCTCGCTCGAGCGAATATGACTTTTGCTGATCGCTCATATTGCGCCTCCAGCCTCTTTAGCAATCACTTGTGGGCGCTCTTCTCTTTGCTCCTGGCCATCCTCTTTAATACTCTCACCAATTGCAACACCTTCAACCAATTCTGCGGCATGCCGCAGCTGAGCTTGATACAAGGCAAAGTACGCGCCCTGCTGATCCATTAATTGGTCATGCGAGCCTATTTCAACAATCTCGCCCTTATCCAACACTACCAAACGATCCGCTTTTCTTAAAGTGGAGAGGCGATGAGCAATGGCAATCGTGGTGCGCCCCATAACTAAGTTATCCAAAGCACGCTGAATTTCTTTTTCAGTTGTTGTGTCCACCGAAGAAGTAGCCTCATCCAAAATCAGAATGCTGGGATTAATTAACAATGCACGCGCGATCGAAATCCGTTGACGCTCCCCGCCGGAAAGTGATTGACCACGCTCACCCACTAAGGAGTCATAGGCTAGTGGAAGACGAAGGATAAATTCATGGGCATGGGCAGCACGCGCAGCCTCAATAATTTCTTCACGAGTGGCGTGCGGTTTTCCGTACGCAATATTTTCAGCAATGGTGCCAAAAAATAAAAATGGTTCTTGTAAAACCAATCCAATACATTTGCGGTAGTCGGCAATTCCAATACCCCGAATATCGCGCCCATCCAAGGTAATGGCACCAGCACTCACATCATAGAAGCGACAAATTAAGTTGACTAAGGTACTCTTACCAGAGCCACTATGACCCACTAAGCCAATCATCTCTCCGGGTGCAATATCCAAATCAATCCCTTTAGAAACTGCCCGATTGCCATAGCGGAAACCCACACCCCGCAGAGAAATTTGACCCTTAACCTTACCCAAGGGTGCTGGATTTATTGGCTCAGGAACACTCGAGACGTGATCCAAAATATCAAAAATACGCTTTGCTCCAGCAGCTGCTTTTTGGGTATGCGAAACAATCCGACTCATTGAGTCAAGGCGAATATAAAAGCGCCCGATGTAAGCAACAAATGCAATCAACACACCTACGGTCACTTTTTGATGTGCCACCTGCCAAATACCAAATCCCCACACCACCAAAAGACCTGTTTCCGTCAGGAGTGTCACAGTAGGGGAGAACAATCCCCATACACGATTGACGCGATCATTAATTTGTAAATTGTGTTTATTAGAGTCGACAAAACGCTTAAGCTCACGGTCTTCTTGTGCAAAGGCTTTTACAACCCGAATGCCCGGAATCGTATCGGCCAAGATATTCGTTACTTCAGACCAAATGCGGTCAATCTTTTCAAAACCAAAACGCAACTTGTCACGCACCACATGAATCATCCACACAATAAATGGTAAGGGTGCAAGAGTTACTAAAGCCAACAAAGGATCAATAGAAAAGAGAATCGCTGCAGTCATTGTGATCATCAACACATCAGTCACAAAGTCGAGTGCATAGAGTGATAGAAAGACGCAAATACGATCCGTTTCAGCTCCAATGCGCGCGATTAAATCACCTGTTCTTTTGCCACCGAAATACTCCAGTGACAATTTGAGGAGATGCTCAAAAGTCGTATTACGTAAATCTGCACCAATACGCTCACTCACCAATGCAAGGAGGTAGGTCTTCCACCAACCTAGGCCCCAAGCCACAATCGCTGCGGCAAACAAAGCCAGTAGATATTTGGTGGCTAAATCAAAGTCAATCGGATTGCCTTTTTCATAAGGAATTAAGACGTCGTCCATCAAGGGCATCGTCAAATAAGGCGGAATTAAGGTAGCACCGGTTGACAGCAAAGTCAGAACAAAACCCAATAAGAGTTCTTTTTTATAGGGACGTGCAAAACGCCACAACTTCAGTAAGGTCCAAGTAGATGGGGGGACATCTTCCTCTGGATCACAGCTCGGACATACATCTGAATTAGCAGGCTTAGGACTTAAACATACCGGGCAAACCTGCTTATCGTATTCGGAAGACTCAGAGTCAGGAATGGCCTGATCTCCTTTAAGCAACTGCATAAAGTGACTTTGGAGTCGCAAGACCTGAGGATTGACAGCCAAAGTAAAGTGCCAGCGCCTTAATAAAGTAGTCTCAAACTCCAGCTTGAGATGACCCACCCCAGCATGATCCCCATGTGAAAGAGCAACTCCAGGGGTGATGGGCCAAAATTCTGAGCCAATCCCGTCAGTCCAAAATAGCCCAGCAGGGATTAAGCAAAGCAGGCTTTTTTCGAAGCGCATTTCACTATCAAGATCTAGCTCCACCCATGCCAGGAGTGCGCTGAGATCTTGAACTGGAGACTCAGGGCCACCTAAAACGCTAGCCCAATGACTTGGCGGAGGGGGTACGGCTTGGGAAATGTCTAGCTTCATTAATCTAAAAGTATAGTGGAGCTAGTTTTTTTAGATTTAGTAACTCTGTCAACTTTAGTAGGCGGGAAGCCGTTAAATTGATGAACTAAGGTTTTTTGTGTATTTTTGCTGATTTTGTGGATTTTCAATAATTATTAGAACTAGAGAGACAGTCTGATGCATTCTCGCCCTCAATTCTCTGAGCGGTGCTAAGACCCCTTTTTTGCATATGCCCCAATTATTAGACAAAACTATTGAGATCTTGAGCGTCAAGCATCTCCGTGGGCCCAATATGTGGACCTATCACCCCGTCATTGAAGTGTGGCTTGATATTGGAGAATTAGAAGATTACCCCTCCAATCTTATTCCAGGGTTTTATGACCGCCTAGTCAAAGCACTCCCTAGTCTGCAAGAACACCGCTGCAGTTATGGTGAAGCAGGCGGTTTCCTTAAGAGAGTTGAAGAAGGCACTTGGCCGGCTCATATTCTTGAGCATCTCACCCTCGAATTACAAAATATGGCTGGCATTCCCGGTGGCTTTGGCAAAGCACGTGACGGTGATCGCCGTGGCGTTTACAAAGTCATGGTAAGTGCGATTAATGAGGAAGTAACGCTAACGGCACTGAAGTTTGCCCGCGACCTCTATCTTGCATTAGCTCAAGATACTAAAGATCCGGTCGCTTTAGTCACCGACATTTTGGAAGAATTGCGTGAGCTTGGAGATGATCTGTTGCTCGGACCCAGTACAGCTTGTATCGTTAATGCAGCGGAAGAAAGGGGCATTCCCTCGATTCGTTTGTCTGAAGGTAATTTGGTGCAACTCGGATATGGCGCTAATCAGCGTCGTATTTGGACAGCTGAAACTGATCAGACTAGCGCCATCGCAGAAACGATTTCGCGTGATAAAGATCTGACCAAGAGCCTGTTATCTAGCGCAGGAGTGCCAACTCCAGAGGGGCGTACTGTCACGAGCGCAGATGATGCTTGGGAAGCAGCGCAAGATATTGGTTTACCAGTAGTTGTAAAACCAATTGATGGTAATCACGGCCGCGGCGTATTTATCAATCTGTATACCCAACAAGAAATTGAGGCAGCCTACGCCGTTGCCATTGACGAAGGTAGCGAAGTCTTAGTTGAACGCCATATTATTGGCGATGAACATCGCCTACTTGTTGTTGGGAATACAGTAGTTGCAGCAGCTAAAGGTGAAACGGTGTGGGTAACAGGTGATGGCAAACATACCGTACAGGAACTAATTCAGATACAAATTAACTCTGATCCACGTCGTGGTACCACAGAAGAATGCCCACTCAACCCAGTTCGCATCGACTCTGCTGTCGAATTAGAGTTGGCACGACAAAAGCTGAGTGGCAGCAGCGTTCCAAGGATCGACCACAAGGTGCTTATTCAGAGTAACGGCAATGTAGCCTTTGATGTTACCGACCTGATACATCCCGAGGTAGCCAGCCAAGTTGCCCTAGCAGCTCGGGTAGTTGGGTTAGAGATTGCGGGTGTTGACCTAGTCGCTCAAGATATTAGCCGGCCGCTAGCAGAACAGAATGCAGCGATTGTTGAAGTCAACGCTGGCCCAGGCTTATTGATGCATTTAAAACCGGCTAGCGGTAAAGCACAGCCTGTAGGTAAAGCAATTGCTGATCACCTTTTTCCGCCAGGCACGGATTGCCGCATCCCTGTAATTGGGATCTGCGGCGCTCGTGGCAAAACTCCTGTAGCTGAGATGATTGCTCACTTCTTGCGACTAACCAATTTATACGTCGGCCTCTCTTGTAGCAAAGGCTTATTTTTTGGTCATCGCTCAATCCAAAAGAGTAACACTGCTAACTGGGAAAACGCCCGCCGCACTTTACTAAATCGCGCAGTTGAGGCGGCCGTCATTGAAAATAACAATTTATCTATGTTGATCGAAGGCTTGGCATATGACCGCTGCCAAGTAGGTGTTGTCCTGAATGTGGACCCTAAAGCCAACTTCCCTCAATATGCTATTTACGATGAAGATCAGGTATTTAGTATCGTTAGAACTCAAGTGGACGTTGTCTTACCAACCGGGGTTGCCATTCTCAATGCAGATGATCCTATGGTAGCCAGCATGGCGGAACTTTGTGATGGCGAGGTAATCTTTTTTACTCAAGACTCCTCATCCCTGCTTGTGCAAGAGCATCTCAAGAATGGGGGTCGGGTTGTCGTAATTGGCAATCAACAAATTACCATGCAGTCTGCCAAGCATGATCAAAAGAGTATTCCAGTACCCCACACTGCCGAGCCAAACGCAAGTGAACCATGGAAAGCTATGAATCTAGGCGCAGCCATTGCTGCAGCATGGGCATTAGATATTCCATTCAACGTGATCGAGGCTGGAGCCGAAACCTTTGTTTCTGACGCCTCTCTTCCCTTAGGAGCTTAAGTGGAAATCACCCGTATTCGCATGTTGCGTGGCCCCAATTTATGGAGCCGCCATACCGCCTTAGAAGCTATTGTTTCTTGTGATGAAACCGAACGTTCAATTGATTCAATACCTCAATTTGAAATCAAGATTCGTGAACGTTTCCCTCAATTAGGCAGTATGCGTCGTGGTGGTCACAATGAAATTCTCTCCCTAGCTCATGCTTTGGAGCATGCTGCCTTGGGTCTTCAGTCCCAGGCTGGCTGCCCAGTGACTTTTAGCCGTACAGTACAAACTGTTGATGTGGGCGTCTATCAAGTCGTAGTGGAATACACAGAAGAAGTAGTTGGCCGCATGGCCTTTGACTTTGCTTTTGCGCTAATACAAGCTACTCTGAGTGATGTACCTTTTGACTTGGCGGCTGCTCTATCAGAATTGGAAGCCCTATATGAAGATGTACGTCTAGGTCCAAGCACTGGGTCTATTGTTGATGCTGCCGTCCAAAGAAATATCCCCTATCGTCGCATGACTGAAGGCAGCATGGTGCAATTTGGTTGGGGTAGCAAACAGAAGCGTATTCAGGCAGCCGAGACTAGTGATACAAGTGCGATTGCAGAAGCTATTGCACAAGACAAAGAGCTCACTAAGAATCTCTTAGCGGCCGCAGGAGTATCAGTCCCCATTGGTGAAGTGGTATCTACCGCTGATGATGCGTGGCGTGTCGCTCAAAAAATTGGTGGCTCTATTGTTCTCAAGCCTAAAGATGGCAACCAGGGTAAAGGTGTTGTTGCCAATATACAAACTGAAGCTGAGATACGTGCTGGTTTTGTTGTGACGCAAGCTTTTGGTCGAGAGACTATTGTTGAGCGTTATTTACCTGGCGCTGACTATCGCCTACTGGTCGTCGGTAACCGTCTATCGGCTGCAGCACGACGCGAACCTGCTCAAGTAGTGGGTGATGGTAAGCATAGCGTTGCAGAACTTGTTGAACTAGAAAACAAAAATCCTTTACGTGGCGATGGTCACGCAACTGCATTAACCAAGATTCGTTTTGATGACATTGCTCTTGCTCATCTCTCAAATAATGGCTTAAGCCCACAACATATTCCCAATACTGGGGAACGTGTTTTGTTACGTAATAATGCCAACCTGAGCACTGGCGGTACTGCCACCGATGTGACCGATGATGTCCATCCAGACGTTGCTGCTAGCGCGATTGCTGCTGCACAAATGATTGGCTTAGATATTGCTGGTGTCGATATTCTGTGTGAGGCGATTTATAAGCCCTTAGAAGCTCAAGGTGGTGGAATCGTTGAGGTAAATGCCGCACCAGGCTTGCGCATGCATCTCAAACCATCTTATGGCAAGAGCCGTCCTGTCGGCGAAGATATTATTAACACGATGTACCCCCTTGGGGATGATGGCCGAATTCCAGTCGTGGCAGTAACCGGTACCAACGGCAAAACAACCACTGTAAGACTCATTGCTCATTTACTCAATGAGACTGGCTTACGCGTGGGAATGACTACAACTGACGGGGTTTATATTAATCACCGCTTAATTGATTCTGGTGACTGTAGCGGCCCCAAGAGCGCTCGTAATGTCTTAATGCATCCCGACGTGGATGCCGCCGTTTTAGAAACAGCTCGTGGTGGAATGCTGCGTGAAGGTTTAGGCTTTGATCGCTGTGAAGTCGCAGTGGTTACCAATATAGGCGAAGGGGATCATCTAGGTCTTAACTACATCACTAGCGTTGAAGACCTAGCCATTCTAAAAAGGGTGGTGGTTCAAAACGTCGCACCAACTGGCGCCGCAGTCCTGAATGCTACTGATCCCATCGTAGTGAAGATGGGGGATGTTTGCACCGGTCGAGTGATTTTCTTCGCGCAAAATCAACATCACCCGGTGATTGCTGCACATCGAGCTAAAAATAAAAAGGTAATTTATTTTGATGGCGCCTTTATTGTTTGCTCAAAAGGATCGCGCGTACTTTTCCGCTTTCCAGTGAGTGAGATTCCATTAACTCAGAATGGTGTTTTAGGATTTCAGATTGAGAATGCGATGGCTTCTATTGGTGCTGCCTGGGCATTGGGCTTAGATGCTGAAAAGATTGCACGTGGCCTGCACTCTTTTGAAAGCTCGGCCAATGCAGTGCCGGGACGATTCAATCAATTCCAGCACAAAGGTGCTACCGTAATTGCAGACTATGGTCATAACCCAGACGCGATGCGGGCCTTAGCAAGCGCGATTGAAGCCATGAAACCCAAAAAGAGCCACGTAGTAATCAGCGGTGCCGGCGATCGTCGCGATGAGGATATTCGCGATCTGACTCGCGTTCTTGGTGATAGCTTTGACAACGTGATCCTCTATCAAGATCAGTGCCAACGTGGCCGCGAGGATGGTGAAGTACTCAAGCTTCTTCAAGAAGGTTTGGTAGGCACCAAGAAAGCCAAACAAGTTCAAGAGATTACTGGAGAATTTCTGGCTATTGATACTGCCCTTAATGATGTATCTGCCGGTGATATCTGCCTTATCTTGATTGATCAAGTAGAAGAATCGCTAGCCTATCTTAAAGAGCAGGTTCGGCCCTAAGCATTACGCCTGAGAATGGTAATGCTGTAAACGCTCCACTTCTTCCTTAGATCCCAGCATGACAGATACGCGCTCATGCAGTTCCGTAGGAACCATATCCATAATTAATTGATCGCCATTGGTCGATACACCACCAGCCTGCTCTACTAAAAAGCTCATGGGGTTTGCCTCATACATCAGGCGAAGTTTTCCTGGCTTATGTGGCTCACGTTGATCCCACGGATACATAAAAATGCCACCACGCGATAAGACGCGGTGAACATCAGCAACCATGGATGCAATCCAGCGCATATTGAAATCTTTATCTCGCTCACCACTGACACCCGCTAAGCACTCATCTACATAGCGTCGCACCGGCTCAGCCCAATGACGCATGTTCGACATATTGATAGAGAACTCTTTAGTCGAGTGAGAAATCTCTACCGCATGCTTAATTAAGACAAACTCACCAGTCACTTTATTGAGAGTGAACATGACTACGCCATCACCCAGCGTTAATGCCATAGTTGTTTGAGGGCCATAGACAACATAACCTGCGGCCGCCTGATGACGACCCGATAATAAGAAATCTGCAGTTTGTAGAGGCGCTGCGGGATCTTGTTTTTTAAGCACTGAAAAAATAGTGCCAATGGATACATTTACATCAATGTTTGAGGAGCCATCCAAAGGATCAAACAATAACAAGTAATCGCCAGTGCCTTGAACTGGGAGTGGTAATTCCATTTCTTCTGAGGCTAGGCCAGCCAATGATTTGCAAGCCTGCACGCCGTCGATTAATAAGTCATTCGCAATCACATCCAGCTTTTGCTGAACTTCGCCTTGGACATTACCAGTGCCAGCAGACCCCAGTAAGCCAATCAAGGCACCTTGAGCAACTTCATGGCTCAAGGTCGAACAAGTATCTGCCACCGCTAGTAATAGCTCTTGCAGGCCCGCAGGGATATCCACGCCCTTAACCTTGGTAGACGCTAGATATTGCTTGAAATTGGTATTAAAAGTACTTGAAGCGCTCAAAAGGAGTTTCTCCGTAATGGGGTTAGTTCTGCAGTGGTTCTATTTTGCCTTGTTCTGAGGCCATTAATTACCCAAAGCCTTTGAAACCACCTCTTTCACATCCGGAGAGAGGGTTTCGCAAGCCATAACCTGCTTTAAGGCTGTCAACATATGATCTTGGTAAGGCTTGGCAAATTGACGCCAGCGATCAAGACCCCTCGCCAGACGAGCGGCAACTTGAGGATTGATCGGATCTAAGGCAAGAACCGATTCAGCCCAAAATGTATAGCCACTGCCATCTGCCTGATGAAAGCTAGCAGGATTGTTCATACAAAAAGCATGAATGACGCTGCGAACTCGGTTAGGGTTATTCATTTTGAAAGCCTCATGCTCACGCAAGCGCTTAACTTCAATTAAGGTGGATTCAGCATTTGCAACTGGCGGTCTACTCGATTGCAATGCAAACCATTTATCAATAACTAAAGCATCATCAGCAAACCGAGTATAAAAATCCTCTAAACAAGTTACTGCTGATTTCGATCCCTGAATTACTAAGCCAGCCAAGGCGGCATAACGGTCTGTCATATTGTCAGCGTTCTGATATTGATTGACCGCCATCGGTGCCCAGACCAGCGGATCCGCTTCGAGTAACATACTTAATGCCAGATTCTTTAATCCACGTTTACCAGCACTTGCTGCATCAGGATTAAATAGTCCTGGTGTTTGCATCTGCTGATACAGTGCCGCCCATTCAATACGTAATTCATTAGCTAGGGCGTGACGGAAAGCGCGACGGGCATTATAAATTTTTTGTGGATCAACACTTATGCACTGCTCATACAGATAAGTCTCGGCAGGCAAAGTCAGCGCCAGCTCTTTGAACGCAGGATCCAAGTCCGGATCAGTTAACAAAGTGCGATAAGCCTCAATCAGTGCTTTATCAGGTAAGCGATTACCCAAAATCATTTGCATCGCTAGTTTCTGACCAGCTTCCCAACGATTAAAAGCGTCATCATCACTCGAGAACATAGTGAGCAGGTCAGCCTCACTTTGATCAAAATCTAAATTGATCGGGGCTGAAAAATTACGATTGATTGACAGTACTGGGCGACTTGTCACCTGATCAAAAGTCCAGGTTTGCTGATTCTGAGTGAACTCCAACAAAGTCTCCACCTGATCATCCGCAGGAGTTAACAAGCGCATCTTCAAAGGAATATGAAATAGCTTGTTATCTTTGTTTGCTGAATTTACAGAGGGACTTTGCGTCAAAGTCACTTGATATTGCTTTTGATCCGCATCATAAAATTCCTCTACCTTGACCCGAGGAGTGCCAGCTTGGCCATACCAATTTTTAAATTGGGAAAGGTCACGACCATTGGCATCCGCCATTGCGGCTAAGAAATCATCGCAGGTAACCGCTTGACCATCGTGTCGCTGGAAGTAGAGGTCCATGCCCTTACGAAAACCTTCAACACCTAAAAGGGTTTGATACATGCGCACGACTTCAGCGCCCTTCTCGTAGACCGTCACGGTATAGAAATTATTAATCTCTTGATACTCGTCTGGACGGATTGGATGCGCCATGGGGCCCGCATCCTCAGGAAACTGCAGCTGACGTAATACACGTACATCCTCAATACGTTTTACGGCTCTGCCAGACTCGCTACCCATTTGGTCTGCAGAGAACTCTTGATCGCGGAATACAGTCAGACCTTCTTTTAAGGAAAGCTGAAACCAATCCCGACAAGTAACCCGATTACCAGTCCAATTATGAAAGTACTCATGAGCTACGACACTCTCGATATTGGCGAAGTCAGCATCCGTTGCTGTTTCTGCCTGAGCAAGGACGTACTTGGTATTGAAAATATTGAGACCCTTGTTCTCCATCGCGCCCATATTGAAATCACCCACTGCCACAATCATGAATCGCTCTAAATCCAATTCCAGACCGTAGCGCTTTTCATCCCAATGAATCGACGCAATTAAGGAATCCATCGCATGACGGGTCTTCTTTAAGTCATGAGGCTCAACCCAAATTTGCAGTAATTTTTTCGCACCACTGCTCGTAGTAATGGTCTCCTCGATACATTCCAGCTTGCCAGCTACGAGAGCAAATAAATAGGATGGTTTTGGAAATGGGTCCTCCCAAATAGCACTGTGCCATCCATTCGGTAATTTTTCCGTACTAATTAGATTACCGTTTGACAACAGCACCGGGCACTCCGCCTCGCGAGCACGCAGAGTCACGCGATAACGTGCCATCACATCCGGCCTATCGAGGAAATAGGTAATCTTTCTGAATCCCTCAGCTTCGCACTGGGTAAAGAAATTCCCATTCGAAACATACAGGCCCATGAGTGAGGTATTTTTCTCAGGAACACAGACGCAGATAATCTCCACAAGGAAAGCTTGCTGACCTGCATTTGGTAATGCATAAATAGTCAGCGTTTCTGGAGTGAGCTCAAACTGGCGATGGGCTTGTCCATTAATCCGCAAACTCACAAACTCTAATTCGTGGCCTTGTAAAACTAAAGGTGTACCAGTCTCATGACCAGCCCCGGGCAGAACCTCTAGACGGCTCTTAACAATCGTCCGGGCAGGATCCAAAGCAATGTCTAACTCAACCTGGGAGAAGGTGTAATTGGGAGCGCGGTATTCGAGCCTGCGGAAGTTCTGTGGCAGATCAGTTTTCATAGGGTAATTTTAATCTCGGCAGACCAATCTCGCCTTAACCCCAGATGAGTGTGGCAATGCCGATAGCAATGAAGGTGACGGCAGCCACGGCATGCACCCACCGAATGGGCATACGTTTGGTAAATTTTTGCCCAATCCAAACCGCTGGAGCATTTGCCAACATCATCCCCAAAGTAGTGCCAACAGTTACTGCAAAGACATCGGTATATTTAGCGCCTAGGGCGATAGTGGCTATTTGGGTCTTATCACCCATCTCCGCCAAGAAAAAGAGTCCTACAGTCAGGATAAACACCTGAAAGGCCTTATCGGCTACCTTAGATCCAGCCGCATCATCAATATGATCAGGCACCAAGAGCCAGAGACCTATTCCTAAAAAGCTTAATCCTAAAATCCATTTGAGCAGATCTGGGCTCATAAAAGTGGTGAGCCAATGCCCAAGTAAAGCGGCGCACGCATGATTAGCAATCGTCGCAATGAATATCCCACCAATAATGGCAAGCGCCTGTTTTGGATAACGAGCAGCCAACATCAAAGAGAGTAATTGAGTTTTATCCCCCATCTCAGCCAGAGCGACGACACCGGTAGAAAGTGCTAATGCAGATAAGTCCATGATCGAAACGATACAGGAAAGCTTGGGAGCTAAGGCTCCCAAGACATTCAATTACTAGAATTGCAATAAAGCACTTAAGCGACCAATAACTCTTCCGCCGGTATAAAACTCACCTTTTGAGCCTTAGCTACTGGTTCAGAAGTTAAATTACCTCGATGAACACTTAAGCCATTTCGTAGATGATGATCAAAAGAGAGTGCTTTCATCATTCCCCGATTTGCCAGTGCTTCAATAAAAGGATAAGTTGCATTGGTCAACGCAAAGGTGGAGGTTCTGGCAACGGCGCCAGGCATATTTGCCACGCAATAGTGCAGTACCCCATCAACGATAAAGGTAGGGTCAGCATGGGTTGTTGGCCTAGACGTCTCAAAACAACCACCCTGATCAATTGCGACATCCACCACTACTGCACCTGCCTTCATTTTTCGCACCATCTCTCTACTGACCAGCTTTGGTGCTGCCGCACCGGGCAACAATACAGCTCCAATCACGACATCTGCCTCACAAACCTCTAGCTCCACTAAGAGTGGGTCAGAATAAAACGTTCTGACGCGGTTACCGTAAAGCATGTCAATTTGTCTTAAGCAGTCAATATTGCGATCAAAAATACACACATCCGCACCCATGCCAACCGCCATTTGCAGAGCGTTACGCCCTACTACGCCTCCGCCCAAAATCACGATTTTTGCAGGCGCTACTCCGGGTACCCCCGCCATCAAGATGCCTAAGCCTCCATTGGTTTTCTCTAAATGGGTAGCCGCAGCCTGAATAGACATCCTGCCAGCAACTTCACTCATGGGAGCCAACAGCGGTAGCGCACCATTACAAGAGGTAACCGTCTCGTAAGCAATGCAACTCGCGCCTGATGCAAGCAATGCCTTAGTCTGCAGAGGATCTGGGGCTAGATGTAAATAAGTAAACAGAATTTGATCTTCCCGTAACATTGCACACTCTTGTGCCTGAGGCTCCTTTACTTTGACGACCATTTCGGCTTTCGCAAAAACTTCAGCAGCACTATTAATTAAAGTAGCGCCAGCTAAGCGATAGGATTCATCACTCAAGCCAATTTGTTCGCCCGCTCCACGCTGTATTAAAACAGAGTGACCCTGTTTGCATAAGCCCCGCACATTACCTGGGGTCAAGCCAACACGAAATTCGTTATTTTTTACTTCTTGAGGTACGCCAACAATCATTTATGTCTCCTTATTTGAATTCACGATTCAGTTTTGTTTTGCGATGCAAGCCAACGATATAAAACATAGCGAGATACACGCCTAATAAACACGGACCCAAGACCAAGGCAATCCGCGCATCCTCATGAAAGCCCATCAACACCACTACTAAAGCAATAAATGCCAATGCGAACCACGAGGAATAGGGCCACCAGGGCGTGCGATATGCCAACTCGGCAACCTGAGATTGAGTAAGAGAACGACGAAACTGGATTTGAGTAATTAAGATAGCAATCCAAACCATCAAACCAACAAAAGTTACCGCGGCCATGATGTATTGAAATGCTTTGTCAGGAACGAAGTAGTTCAGCACTACGCCAGTCATACAAACTGCTACCGTTGCCATTACTGCACGATGTGGAACGCCGTACTTAGATAGTTTGGCAAATGGCGAGGGCGCGTAACCATTAGTCGAGAGAGCGTACAAAAGTCGTCCGCCACTAAAGATACCTGCGTTACAGGATGACAGGGCTGCAGTAATCACCACAAAATTAATAATGCCCGCTGCCTCACGCAAGCCAATCCGCTCAAACATCACAACAAATGGACTACCCTGTTGCCCAACTTCATTCCAAGGGAAGATCGCTAAGATCACCAGAATCGCACCCATGTAGAAAATCAAGATGCGCCATGCCAATGAATCAATTGCCATTGGTATAGTCTTTTTCGGATTCTCTGCTTCACCAGCAGATAAACCAATCATCTCAATACCAACATAAGCAAAGAGAACCATCTGCAAAGAAAGTAGCATTCCACTAATCCCATTAGGGAAGAAGCCTCCATGTATCCATAAATTACTGAGGCCAATCGGATTCCAGTCATTGGTAAAGCCAAAGAAAATGACGGAACCACCCAATGCAATCATGGCAACAATGGCGACTACCTTGATGAGGGCAAACCAAAACTCGAACTCACCAAACACCTTTACAGCGATGAGATTAATCAGACCCATCATGAGGATTGAAGATAAAGCCCATATCCACTGCGGCGTTTCTGGGAACCAAATACCCATGTAAATGCCAACAGCAGTAACCTCTGCTATCCCGACAACGATCCAATAGGTCCAATAACCCCAACCAACCATATATCCCGCAAGTGGTCCTACATAGCTATTGGCATAAGCCGCGAATGAACCGGCTACCGGTTCGTGCACCGCCATTTCTCCCAGAGTGCGAAGCACAATGAAAGCAACGATGCCTGCCAATAAATATCCCAACAAGATTGAAGGTCCTGCGATTTGAATCGCACTTGCTGAGCCTAGAAATAATCCAACGCCGATAGTAGAACCTAAAGCCATGAGGCGGATATGCCGTACTTTAAGGTGGCGCTGTAAACCAGTTTGTTCAGTCTGCAAAAGAGAACTCCTTTCAATTTGTCGTTGGTAAATCACCAACGAAGCAAAGTCTAGGGAGGACTGCACTTCTGCACTAGGGGATAAAAGTGCTTAAAGTACTTAAACAAATAAATATGAGGTGTGAAAAAAGGGTTGGCCTGATGAATACGGGCTCTTGTAGGTTTTACTAAATTAGGGATGACACCAGAATCCGTAATTTCCTACAGGGATTCCCCTTAAGGGTTTATGGCTTGGTTTGTAAAAAATACTTACTGAGCAGCAATCAGATTTAAAACCTCGGCAGCGGCAGCTAAACCACAGGCTGCAGTAACCATCACGGTAGAGCCATACCCAGAGCAAGCGAGGCCGCCACTGGCAACCCCTGCGCGAGGCTCATGAGAGTAGATCGCACGAATGCCAATTTTTCTTTTGAGATTTCTTGAAAAGCCGTGATCCTGCCTGAGGCCTTGACGTACCTTTGCCAGCAAAGCATCTTGCTCAGTTCGCGAGAGATCATCACAGCGCACCAAAGTAGGATCTGACTTTCCGCCAGCTGCACCACACATCACTAGAGCACGCTGATTTTTGTTTGCCCAAACAGCTAAAGCAATTTTAGTTAGCACTGAATCGGTGGCATCTAAAACAATCGCATTTTCCGGAATCAAGATATCGAGATTTTCGGGTTCTAAAAATGCGTCATGACTCGTCAGCATGATCTCTGGATTAATTTTTTGAATGCGATCCGTCATGGCCTGTACTTTTGCCTTGCCGTACTCACCCTCAAGAGCATGGAGTTGCCGGTTGGTATTGCTTTCGGCGATGTGATCAAAGTCGATTAAGATCAGATGTCCGATCGCAGTCCGGGCCAGTGCTTCAGCAGCCCACGAGCCTACTCCCCCTAAGCCGGCCACTACTACAGTGGCATGGCGAAAACGCTCACGCAGCTCTGGCCCATATAGCCGAGCCACACCCCCAAAACGACGATCTCCCAAAATGTCTTCTAACTTGTCTTCTGCCATAGCTTCTCTTTATACTGAAAAAATGGATTCCATTGCTCAACTCCGCAAAAACTACACCTTTGGTCAGCTTTCAGAGACTGAGGTGCCACCTAACCCATTGAGCTTATTTCAGGTTTGGTTTGATCAGGCCGTCAAAGCAGAGTGTCCCGAACCCAACTCTATGACCTTGGCAACTGCAGATGCAGCAGGCAATCCATCAGCCCGTATTGTCTTACTAAAAGGGGCGGATAGTGCTGGCTTTACCTTCTTTACTAATTACGAAAGTCAAAAAGGCAAAGAGTTGGCCATTCGCCCTAACGCTGCCTTGTTATTCCATTGGCATGAGCTTGAGCGTCAGGTTCGCATTAAAGGAGTTGTTGAGCGCGTCAGTGCTACTGAGAGCGATGAATACTTTCACTCCCGCCCAGCCGCTTCCCGTATTGGGGCCTGGGCCTCACCCCAAAGTACTGAGATTCCGAATCGAGAGTTTCTTGAAGCAGCTGAGAAACGCTTTGCAGCCGACTTTGGAGACAAGCCGCCAAGACCAGAGCATTGGGGTGGATACCGACTTCACCCTACTGAAATTGAATTTTGGCAAGGCCGACCTTCACGCCTACATGACCGCATTCACTATCAGCTTGATGGAGAACGCTGGCATATTGCTCGCCTTGCGCCCTAGCGAAACTTAGCGGTAATTAGCGGCAATCAGCGATTGAAACTTTGCCCTGAATTTAGCTAATTTAGG
>JBBAQC010000012.1:15502-46998 GCA_040400535.1 Polynucleobacter sp. | reverse complement strand
TTTGGATCAATCCTCTTCGAGGAAGGTCTTGAGTTTGTCGCTACGGCTTGGATGACGCATTTTTCTCAGGGCCTTGGCTTCGATCTGACGAATACGCTCACGCGTTACGTCAAACTGCTTACCAACTTCCTCGAGAGTGTGATCTGTGCTCATCTCCACACCAAAGCGCATGCGCAATACTTTTGCTTCGCGTGGTGTTAATGAGTCGAGAACATCTTTCACTACATCGCGCATCGATTCATGCAAAGCTGCTTCTGCAGGAGCCAAGGTATTACTGTCTTCAATGAAATCACCTAAATTGGAGTCTGCATCATCACCAATAGGTGTTTCCATAGAGATAGGCTCTTTAGCAATCTTCATGATCTTACGAATCTTGTCCTCAGGAATTTCCATCTTGAGGGCCAAGGTTGCAGCATCTGGCTCATGACCTGTTTCTTGCAAGATTTGACGGCTAATACGGTTCATCTTATTGATCGTCTCAATCATGTGAACTGGAATACGGATGGTACGTGCTTGGTCAGCAATAGAACGGGTAATTGCCTGACGGATCCACCAAGTTGCATAAGTAGAGAACTTATAACCACGGCGATATTCAAACTTATCTACTGCTTTCATGAGGCCAATATTGCCTTCTTGAATTAAGTCTAAGAACTGCAAGCCACGGTTGGTATATTTTTTGGCAATCGAGATGACTAAGCGTAAGTTAGCAACGGTCATTTCACGTTTCGCTTCACGTGCACGCTTCTCACCAGCAATCATTTGCTTATTAACTTCTTTTAACTCTGGTAGTGGCAACACAACCCGCGTTTGAATATCGATCAACTTCTGCTGTAGTTCCTGAATTGCTGGAACGTTACGTTGCAATAGCGCGATATAAGGCTTATTTTCTTTTAGAAGCTTATTCACCCACTCCAAATTCATAGACATCTTAGGGAAGTCTTTGAGTACATCGCCGCGGTTAACGCCGACCTTATCGACTAATAAACTCACAATGCCACGCTCGAGTTTCCATACTTGATCTACCTGTGAGCGCATGGTGTCACATAACTTCTCAACACTCTTCGCAGTTAAGCGGAAGCCGAGCAATTCACCACGAATTGCTTCTTGAGCTTTGATATAGGCTGGGCAGTTATAGCCCTCCTTATCAAAGGCCCGACGCATCTTGTCAGCCTGGCTACGAACAATCGCAAACTTCTCTAAGGAGATTTGCTTTAACTCTTCTAGTTGTTTAGCATTCGCTGTTGCTGCTGCCGCACCACCGGCACCGCCCTCATCATCACCCTCTTCGCCACCCTCTTCGGCGTCTGGGTCAATCTCTGGCTCTTCTGGTCCAAGCTTAATATCTTCAGCATTAGGATCAACCAATCCATCCACGAACTGATCAATCTCCATCTCGCCACTAGTAATCTTGTCGACGTTAGCCAAAATCTCGCCAATAGTGACTGGGCAAGCAGCCAAAGCCATCACCATGTCTTTGAGACCTGCTTCAATCTTTTTCGCAATGACGATCTCGCCTTCGCGGGTTAACAAATCCACCGTACCCATCTCGCGCATATACATCCGCACCGGATCAGTTGTTCTTCCAAACTCTGAATCTACTGTAGAGAGCGCTGCCTCAGCTTCTTCTTCAGCTTCTTCTTCAGTTGTTGCTGCTGAAGCATTTTCGTTTAGTAATAATGTCTCAGCGTCTGGAGCCTGCTCATAAACGGTGATATTGATGTCGTTTAAAAGACTGATCAGCGTTTCCAGTGCATCCGCATCTGACAACTCATCTGACATGACGTCATTCATTTCACCATGGGTTAAATAACCCTGGGACTTACCCATCTTGATCAAAGTTTTTAAGCGGGTACGACGTAACTCTTGTTGCTCTTCAGAGCCTAACTGTTGTGCTGCAAATTCTTTTAAGAGTGCTTTTTCTTTTGCCTTACGCTCACGCGCTTTTTGACGATCGGTCAATACTGGCTCAGCACCTTCCACAGGAGCATCAGCCTTTGGCTTACGGCCTTTTTTTACTTCTTCAGTAGCCACAACTTCGGCATCAACAGCCTTAACTTTTTTACCCTTAACTACTGCAATCTCCTTGGGCTCTTTAGCTGCCTTGGCTGGCTTTTCTGCTACCACCTTAGGGGCAACAGGAGCTTTGCCTTTTTTAAGTGCCTCTACTTTGGTTGCCGGCTTCGTTGCAGACTTCACTGCAGACTTTGCTACTGGCTTGGCCGCTTTAGCAGGCGCTTTCACCGGCTTCGCTGGTGCTTTTGCTTTCGCTACTGGCTTGACTGCTTTAGCAGGCGCTTTCACCGGCTTCGCAGGAGCTTTTGCTTTCGCAGCCGGCTTGACTGCTTTAGCCGGCGCTTTCACCGGCTTCGCAGGAGCTTTTGATTTCGCTGCTGGCTTAACCGCTTTGGCAGGTGCTTTTACTGATTTAGCTGGCGCTTTTGCTTTCGCTGCTGGCTTGACTGCTTTAGCAGGCACTTTGGCTTTCGCTACTGGCTTTGCTGCTTTTGCCGCTGGCTTAGCTGATTTGACTGATTTAGCTACGGGTTTTTTCTTGGTATTAGGCATGTATTAGCGCTTACTCACGTTACTGATGATTGTTCTTGACTGATTGGATACAGCCACCTTATTCACTTACTCCAAATTTCTTCAAAATAAAGCGCAAGTGGCTGAATTAAATCGGTTTTTTTCTGGGAATAGAGGATTATAGTCGATTGTGACTTTTTTACCCCGGTTAGTAGTCGATATAGGGGGCAAATTTAGGATTTTTCTAGCAATAAATCAGAAATTTCTTAGGAGAATTTCAGTCGATCTCCCAATTCCCTATAACGAGCCCGATCTTGCTCGGTAGCAGAGCTAGTGGAGATCTTTTGGGCAATCTGCGTCATTTCTGTTTTGAGGTGGGTAAGTTCGAGCTTTTTAAAGGCGCCTTCCAAATCAGCAATCGCGCCTTCGATTTCCAAATCTGAACCCATCACCCGTTTTCTAAGTACTTCATAGAGTGGAGCTAATTCACTCCGAGAGAGCTGCTCTTGAAATAAAGCAAACGCGCCAGCACCGACGGAGGGTGGCTTACCATTCTCACCAGGAATTAATTCGACCAAATCACACTGAGCGAGTAAATCCTTCATTAGCTCCAATGCTTTTACAGAACGCAACTCGGAAGCCTGCAGTGCAAGCGCCCTCTGATTGGCATCCAAGGCTTTACCTAAGTGCGGAAACTGAATTAAGACTCGTAACATTTGCTCCGCTAAATCGGTGGGAGCTTGAGGGGGTGGGATATTTAATACAGGAATTCTTTTAGCTGAACCCTTGGATGCCTGCCAAGGCGCCCCTTGCGTTCTATTTCCGCTATTGGCTTGTACGAAGTTTGGTGCCCGTTGATTTGTAGTTGCGTAAGAACCCTGCTGCACTGGTGCAAGTACTATCGTCAATCCACAGAAAGACTCTAACTCTGCAGGTGTTGAATTGGTTCGGATAGCTAGCTCGCGCAAAATTTGCGTACGCAAAGCGATTGGCGGCATTGATAGCAATAATGGTTTTGCTGCATGGTGGGTTTGTGCTCTACCCTCAGGGGTTGTTAGCTCATGTTCCTGGCTAACGATCTTGAAAAAGAAACTAGAGATCGACATTGCCTCTTTAATTACTTTTTCAAAGGCGGGTGCTCCATACGCTCGCACGTAACTATCAGGATCGTGCTCTGTTGGTAGGAATAAAAAACGAATCTCTTTATCATCGGACATCAATGGCAAGCACGCTTCTAGAGCGCGTTGTGCAGCACGCTGACCAGCAGCGTCACCATCAAATGAAAATACCACGCGATCGGTTTGGCGCAACAACATGCGCACATGATTAGCAGTGCAAGCAGTACCTAATGTTGCTACTGCATTAGGGAATCCTAATTGGGCGAGAGCGACGACATCCATATACCCCTCGCATACCAATACATATTCTTGTGAGCGAATGGCCTGCCTTGCCTCAAACAATCCATACAGGGTATTGCCCTTAGAAAATAGCGGGGTCTCTGGAGAATTTAAATACTTAGGTTCGCCTTGATCCAAAATGCGCCCACCAAAACCAATGGTCTGCCCTTTGGGATTGCGAATTGGAAACATGATGCGATCCCGAAAACGATCGTAACGCCGAGTTGTTTGGTTTGCAGCTTGGTTTGCAACTTGCTTATCGCCGCTAGGCTCACTCTGAATTAATAAGCCGCCCTCAAGCAAAGTCTTCGCCACTTCATCGTTAGCGTAAGAGCCATAGACTGCTTCAAGACCTTGCCAGCCATCAGGTGCGTAACCCAAGGCATAGCGCTTAGCGATCTCACCAGTAAGGCCGCGTCCCTTAAGGTATTCCACTGCACGCGGCGCAACCTTCAGTTGCTGTCGATACCAATCTGCCGCAGCGCTCATAACCTCACTTAAGGCCATCGTCTGCTGTTGACGGGCAACATCATTTGCAGTGCGCTCTTCACGTGGCACATCTAAACCTGCAGAACGTGCCAAGTCTTCAATCGCATCTACATAACCAAGACCGGAATACTCCATCAGAAAACTAATAGCAGACCCATGCGCTCCACAACCAAAGCAGTGATAAAACTGCTTGGTAGGTGACACTGAAAATGAAGGGGATTTCTCAGAATGGAAAGGGCATAAACCTTGAAAGTTCGCGCCTGCTTTTTTTAATTTGACATGCTGCCCAACTACATCAACGATATCAACGCGATTTAATAAATCAGCAATGAAAGATTGGGGTATGAGAGCCATCTGTAATGGATGAGTGGCTTACTTAGCTTACTTAGCTAATGCAGCTTTTACCAAACCAGAAACTTTTCCCATATCAGCCTTACCGGCCAACTGAGCTTTGAGAACGCCGATGACCTTACCCATATCCTGCGGACCAGAAGCACCCGTTGTTGTAACTGCTGCCGCAACAGCAGTTTGCACCTCAGCATCCGATAACTGCGCCGGTAGATAGGCTTGCAAAATCACCATCTCAGCCGCTTCAATCGCCACTAAATCGTCGCGACTGGCTTTTTCAAACTGAGAAATCGAGTCTTTACGCTGCTTGATCATTTTTTCAATCGTCGCAATCACGCTAGCATCATCCATCACAATGCGCTCATCGACTTCACGCTGTTTGATCGCTGCCAACAAAAGACGAATGGTCCCCAGGCGAGCCACCTCTTTGGCGCGCATTGCGTTTTTCATATCTTCTGTGATTTGGTCTTTAAGGCTCATGCTGTAACTCCCGATAGATTTGATGCTTGGTTCAGTTTATTAGTTCTTTGATTCTAAGGGTTCCAAGCTGAAACCAAAAAAGCAAAAACCCGCTGCGTTTCACCGTCAGCGGGTTTAAAAGCCTCTCGGTGAGGAGAGATTTTAAATTCGATTAATACAGCTTTTTAGGCAACATCTGGCTGCGAATACGTTTGTAATGGCGTTTAGCAGCGGCTGCTTTCTTACGCTTACGTTCAGCCGTTGGCTTCTCGTAGAACTCGCGGGCACGCAAGTCTGTCAAAAGACCATTTTTTTCAATGGTGCGCTTGAAACGGCGTAATGCCACTTCAAAAGGTTCGTTCTCACGGAGGCGGACTGTAGTCATACTTGTTTAACTCGTATATGCTCGAAAAAATATCGAAAAATTAACTGAAACGCGATTCTAGCACGACCAAATGAAAAAATGATTGTTTTAGGCATAGAAACTTCTTGTGATGAGACCGGGGTGGCCATTTATGACACCTCCCCTTGGGAAAACCACGCACCAGCCCATCAGGGCATTTTAGGGCAAGCCTTGCACTCCCAAATTGCCATGCACCGAGACTACGGGGGAGTCGTCCCAGAATTAGCCTCTAGAGACCATATTCGAAGGGTTTTACCCCTTTTAGACGATGCTTTATATGAAGCTAGCTTGCAGTTGAAGGATATTGATGCCGTGGCTTACACCCAAGGCCCTGGCTTAGCTGGCGCACTGCTTGTGGGTAGCGCTTTCGCGAAATCACTGGCTCAAGGCCTCAATTTACCGTCCATTGGGGTTCATCACTTGGAAGGGCACCTACTTTCTCCGCTTTTGGGCGACTCTGTACTCGAATTTCCTTTTATCGCTCTCCTAGTTTCAGGTGGACATACCCAATTAATGCTGGTGAGCGAGGTTGGTAAGTACCAACTTTTGGGAGAAACTTTAGACGATGCTGCTGGTGAGGCCTTTGATAAAACCGCTAAATTACTGGGTTTGGATTATCCGGGCGGAGCTGCCATCTCCAAATTAGCGGAAAAAGGGCAAGCTGGTCGATTTGATTTGCCCAAACCTATGTTGCATTCTGGGGATTTGGATTTTTCCTTCTCCGGACTGAAAACAGCGGTTCTGAATCAAGTTAAAAAATTTGAATTATTAGGCATCACCGACCCCAATGAAATTAGCAGCTTTCAGGCTGATCTCGCGCGCAGTTTTGTAGATGCCTTAGTGGCAGTCTTAGTCAGTAAATCGGAGAAAGCACTCAAGCAAACTGGTTGTCAGCATCTAGTGCTTGCTGGCGGCGTTGGGGCAAACCGGCAATTGCGTACAGCTCTCAATACTAGCGCTCAAAAGAATCGTTTTGAAGTGCACTACCCGCCAGTAGATCTGTGCACCGATAACGGCGTCATGATTGCATTTGCGGGAGCGCTGCGGCTATTGATGGAAAACAATGGCTCAACTACTTCAGGTGCTTTTGACATCAAACCCCGTTGGGATTTAGCTAGCAGTCATTTGCCTTAAGCAATCATTACCGCTTATTTACCAACGACCACAGAGCTGACATCAGTCTTCAGAGGAAATCGTGCAGCAATAGACTTTGCGATTCCCTCAGAGTCCAAGCCACATTGACTCATCAAGAGCTTGTAATCACCATGCTCAATGAACTCATCTGGAAGACCTAGTTGCAATAGAGGCTTATTCATTCCCATGGCAGCAAGTGCCTCTAAACAAGCACTTCCTGCACCACCCTGAATGGCTCCATCCTCAATCGTCACAAAATAATCATGAGTTTGTGCCAAAGATTTGAGGATCTCAATGTCTAAGGGCTTAACGAAACGCATATTCGCAACCGTGGCATCGATTTGTTCAGCAACTTCGAGCGCTGGGTAGAGCAAAGTACCAAAAGCAAGAATGGCTAATCGCTGACCAGCAGGTGCGCTGGTCTTACGACGTAATTCGCCTTTGCCCAGTGGTACGGTCCGCAATTCTTTTGAGGGAATAGTTCCAGCCCCAGCACCACGAGGGTAGCGCACTGCGCTTGGGTGTGGTTGATGAAATGCCGTTGTCAATAAATCGCGGCACTCGGCTTCATCCGCAGGAGTCAATACCAACATATTCGGAATACAACGCAAAAATGGAATGTCATACGCGCCTGCATGCGTGGCACCATCTGCGCCCACTAAGCCAGCGCGATCTAATGCAAACAACACCGGCAGATCTTGTATCGCTACATCATGAATGAGTTGATCGTAAGCGCGTTGCAAGAAGGTCGAGTAAATCGCCACCACTGGCTTCATGCCCTCGCACGCCATACCAGCAGCAAAAGTCACTGCATGCTGTTCAGCAATACCAACGTCGTAATAGCGCTTAGGAAAATTCTTTTCAAACTCCACCAGGCCTGAGCCTTCACGCATTGCTGGCGTAATACCAATGAGTAATGGGTCAGCGTGCGCCATATCGCACAACCATTCGCCAAATACTTGGGTAAAGGTTTTTTGAGAGGGAGTGGTTGACTTCTTGACACCCTCTTCAGGATTAAATTTGCTCGGGCCGTGATACAGAACGGGATCAGCTTCAGCTAATTCATAGCCCTGCCCCTTACGCGTCACCACATGCAGAAACTGTGGCCCGCCACCCTCGAGTGCCAAGCGGCGTACGTTTTGCAACATCGGAATTAAGGCATCTAAATCATGGCCATCAATTGGACCAAAATAATTAAACCCAAATTCTTGAAAAATCGTTGATGGTGAAACCATGCCTTTGGCATGATCTTCTAAGCGTTTAGCAAACTCACGTAAAGGAGGGGCAATAGATAAAACACTATCAATGCCCTTTTTTGTTGCAGAGTAAATATTGCCACTGAGCAATCTCGCTAAATGGCGATTGAGCGCCCCAACTGCTGGCGAGATCGACATATCGTTGTCATTGAGAATGACCACCAAAGGTAAATCCTCATACACACCCGCATTATTCATGGCTTCAAATGCCATACCGCCAGTCATGGCGCTATCACCAATCACCGCAACAGCGACCTGCTTCTCACCCTTGGTTTGAAAAGCGCGAGCCATACCCATCGCTGCAGAAATACTAGTAGAAGAATGGCCAGTACCAAAGGCATCGTATTCGCTTTCAGCGCGACGCGGAAAACCAGACAGGCCACCCAACTGACGCAAAGTACTCATGCGCTCACGACGACCCGTCAAGATTTTGTGGGGATAACTTTGATGACCTACATCCCAAACAACACGATCTGCCGGAGTATCAAAAACATAATGCAAGGCAATCGATAACTCAACCGTTCCCAAATTAGAGGAAAGGTGTCCACCGGTCTTAGATACAGAATCCAATACAAACTGGCGCAACTCATCTGCCAGTGCAGGCAGCTGGTCACGAGGTAGTTTTTTTAAATCTGCAGGGGAGTGAATGGAATTTAAAGTCATCAAATCTTCAGTAATCTTATTTACCTCTATTAACTACCAACAGAGCCAAATCTTTGAGGGCTTTGGCCTTAGGGCCAAAATTCTCCAAGCTGGCAATGGCTGTTTCTTGCAACTCTTTGGCAGCTTTCTTGGCATAGTCTAAACCCATCAGGGTCACATAGGTCGGCTTGTCATTGGCAGCATCTTTTCCGGCAGTTTTACCCAAGGTTTGACTATCCGCAGTAGCATCAAGAACATCATCCACAATTTGAAAAGCTAGACCCAAGGCGGCAGAATAATTTTTAAGATGCTGCATTTGTGTCTGATTGAGCTTAGCAGCAATGCCGCCCATCTGCACCGAGCATGAAAGTAAAGCCCCAGTTTTCATAGCATGCATTTGCTTTAAGCCATCCAGGTCTAATTTCTTACCAACGCTCTCGAGATCAATTGCCTGACCGCCAGCCATTCCGCGCGAACCCGTTGCATCAGCCAAGACACTGATCATCGCTAGGCGCGTATCAGCATCGCACTGTGTGTTTGCCAAAATCTCAAATGCACGAGTCTGCAATGCATCACCCACCAATAATGCGGTCGCCTCGTCATAAGCCTTATGCACAGTAGGTCGCCCGCGGCGCAAATCATCATCATCCATACAAGGCAAATCATCATGCACTAAGGAATAGGCATGAATACATTCAATTGCAACTGCGGCAGAATCTAAAGCATTGCTTTTCTCTTCACTGAAATTATCCCCGAGCTCACCAGCCGCATAAACCAATAAAGGACGAATACGCTTACCACCACCTTGCGCGGCATAGCGCATAGCTTCATGTAAACGTGCTGGATTAGCACTAGCAGCATCGAGTAAATTATCTAAGGCTAATTCAGTTCGCTGCCCATGAGCGCGAACCCAATCTTTAAATGAAAGTGCGTTGTTCATATAGGTTGAGTCTCAGAGCGGCTTACGCCTCAAATACTCGAACTTGCTGCTCGACTTGAGCCAGCATTGCTTGGCAATGCTTCAAGAGTGCTGCACCCCGTTGATAAGCCAATAGAGTCTCCTCCAAAGAGAATTTTCCAGACTCCATATCGGAAATCAACTTCTCTAGCTCCTTGACAGCCTGCTCATAACGCAAGTCAGGGTCAATTTGAACCTCAAGACCGGGTTTTTGAATCTCAGATTTCTTTACTGGCATTGACTTATTTCCTTCAAATTTCTTAAAGACATAGATCTATATATATTAAAGCGAGATGGGGGTCAGATGGGTATAATCCCACCTTCCTTTCCAATATCGATCCGTCGATGGTTGGATTGGTTATTCCGCTTAGCTTCGGCTGACGTTTTCGGGGGTGGGGAGAATGACTAATCTGGCTACCGCGCAGCAGCTTGCGCCGTCCAACTTACAACTGCCGGTTTCGGCCTATTTTGACGTTGATCTCTATCAGCGTGAAATTGAACTGCTTTTTAAGCAGGGGCCAGGCCATGTCGGTCACGAACTAATGGTTCCTGAAATGGGCTCTTACCAAACCCTGCGTTCAGAGAATGAGGGTCGCCTCCTAGTTCGCAACCAAGCAGGTGTAGAGCTACTCTCCAACGTATGTCGCCATCGCCAAGCACTGATGCTCAACGGCTCCGGCAAAGTAGACAATATTGTTTGTCCCTTGCATCGCTGGACTTACGATTTAAATGGCCAGTTAATGGGCGCGCCCCATTTTGAAGATAAGCCCTGTCTTAATCTCGGTAAATCTCCTTTGCAAAATTGGCAGGGACTCTTATTTGAAGGTCCACGTGATGTACGCACCGACCTCGCCAAACTCGGCGTAGCAGATGAGCTCAACTTTGAAGGTTATGTTCTAGATCATGTTGAAGTTCATGAGTGTAATTACAACTGGAAGACTTTCATTGAAGTCTACCTAGAGGACTATCACGTTGTACCGTTTCATCCGGGACTAGGTAAATTTGTTTCTTGTGAAGACTTGCATTGGGAATTCGGTGACTGGCATAGCGTGCAAACGGTTGGTATTCACAAGAACCTAGAGAAACCTGGCTCACCCGTCTATCAAAAGTGGCATGAAGCAGTATTGCGCCATCATGAAGGCCAGACCCCACGCCATGGCGCTATCTGGCTGACCTACTATCCCAATGTGATGGTGGAGTGGTACCCAGGCGTTTTATGCGTTTCCACCCTACATCCGATGGGTCCTAATAAAACACGTAATGTGGTGGAATTTTATTACCCAGAAGAAATCGCTCTCTTTGAACGCGAATTCGTAGAGGCCGAGCGTGCTGCCTATATGGAAACTTGTATCGAAGATGATGAAATCGCTGAACGTATGGATGCTGGTCGCGCAGCCCTACTGGCACGCGGTCAAAATGAAATAGGTCCCTATCAAAGCCCTATGGAAGACGGTATGCAGCATTTTCATGAATGGTATCGTCGCGCGATGAACTATCAAGGCGCATAATTTAGTAACTCTCATTTCGCCCTCAACAGAAAGCCTTTATGACACCACTCATTACTGCGAATCAGTTAGAAGAAATCATCAACAGCGGCGAAAATGTTTTACTTTGTGATTGTCGCTTTGATTTAGTCGATCCATTAGCAGGTCGCAAGTCCTACCTTGAAGGCCATATTCCTGGTGCAATTTATGTCGATTTGGATCACGATTTATCTGGTGAAAAATCAGGTAAAAATGGCCGCCATCCACTGCCTAGCCCAGAGGCCTGGGCACAAACCAAATCACGCTTTGGCATGGATCCAAAAACCTTGGTAGTTGCCTACGACAATCACGGCTCGGTCTACGCTAGTCGTTTATGGTGGATGCTCAAGGCTACTGGTCATGCCAATGTCCAAGTATTAGATGGGGGCCTAGATGCTTGGAATGGTCCCATTGGCACTTTGCCACGCCAAGCACAAGCTACGATTTCGCCTGTGCCTACGATGCCCTATGTTGGCTTGAGCACGGTAGAAGAAGTTGTCGAAAATCTCCAGACCCAGAAGCATCGAGTTATTGATGCGCGCGCTAATGATCGCTTCCATGGTCAAAACGAGACTTTGGATCCGGTCGGTGGACACATCCCCAACGCAGTCAATTATTGCTTTAGAGAGAATCTTTCTGGTAAATCATTCAAAAGCCCCGAGCAGCTGTATAAAGATTTTCATGATCTTTTAGGATCTAGCAAAGCATCTGATGTCATTCATCAATGTGGCTCTGGAGTCACAGCCTGCCATAACCTACTAGCCATGGAAATCGCTGGGCTCACAGGCTCGCGAATGTATGCCGGCAGCTGGAGTGAATGGTGTGCTGACCCGAGCAGGCCAGTCGAACTCTAATGGAGTAGCGACAGCAAAATCACAAAGCCAACACCGCAAGCAATCAAGACCGTTTGACGCAAAGACTCAGCCCAATGGGGTCTACGATGCATTTGTGGAATGAGATCACTTACCGCAATGTAAATAAAACTACTTGAAGCGATGACCAGCAAATACGGCATTGCCGCATGAGCCTTCTCCAAAAAGAAAAAAGCCAATACGCCGCCAACTACGGCAGATAAACCGCAAATCAAGTTATACATCAGTGCCCGCGTACGTGTAAATCCTGCGTTGAGCAATACGATGAAATCCCCAATCTCTTGCGGGATTTCATGGGCAATGATGGCAATTGCCGTAAAAATACCCAATTGATAATCAGCCATAAAAGCAGCAGCAATCAGGACTCCATCGACAAAATTATGTAGGCCATCACCCACTAATATCATCCAGCCGCTGCGTCCAGCAACCTCCGCATCATGACCGTCATGGTGATCATGGCCATCTCCCTCATGGTGATGACTGTGACGTAATAGCGCAATTTTCTCAAGCAAGAAAAACCCCAGAAGACCAGCCAAAAGGGTTGCAAACAAGAGCTGGGGATTGGTTCCCTCCATCGAAAAAGCTTCTGGAAGAGAATGAAGCAGAGCCGTTGCCAGCAAGATTCCTACCGAGACACTCACCATGTTGTGAACCATCTTGGATAGGAAGGCTATAGAAAAACTGGCGGCTACCAGAACACTAGTGGTGCCCGCTAAGGCCGTGACAAGCAATATGCTTTGCAGAACTGACATTAAGGTTATGCCACTCCGTTTTGCTTAAACCACGCGATGCACTTTTCCCAACCATCTTTTGCAGGACCTTCGCGATAAGTTGCGCGATAGTCCGCATGAAATGCATGGGGAGCATCTGGGTAGACCTCAAAACGAGAGGCCTTGGCAGCCGGATTTTTAGGAGCCGATTTTGCTAGCGCTTGACGCATTTGCTCGACACTCTCCAAGGAGATACCAGTATCTGCTGCACCGTACAAACCTAAAACGGGCGCTTTGAGATCAGCGGTTATATCCACCGGATGGCGTGGATTTCCCTCAGTCTTTTCTCCGATCAGACGGCCGTACCAAGCAACTCCAGCGCGCACTTGCGGAAGCGTAGCTGATAACCAGGTGATGCGACCACCCCAACAGAAGCCAGTGACACCAACTCTTTTTAAATCACCGCCGTTCTTTCCAGCCCATACTAAAGCAGCCTGTACGTCATTGAGCACTTGTGCATCTGGAGTAGGTGCCACAATATTTTTCTGAATTTCAGCAACAGTTCCAAAAGTATTGGGATCGCCGGCACGCACAAAAAATTCTGGGGCTATCGCTAGGTAGCCTAATTTGGCGAAACGTCTTGTGACATCCGCAATGTACTCATGCACACCAAAAATTTCACTGGCAACAATCACAATCGGTAGATTACCTTTAGCTTTTTCTGGACGAGAGATATAAGCAGGCATCTGAAAGCTACCCACTGGAATCATTTGCTCGCCCGCTTTAATGCCCGAAAAATCCGTTACGATTGCTTGTGCCATTACAGGCTCTGAAGCAGCTACAAAACCAATTCCCATAGTCGTTGCAGTAACAGCAGAGGCTTTCATGAAACCCCTTCTCTCACTCGACACTATTTTTGAATCTTGATTTTTTTTGTTTGTCATGTTCCAGTCTCCTGATTTAGTGCGCTTCTTCCCAATTATCCCCAATCCCAATACCAACTACCAATGGAACCTTTAATTCAACTACCTTACACATCAGGTCTGGTAGCTTTTCCTGCAAAATGGCCAGCTCGTCAAAAGGCACATCAAATACCAATTCATCGTGCACCTGGAGCAACATACGGGTCTTGAGCTGCTCTTTTTCTAACCAGTTTTCGACCGCAATCATCGCTAGTTTAATGAGGTCAGCAGCAGTTCCTTGCATTGGCGCATTGATTGCAGCCCGTTCTGCACCCTGACGGCGGGGGCCATTTGAGCCCTTTATCTCTGGAAGCCATAGACGCCTACCAAATACCGTCTCCACATAACCATTCTCCCTAGCCTCTAAACGAGTGCGCTCCATGTATTGGGCAACCCCTGGGTAGCGATCAAAGTACTTAGCAATGTAGCTTTGCGCCGCTGAGCGCTCAATACCTAAATTACCCGCAAGGCCAAATGCGCTCATGCCATAAATCAAACCAAAATTAATCACCTTGGCATAACGTCGCTGCTCTGAGTTCACAGTCTCTAGAGGAACCCCAAAAATTTCGGCGGCGGTGGCTTGGTGGACGTCTTTACCAGCAGCAAATGCAGCCAGTAAATTTTCATCTTCGGCAATGTGCGCCATGATGCGTAATTCAATTTGAGAATAATCGGCTGAGAGTAATTTACACCCTTCAGCCGGAATAAAGGCCTCCCGAATACGGCGACCCTCTTCAGTACGAACAGGAATATTTTGTAAGTTCGGCTCGCTCGAAGCCAAGCGCCCCGTTACTGCAGTCGCTTGAGAAAAATTAGTGTGTACGCGCCCAGTCTTGGGATCAGCCATGCGCGGCAGCTTCTCAATATAGGTTGACATCAATTTAGCCAGACTGCGATAGTCCAAAATGCGAGCAGGTAGAGGGTAATCTTCAGCTAACTTTTGCAGCACCTCTTCATCGGTCGATGGTGCACCTGCTGGCGTCTTCTTAATTACCGGGAGCTCGAGCTGTCCGAATAAAATTTCTGCGATTTGCTTGGGCGATTGGATATTGAAAGGCTGCCCAGCTAACTGATGAATCTCGCCTTCTAAGGCAAGCAGGCGTTTGCCAACTTCCTGACCCTGCTGGGATAAGAGCGCTGAATCTATTCGAATACCATTACGCTCCATGATGCCGAGGACGCGCATGGCAGGCATCTCAATCTGTTGATAGACATACAGGAGGCCTGGGCTCTCCTGAATTTGTGGCCACAATACATGATGCAAGCGCAGGGTAATGTCGGCATCTTCGGCAGCGTAGTCTGTTGCGATCTGCAGATCTACTTGATCAAAATCAATCTGATGCACCCCTTTTCCACAGACCTCTTCATACTTAATGGTCTTCATGCCCAGATGTCGCCCAGCTAAGCTGTCCATATTGTGTGGCATGTGGGATTCCAACACATACGACTCGAGCAAAGTATCAAATGCAATACCTTGTAGGGTGATGTCGTAATTTGCAAAAATGTGGCTGTCGTACTTGAGGTTTTGCCCTACCTTTAAATGAGTAGTGCTCTCGAGCCACGGCTTCAAACGTGCCAACACTAATTCACGACTGAGTTGCGCTTCTCCATTGCGATGCGCTACCGGTATATAGCAAGCCTCTCCAGGCATCACAGATAGCGAGATACCCACCAGCTCTGCAGCTAGCGCATCTAAACCAGTTGTCTCGGTATCGACAGCAGTCAGTTGGGCACCCTCAATTTTTTTCAGCCAGCGATCCAATGCCACTTCGTCTACAACACATTCGTAGTGCTTAGCAATCCCCGCTTGTAAATCCGTTGTCTCTTGGGATAAGGCTGTGGTGGCTGCTGTAGCGGTAGGACCAAATTGCGGAGTGAAAGCTTTTACATTTCCTATAGAGTCATTCTTAATGGGGCTCCCAGCTAAATCAAGACTTTCACTCGCTTGAGGGTCTGCTCCACCCAACTGCTTTTCCACTTCACGCAGCCAAGTCTTAAAGGCGTAGCGATCAAATAATTCACGTAAGAGCGGTGCATCTTCTGATTTTGCGTGCAGGTCATCTAAACCTGGCAGGTGGGGTGATAAATCACAATCCGTTTTTACGGTAATGAGTTGGCGTGCTTGTGGGAGCCACTGCAAACTGTTACGCAGGTTCTCGCCCACAACACCTTTCACTTGGTCAGCGTTTGCCATCAAGTTATCCAAATCACCAAACTCAGCCAACCATTTATTGGCTGTTTTAGGACCAGCCTTAGGAACACCCGGTACGTTATCGACCGTATCCCCGATGATGGAAAGATAATCTACGATCCGCTCGGGGGGAACGCCAAATTTTGCAATTACCCCATCAATGTCCAGCTTTTCGTTGGTCATCGTATTGATTAGGGTGACCGAGGAGTTAACCAACTGAGCCAAATCCTTGTCGCCAGTAGAAATAATGGTTTCCCAGCCAGCTTGGGTCGCCTGACAAGCTAGGGTGGCAATCACATCGTCAGCCTCAACCCCAGAAACCATCAAAACCGGCCAGCCCAAAGCTTTCACCATGGCATGGATCGGCTCAATCTGCTTGACCAGATCTTCAGGCATAGGAGAGCGGTGTGCCTTGTATTCTGGGTACATTTCATCTCGGAAAGTCTTGCCTTTGGCGTCGAAAATACAGGCAATATGATCAGCCTTGAGTTCCGAGCGGGCTCGGCGCATCATGTTGACCATCCCATAGATTGCACCAGTTGGGTCGCCTGCCCCATTTCTGAGGTCTGGCATGGCATGAAAGGCGCGATACAGGTAGCTAGAGCCGTCTACTAACAAGAGTCTATGTTTAGTCATACCGCAATCGTACAATCTAGTTGCAAACTGCTGACAGTTCAGGCTGAAATTCACCTGAACAGAGGCCTTAAAAGGTGAAAAATGATGCATGCTCTTACAAACTTAATCCCCTCTTCTTTGAGCCAAACCCTTGTTCTGACAAGCTTTTTAGTGGCCTTTGCCTCTTTTGGCCTCAGTTCAGCGCACGCCCAAAGTAATTCTCAGGCACTGAGCCCTGCAGAGCTCCAGCGTATTAATAATCAACCCTTGGCGCCTGCAGTGAGCGCTTCGGAAGCAACCAAAGCCCCTGAAGCCCGCAAACCGAGCTTTCAGCATAAAGAAGCTACTGGTACAGAAATTACAGAATATAAAGATACCAATTCACCCACTCAAGTTGATGTAAAAACCCGCTACACCAACTATGAAATGGCGCCCCCTGCTACCGTGATGCCTGGTGTACCAAAAGAAACCGATCTCATCAGCGTGCCGAGCATCCGCGTTCCTTTTTAGTCTCTAGTCATGGCGGTCTTTACACCCATTGAACTGATCGATATTTCTGATTGGATCGCGACCGATTTTGACATTGGGCAGGCGACTGCTATTCGAGGCATTCATGGAGGTATTGAGAACTCCAATTTTTTTCTGGACACCCAGAAAGATGGTCGGAAACAAGAGTACGTTCTCACTATTTTTGAAAGATTGTCAGTAGAGCAACTTCCCTACTATCTAGAATTGATGCGGCACTTGGCTAATAAAGCCATTCCAGTACCAAAGCCACTTGAGAATCAGCGGGGAGAAATTTTATTCACCCTGAAAGCTAAACCAGCGGCCATTGTGAGCAAACTGCCGGGCCTCTCCAGATTAGCGCCTGAAGTAAACCATTGCGCACTGGTGGGTGAAGCTTTAGCAAAAATGCATTTGGCTGGCAAAGACTTCACCCCTAGTCAAGACAATCTCCGCAGTCTTACTTGGTGGAAAAAAACAGTTCCACAAGTCTTGCCTTATTTAAGCGCTACACAAAAAGAATTACTCACGACAGAACTTGCCACTCAAGAACAATTTTTTGCTTCTGAGGCTTATGCATCACTTCCACAGGGCGCCAGCCATTGCGACTTGTTTAGAGATAATGTTCTGTTCGATCCCCAGAGCCCAAGTGACCCATCTCAGGATCGCTTAGGTGGTTTCTTCGACTTTTATTTTGCTGGTACGGATAAGTGGTTATTTGATCTCGCAGTGACCGCGAATGATTGGTGCCTAGCAAAGAATGCGCGAGATTTTGATCCTGCCCGACTCACGGCCCTGATGGATTCTTATCAATCCATTCGTCCACTGAGTAGCAATGAACTGGCAAGTTGGCCTATGATGTTACGTGCTGCTGCCCTACGCTTTTGGATATCACGCCTCTGGGATTTTTATCTTCCACGTGATGCCCAAATGCTCACCCCGCATGATCCCGGTCATTTTGAAAACATACTATTAGGTCGCAAAGCAATATGAAACTGAACTCCGTTGCACCTAAAGAGGGCTATACCTGGATACGGCAAGGTATTTGGCTGTTTAAACAAAATCCCTTGGGCTTTTTGATGCTGGTATTTATGTATATTTTTGTCGCTCAGCTGGCAGTTCTGATACCAGTCATAGGCATTTTTGCCGTTCTATTACTCACCCCCACATTGTCAGTTGGTTTTATGACCGCCTGCCGCCAAGCGATTCAAAAGGAACGTATACGCCCTTCTGTTTACCTAACCGCCTTGCAATTAACACCCCTAATACGTAAACGTATTTTGCAATTAGGTCTTGTATACGCGGCCCTCATCCTGATACTGAGTTTTATCTTAAGCCTACTAGTGGACTTTGAATTGCTCATTCCAATAGTGACTAGTGACAAACCTATTACCCCAGAAGTCATAAGCCAGATTTATCGCATTCTCTTTGTTGGCGGCATGCTATACATACCGGTGGCAATGCTGATGTGGTTCTCTCCCGTACTGGTTGCTTGGGCTGATATGTCAGTAGCACAGGCACTTTTTTCTAGCGCAGTCGCCTGCTGGACAAATCGTGGTGCGTTCTTTTTCTATCTTATTATTTGGGGCATCATCTTAATATCTATCCCATTAACCATTGGCTCCATCTTGGATGCATTAGATTTGGGACAAGCTGCATCCTTCATTGTTGCCCCGATTTCAATGGGTGGATTAACTTTGATGCATTGCTCTTTCTTTGCTACCTGGAAAGCGTGCTTTGCTGAACAAGAGTCAGCTACCCTAATCGCTTAATTGCTTAGTCGCTTAATCTATCGCAGCCAGCTTAGCAATACTCAGCTGTAACCATTTCACGCCATGCCGCTTGAAACTCACTTGGGCACGAGCATCCGCATCATTGCCCTCTAAACCTGTCACACGTCCCTCACCAAATTTGGTATGGAAAACATTTTGTCCCACCGTGAATGGGTAGTTGCCTCGAGGCGGGGAAGCCATCCTGGTTACTGAGGTGGATGCAGAGCCTACGCGTCCAAGTTGCTTGGCAGGGCGCTCTCGCTCATTACCAGAGTCAAAAAAATCATTGGATCCAAACTCACGCTGACGCGTGTAGCCATCTTGCCAAGTGTTCGCAGAATGATTTCCAGTAGAGCCGCCCCATCGAGCATCCTTTACCTTGGGAGTGAGCCACTTCAGCGAGTCTGATGGCAACTCCTCTAGGAAGCGGGATGGCATGTTGTAACGAACCTGACCGTGCAGCATCCGCGACTGAGTATGAGAGAGATAGAGACGCTCCTTAGCACGCGTAATCGCAACATACATTAAACGACGCTCTTCCTCTAAGCCATTTTGCTCATTAATACTATTCTCGTGCGGGAATAAACCCTCCTCGAGACCAGTAATAAAAACTGAGGTGAACTCCAAGCCTTTAGCAGAGTGCACCGTCATCAGCTGAACAGCATCTTGACCTGCTTGAGCTTGGTTATCACCAGCCTCTAATGAAGCATGAGACAAAAATGCTGCTAAAGGTGATGTTTCAACGATGCCTGGCGCGTTCTCGCCTGGCGGAGTGGCAGCAGTTGCATCCTGACCATAACCTTCCTCTGCAATAAATGCGGTTGCGGCGTTAATCAATTCTTGTAAGTTTTCTACGCGATCTTGCCCTTCGCGCTCTGAGAGGTAGTGCTGAATCAAACCGCTGTTCTGAATCACAAACTCCACCGTTTCAGGCAAAGTATTGTGACGCGTAGCTTCACGCATATGGTCTACCAAACGCACAAAGCCACCCAAGGAAGCCCCGGCTTTACCGTCCAATGTTGAGGCCGCCAAATATAAGGAGCTATTTTGAGCTCGAGCAGCATCTTGTACAGCCTCAATTGATCTTGCGCCAATCCCACGTGTTGGAAAATTGACTACCCGTGAGAAAGACGTGTCGTCATTGGGATTTTCCAGAAGACGTAAATAAGCCAAAGCATGTTTAATCTCAGCGCGCTCAAAAAAACGTAATCCACCATAAACACGATAAGGTATGGCTGCAGAAAATAAAGCGTGCTCAATAATGCGTGACTGCGCATTACTTCTATAAAGCAAAGCAATTTCAGTACGCTTGATGCCACTGTTAACTAGTGCTTTGATCTCATCGATAAGCCAAGCTGCCTCGGCGTGATCGCTTGGCGCATCATAAATACGAACTGGCTCGCCATGGCCTGCATCGGTGCGCAGGTTTTTACCAAGACGACCAGTATTGTTGGAAATGAGATAGTTGGCGGTATCAAGAATATGGCCATGCGAGCGGTAATTTTGCTCTAGCTTGACCATCATCGGGTGATATTGCTTTTCGTAAAGACGCATATTCTCTACATCTGCACCTCGAAAAGCGTAAATACTTTGATCATCATCACCAACAGCAAAAACTGCACTACTTCCCATGCCACTGACATTGACGCGACTAGCATCGTGACCAGAGAGTAATTTAAGCCAGGCGTATTGCAATGCGTTAGTGTCCTGAAACTCATCAATCAAAATATGACGGAAGCGCTCTTGGTAATGCGTACGAATGGCCTCGTTATGTTTGAGCAATTCATAGCTACGCAATAGGAGCTCAGCAAAGTCAACGACACCCTCACGTTGGCACTGTTCGTCGTAGGCTTCGTAGAGCTGAGCCATCTTGGCCTGAAAGTCGTCCCCGACGGATAATTCTTTGGCACGCTGACCACGCTCTTTGGCATGCGCAATAAAATATTGCAGCTGTTTAGGGGGGTATTTCTCATCATCGACCTTTAAGCCCTTCAAAAGTCGCTTAATGGCCGAAAGCTGATCCTGGGTGTCCAAAATCTGAAAAGTGGATGGCAAACCAGCCTCTTTGTGATGCGCACGCAATAAACGGTTACAAAGACCATGAAAAGTACCAATCCACATACCCCGGGTATTGATGGGCAACATGGCGCTTAAGCGCAACATCATCTCCTTAGCAGCCTTATTGGTAAAGGTCACCGCTAAGACCCCAATAGGCGAAACCTGGCCTGTTTGGATCAACCAAGCTATACGGGTAGTCAGCACGCGGGTTTTGCCACTCCCAGCACCCGCCAAGATCAGGGCTGACTGAGCCTGGCCATTGTCATTTACCGGCGGGAGGGTCACTGCCTCGCGTTGTTCTGGATTAAGGTTTGCGAGTAGGTCTGAGTACATCGCCCCAATTATAATTTGCCTCTTATGCCAAATGCTTCGAATATCCCTAATTCACCCAATTCTCAATTAGCCAGTTCTGCAGACGAACTAGCCAAATCCTATGAACCCGCCCCAATTGAGGCTTATTGGGGTCCGGAGTGGGAACGCCGAGGTATTGCAGATGCCTCTCTGGATGAGGGTAAAGATAATTTTTCGATTCAGTTACCCCCGCCGAATGTGACCGGTACTTTGCATATGGGCCATGCGTTTAACCAAACCATCATGGATGGCTTGGTGCGTCATGCCCGCATGTCTGGCAAAAATACCTTGTGGGTACCTGGCACAGACCACGCTGGCATCGCGACACAGATTGTTGTCGAACGCCAACTCGATGCACAAAAGATGACGCGTCATGACTTGGGTCGTGAAAAGTTTCTCGAAAAAGTATGGGAGTGGAAAGAGACCTCAGGTAATACCATCACTCGTCAGATTCGTCGCTTAGGCGCATCAATTGATTGGGGTAAAGAATATTTCACGATGGACAGCAAGATGTCCAAAGCGGTTGTCGAAGTATTTGTTCGTTTACATGAGCAAGGATTAATTTACCGCGGTAAACGTTTAGTGAATTGGGATCCAGTTTTAGGAACTGCGGTCTCTGATTTAGAAGTAGTGAGTGAAGAGGAAGATGGCTCGATGTGGCATATCCGCTATCCATTAGCAGATGGCTCCGGACACCTGATCGTTGCCACCACTCGCCCCGAGACCCTCTTGGGTGACGTTGCTGTGATGGTCAACCCAGAGGATGAGCGCTACAAACATCTCATCGGTAAGTCTGTGCACTTACCCCTATGCAATCGCGAGATCCCCATCATTGCAGATGACTATGTGGATTTAGCCTTTGGTACCGGCGTGGTGAAAGTTACGCCGGCACACGACTTCAATGACTATGCCGTTGGTCAGCGCCATCAATTACCGCTCATGAATATTTTGACTCTCGACGCCAAAATGAATGAGAATGCGCCCATCGCTTATCAAGGCCTTGAGCGCTTTGCAGCACGCAAACAAATCGTTGCTGATTTAGATGCAGCCGGATTATTAGAAAAAGTACAGCCCCACAAATTGATGGTGCCACGTGGTGATCGCACTCAAACCATCATTGAGCCAATGCTCACTGACCAGTGGTTTGTTGCGATGTCTAAACCGAGTCCTGATAACCAATATCAGCCAGGCTCATCCATTGCTAAAGCCGCATTGGATGCCGTCACTAAAGGTGATATCAAGCTTGTTCCAGAAAATTGGATTAGCACGTACACCCAGTGGTTAGAAAATATTCAAGACTGGTGCATCTCGCGTCAACTCTGGTGGGGTCATCAAATCCCTGCCTGGTATGGTGATAACGGGCAGATCTTTGTGGCTCGCTCTGAAGAAGAAGTTAAAGCTAAGGCTTCTGCTACGGGCTATACCGGCCAACTTCATCGGGATCCCGATGTCTTAGATACCTGGTTTAGCTCTGCGCTGGTGCCTTTTAGCTCATTAGGCTGGCCTGAAGAAACACCAGCACTCAAGCACTTCTTGCCATCCTCAGTATTGGTAACGGGTTTTGACATTATTTTCTTCTGGGTAGCCAGAATGGTCATGATGACCTGTCACTTCACCGGTAAGGTGCCTTTTAATACGGTATATGTACACGGCTTAGTACGCGATGCTGAAGGTCAGAAGATGAGTAAGTCCAAAGGTAATACTTTGGATCCGATTGATCTAATTGACGGTATCCAGATTGAAGATTTGGTGGCTAAGCGTACTACTGGCTTGATGAATCCAAAGCAAGCTGAGAGCATCGGCAAAAAAACTAAGAAAGAATTTCCGGAAGGCATTCCGGCATTTGGCACGGATGCACTGCGCTTTACCTTCGCCTCACTCGCATCACTTGGTCGTAACATTAACTTTGATCAAAAGCGTTGCGAAGGCTATCGCAACTTCTGTAACAAACTGTGGAATGCCACTCGCTTTGTTCTGATGAATTGCCCTGGCAATGATCAAGACAATGGTTTTGCACCCTGCGATAAGGAATGTGGTCCTGAGGGCCAGTTAGACTTTTCACCAGCAGATCGCTGGATTGTCTCTATATTGCAAAAAACCGAGGCTGATGTTGCTAAAGGTTTCCAAAACTATCGCTTTGACAATATTGCTAGCGGCATCTATCAGTTTGTTTGGGATGAGTATTGCGATTGGTACCTCGAGTTAGCCAAAGTACAGCTTCAGACTGGAACGCCTGCACAGCAACGCGCAACGCGCCGCACTCTGCTGCGCGTTTTGGAAACCATTTTGCGCATGGCTCATCCACTGATTCCATTTATTACTGAAACCCTCTGGCAAACGGTTGGACCCAAGGTTGGCAAAGAGTTGGTCAAACAAGACAAGCAAACGATTGCCCTACAGCCATACCCAGTCGCTCAGCCTGAGAAGATTGACGAGCAAAGCGAGGCTTGGGTCATTCAGATTAAATCGATTGTGGATGCCTGTCGAAATCTGCGTGGCGAGATGCAAGTTTCTCCTGCACTCAAAGTGCCTCTATGGATTAGTGGACCGCAAGACTTTTTAAAACAGGCAAGCCCCTATCTCACCGCCTTAGCTAAACTTTCTGAAGTCAAAATCTATGATGACGAATCTGCTTTAGAAAAAGAGGCTCCGGATGCACCGATCGTTTTAATTGGCAGTATGAAAGTACTATTAAAAATTGAGGTGGACATACTGGCTGAAAAGGTGCGCTTGAGTAAAGAAATTGAACGCCTGGCTAACGAAATTTCTAAGGCGCACAGTAAGCTCGGCAATGAAAGTTTTGTAGCTCGTGCACCAGTAGAGGTTGTTGCCCAAGAAAAGCAGCGCTTGGCAGGATTTGAACAAAATCATGAGAAGCTTGTTGCACAATTAGAGCGACTGAAATAAAGCAGTAATCAAACTGATCGGATCCACCATGCCATTAAGCACTAAAGCCGTTACGAAAGCAGTCTTCCCTGTTGCAGGCTTAGGAACGCGTTTTTTACCAGCCACTAAGGCCAGCCCAAAAGAAATGCTGAATGTGGTGGATAAGCCACTGATTCAATATGCGGTTGAGGAAGCAATTGCTGCAGGTATTACCGAAATGATTTTTGTTACTGGTCGTAGTAAGCGCGCAATTGAGGATCACTTTGATAAAGCCTATGAGTTAGAGGCTGAACTCGAGGCCAAGAATAAAACTGCCTTGCTGGAAATTGTTCGTAGTGTTAAGCCAAGCCACGTAGATTGCGTTTATGTTCGCCAGCCAGAAGCATTAGGTCTTGGTCACGCTGTCCTGTGCGCTGAAAAGCTGGTGCGTGATGAGCCCTTTGCAATCATCCTTGCAGATGACTTGCTTGATGGACAGCCCCCTGTACTGAAGCAAATGCTAAAAGTATTTGATCAGCAAAATGGTTCAGTCTTGGCTGTAGAGAAAATTGATCCGTCAAAAAGTAGCTCTTACGGAATCATTTCCGGAGCAGAAGTTTCCAAGGGCATCTATCGTTTAAATGGCATCGTAGAGAAACCACAACCTCAAGATGCACCCTCTAACTTGGCAGTTGTCGGCCGCTATGTTCTATCTTCAGATATCTTCAAACATATTCGCAATCTCAAGCCTGGTGCTGGAGGTGAAATCCAGCTCACTGATGCCATTGCCGCTTTACTAAAAGAAGAGCCTGTGTTCGCTTATGAATACGATGGTGTGCGCTACGACTGCGGTAGCAAGCTTGGCTACCTCAAAGCTTCAGTGGAATTTGCTTTGCGCCATCCAGAGGTCAGCACTGAGTTTGCAGCGTACTTAAAGAGCCGCTCTTTAACTTAGAGTGTAGGCTCTATCTTCTCTTCATAAAGAAAACCAGCACATCACCTTCGGTGCTACTGGAGAGTAATTCATTACCAGTCTGCTTAGCAAAAGCTGGGAAGTCATGGGCTGCGCCCGCATCGGTCGCCTTGATTTTCAAGATCTCACCTGACTGCATAGTAGCCAAGGCCTTCTTGGTGCGCAAGATGGGCAGTGGACAGTTCATACCAATCGCGTCCACCTCAAGATTAAATTCGATTGCATTACTCACTTAGAAGCCACCCATTCTTTTACGCCAGCCAAGGCTGCATTTAATTTACTTGGATCGGTACCGCCAGCCATAGCCATCTCCGGCTTACCGCCGCCTTTACCCCCCACCTGCTGCGCAACAAAGTTCACCAGGTCGCCCGCCTTCACTTTAGTAATCGAGTCTGCAGTCACGCCTGCAATTAAGCTGACCTTGTCACCTTGCACGGAAGCTAAAACAATAGCGGCGGTTTTCAGCTTCACCTTTAAAGCGTCCATGGTCTCGCGAAGTACCTGAGCATCGGCACCATCTAAACGGACTGCCAATACTTTAAGACCATTGATATCGATCGCCTGGGTTGCCAGCTCATCACCTTGACTAGCAGCGAATTTAGAATTGACCTTCTCTAACTCTCGTTCGGCCTGCCGCAAACTATCCTGCAGTTGTGCAACGCGATTAACTAAGTCACCTGGATGGGTTTTTAGAATCGTCGCTGCTTCATTGATCTTGTCTTCTAAACCTTGCAGGAAGTTCAAGGCGTTTCTACCAGTAAGCGCCTCAACCCGACGAATGCCGGCGGCAACACCGCCCTCAGAGACTATCTTCAAGCTACCGATGTCACCAGTTCGTCCGACGTGAGTTCCGCCACAGAGCTCTTTGGAGCTACCGATTTCTAAAACGCGAACCTCGTCACCATATTTTTCACCAAAGAGCATCATGGCGCCCGTTTTCTGCGCATCATCTAGTGACATCACTTTTCCGGAGGTTGCAGTATTTGCCAAGATCTCCGCATTCACAATGTCTTCTACCTGACGGATCTCTGCCGCAGTAATAGGGGCATTATGAGTAAAGTCAAAACGAGTTTTACTGGCATCAACTAAAGAACCTTTTTGCTGTACGTGATCACCCAGAACTTCACGCAATGCTTTGTGCAAAATATGCGTAGCACTATGGTTGCGCATCACTTCTGTTCTTTGCTGAGTATCTACTAAGGCGTTGATGACATCACCCACCTGAAGTTCGCCCTCTTGCACTTCGCCTTGGTGGCCAAATACATCCGCCTGAATCTTAAAGGTATCTTCAACCGCAAAACGCACTGCTTCATTACGCAACTCGCCCTTATCGCCAACTTGCCCACCAGACTCTGCATAAAAAGGGGTGTTGTCCAAAACGATCACTGCGGCATCACCAGCTTTAACAGACTGCACAGCAGAGCCGTCAACATAAAGTCCAGTGACTTTGGCGCCTTCATACTTTAAGGTGTCGTAGCCATGGAAGTGGGTTGGCTTACCAGAGTATTCCAATCCTTGAGCTACCTTGAACTTACCAGCAGCCCTGGCTTGATCACGCTGCTTTTGCATTGCCAACTCAAAACCTTCGGCATCAACAGTGACGTCCCTCTCGCGGCAAACATCCGCAGTCAGATCCAATGGAAAGCCAAAGGTATCGTGCAAACGGAAAGCAGTTTCACCATCAATAGTTTTGGCGCCACCAGCAAGTGCGTTCTCTAAAATCTCCATACCGTTAGCGATTGTCTGAAAAAAGCGCTCTTCTTCCTGCTTAATCACTTCGCTTACTTTGTCTTTAGATGCCTGGAGCTCCGGGTAAGCTACGCCCATTTCCTTCACGAGCGCTGGAACCAGCTGATAGAAGAATGGTTTACGCGCGCCCAATTTATAGCCATGACGAATCGCTCGGCGAGTAATGCGGCGCAAAACATAGCCACGACCAGCATTGCCGGGAATCACGCCATCGACCACGATAAAGCTACAGGCGCGGATGTGATCGGCAATGACTTTAAGCGATGGGCTAGTTGGATCGCAATTCTCACCACCAGCGGCATCAACAGCCTCTTTGGCTGCTTTGAGTAAATTGACAAAGAGGTCAATTTCATAGTTGGAGTGCACGTGCTGCAATACCGCCGCAATTCGTTCGAGACCCATGCCCGTATCCACACTAGGCTTTGGCAATGGATGCATATTACCCGCTTCATCGCGATTGAACTGCATGAACACGTTATTCCAAATCTCAATATAGCGATCGCCATCCTCCTCGGGACTTCCAGGAGGGCCTCCAGCAATATGGGCTCCATGATCATAGAAGATTTCAGTACAAGGGCCGCACGGGCCTGTATCACCCATCATCCAAAAATTGTCTGAGGCGTAACGCGCACCCTTGTTATCGCCGATGCGAATAATGCGCTCAGCTGGAACACCGATATGCTTATTCCAAATCTCATAAGCCTCGTCGTCTTCCGCATACACAGTCACCAGCAGCTTTTCTTCAGGAAGCTTCAAGACGTCAGTCAATAGACCCCAGGCAAACTCGATAGCCTCTTTTTTAAAGTAATCCCCAAAAGAGAAGTTGCCTAACATCTCAAAAAAGGTATGGTGACGGGCTGTATAGCCGACATTATCTAAGTCGTTATGCTTACCACCCGCACGTATACATTTTTGAGCCGTGGTCGCACGGTTATAAGAACGTTTTTCAAAGCCTAGAAAGGTATCTTTAAACTGGTTCATCCCCGCATTAGTAAACAGCAGGGTTGGGTCATCTCCAGGCACTACAGGGCTAGAGGGAACAATTTGGTGCCCTTTTTGGGCAAAGTAGTCCAGGTATGCCTGGCGAATTTGAGAGACTTTCATAGAACTAATTATCGCATTGGCACTAGTTGAGGGCAAACCCTAGGTAATCACCCCCATTCCTGACTTACAATCTCACAACATTAATAAATAGATCGGCATTTAAGTCGATATATAAGGAGCTCAACTTGAAAATTCGCAACCAACGTGATTTTGGCGCAGGAATCATGTACATGGTGATTGGCTTATTTTTTGCCATCGTCGCTACCCGCTACAACATGGGTACGGCAGCCAAAATGGGCCCAGGTTATTTTCCTTTTTACTTAGGATTGCTGATGGCCCTTTTGGGCCTCCTAGTATTGGTGAGGTCAATGGGCGCCAAAGCAACAATTGAAACTATTCCTAAATTTAACTGGAAGATCATTATCCAAATTACGGGCGCTGTAGTGCTCTATGCCTTGCTGCTACCGCGGATGGGCTTTCTGGTTGCTGTCGTAGTACTGGTCTTGGTTTCTGCCAGTGCGAGCAAAGACTTCACTTGGAAAGGCTCCTTGCTTAATGCGACCTTCCTTGTAATTTTTACTTACTCTGTGTTTGTTGTGGGCCTCAAGCTTCAGTTCCCACTTCTGCCTGCATTCCTACAACAATAACGAACCGAGACTCTGAAAAATGGATTTATTTACTAATTTAGCCCTCGGTTTCGAAACCGCTTTTACTCTACAAAACCTACTGTATTGCCTGCTTGGCTGTGTTTTAGGTACTTTGATTGGCGTTTTGCCCGGACTGGGCCCGATCGCAACCATTGCGATGTTATTACCCGCCACCTACGCCCTGCCTCCAATCGCCGCGCTAATTATGCTGGCCGGCATTTACTATGGCTCCCAGTACGGTGGCTCTACTACTGCGATTTTGCTCAACATTCCTGGAGAAACGTCCTCGGTGGTAACGGCGATTGATGGCTACCAAATGGCCAGAAATGGTCGAGCAGGCGTTGCTCTATTCACAGCTGGTATGGGTTCATTCTTCGCGGGTTGCGTGGCCACATTGATTTTGGCTGCCTTTGCTGCACCACTCTCGCAATTGGCATTTAAGTTTGGTCCTGCCGAATACTTCTCTCTGATGGTGCTAGGCTTAATTGGTGCGGTCGTTCTTGCATCTGGCTCTTTGATCAAAGCCATTGGCATGATCATCCTAGGCCTATTGATGGGTTTGATTGGTACTGATGTGAATTCAGGCGTTTCGCGCTATGCCTTTGACATCCCTGAATTAAGTGACGGTATCGGTTTCGTAGCGGTTGCAATGGGTGTTTTCGGCTTTGCTGAAATCATGGGCAACCTTGAAAAAACTGGTGATGACGAGGGCTTCCTCAACAAACTCACCAGCATGGTTCCTACAAAACAAGATGTGAAGCGCATGATTCCCTCTATTTTGCGCGGCACAACTATCGGTTCCATCTTAGGAATTCTGCCAGGTGGTGGTGCTGCTTTGGCAGCCTTCGGCGCTTACTCCGTGGAGAAAAAATCCTCTAAGTACAGCCATGAGTTTGGCAAGGGTGCGATTGAGGGTGTGGCCGGTCCTGAAGCAGCAAATAACGCTGCTGCCCAAACTTCCTTCATCCCATTGCTCACTTTAGGTATTCCACCGAATGCTGTGATGGCGTTGATGGTTGGAGCGATGACGATTCACAACATTCAGCCAGGTCCACAGGTCATGACCAGTAACCCAGCCTTGTTCTGGGGACTGATTGCATCTATGTGGATTGGTAACGTGATGTTGATTTTGTTGAACTTACCTCTGATTGGTATTTGGGTGAAGCTCTTAAAGATTCCTTATCGCTTCCTTTACCCAGCGATCTTGGTGTTCTGCTGCATCGGTGTCTACACCGTGAATAACACCGTGTTTGACGTCTATGTCACCGCAGTCTTTGGCTTAATTGGCTACCTCTTCTTTAAACTGGGTTGCGAACCGCCTCCATTACTACTCGGTTTCGTGCTCGGGCCTATGATGGAAGAGAACTTCCGCCGCGCTCTATTACTCTCACGCGGTGATTTCACAACCTTCCTAACCCGTCCACTGTCCTTGGGTCTGCTGATTGCAGCGGCTCTCTTAGTCGTCATCGTGGCTCTACCAGCGGTTAAGAAAACCCGGGAAGAGGCTTTCGTAGAAGAGTAACTCTCGATCGCATTCCAGAAAAGAGCCCGCGACAGTTTGCGGGCTTTTTTCTTTGTGGCTAGGGCTTTTCTCTACAATGAGTGCATGTCACAAGATAGCAAACCCTCTAAATCGTCCGCCGGCATGGTTGCCGAGCCTTCTAACTTTTTGCGCCAGATTATCGATCATGACCTGGCGAGTGGCGCCTACCAGAATCGCACTAATCGAGATGGTCAAACCATCCCCTCGATCATCACACGTTTTCCACCAGAACCTAATGGCTATCTTCATATTGGTCACGCTAAAAGTATTTGCTTGAACTTTGGCTTAGCTGCTGATTACAACAATCAAGCAGGTGGTGCGCGTTGCAATATGCGCCTAGACGATACCAATCCAGTCAAAGAAGATATTGAGTACGCTGACAGTATTTTAGATGCGGTCAAATGGCTTGGCTTTGATTGGGGCACGCACTTGTATCACGCGAGCGATTACTTTGATCGACTCTATGAGTTTGCCGAAATTCTGATTCAGAACGGCAAAGCCTATGTTGATAGTCAAAGTGCAGATGACATCCATACCAATCGTGGCAACTTTGGCCAAGCTGGAAAAAATAGCCCTTACCGCGATCGTACCCCTGATGAGAACCTAGCTTTATTTCGCGAGATGCGGGATAGTAAATATAATGATGGTGAACATGTATTGCGCCTGAAGATTGATATGGCGCATCCAAATATTGTGATGCGCGATCCTGTGGTCTATCGCATTCGTCACACAGAGCACCACCGCACTGGCAACAAGTGGTGCATCTATCCCTTGTATGATTTCACACACTGTATTTCTGATGCTCTAGAAAATGTTTCTCACTCTATTTGTACTTTGGAGTTCGAAAATAATCGGCCGCTCTACGACTGGATTGTGAACTCTCTTAAAGAATTGGGCGTCTTTAAAGATCCTGTACCACACCAGTATGAATTCGCTCGCCTTAACCTTACTTACACTATCACTAGCAAGCGTAAGCTCTTGCAATTGGTAGAAGAAAAACAAGTGGATGGCTGGGATGATCCGCGCATGCCAACCATCGTAGGTATTCGTCGCAGGGGTTATACGCCTGAGAGTATTCGCTTATTCTGCGAGCGTATTGGCGTCTCTAAAGCGGATAGTTGGATTGACATGAGTACCCTAGATCAAGCCTTACGGGATGATCTTGAGTCCAAGGCTCCACGGGCTACAGCGGTTCTGAGGCCACTCAAGCTGGTAATTGAAAATGTAGATGCTTCGGCAAGTGAACCATGCTCCGCACCGCGCCACCCTCAGCATCCAGAATGGGGTAATCGCGAATTTCATTTCACAAAAGAATTGTGGATTGAAGAAGATGACTTTATGCAAGAGCCCATTAAAGGTTTCTTTAGGCTTTATCCGCCAATCGGCGATCAAGCTGGTGGACGGGTGCGCTTGCGTCATGGCTTTGTAATCGAATGTACCGGCTTTGAAGTGGATGCCAATGGCAAAGTAATTCAGGTAAATGCAACGCACTTTCCCGACAGTAAGAG
>JBBAQC010000012.1:0-15402 GCA_040400535.1 Polynucleobacter sp. | reverse complement strand
TTTGAGCGCCACGGTTATTTCGTTGCAGACCAAAATGATTCAACTCCCGGCAAGCCAGTATTTAACCGTACAGTTGGACTCAAGGATTCTTGGAAATAGTTTTCAGAAACTCTGCCACGCTAGGGTAGCGCAGCGCCGTTTTTAATTCTGGGAGTCGCGTATTGCTGACTCGGCGCGATTCCCGCATAAACGACCAGAGCATGGGGGATACGATTTTCTCCAACTGCTCGGCTGGCAATCTGGGTGGTCTCTCTAAACCAAATGCATCGGCCACTTCATCAAAGTAATCACCCATCTTGGTTTCACCACCGTCACAGGTATTAATGACGCGTTGTGGTTTACCGTGATAAACGGCGGCACACACCAACCTTGCTAAATCATCACTTTGTATATGGTTCGAGTAAGCATCTTGCGAAGAAATTAAGGCGGGCGTTCCCGCCTGAATACGCTCAACTGGCAAACGATCAAGCGCATAAATTCCTGGCACACGCAGAATGGTTAATGCCACGCCGTGGGCAGGAGCCCATAGTCGCAGGCAATGCTCCGCATCTACCCGCCGCTTAGCGCGCTCGCTTTGGGGGTTAACAGGGGTGAGCTCACTCACCCTAGCGCCTGCATGATCCCCATATACCCCAGTGGTACTGACATAAATCAAGCGCCCAACAGTATCAGAGCCTTGGGCTAAAATCCGGAGAAGGTTGCGAGTTCGGCAATCACGATGACCTGTATTTTGGGGTGGTGCCAAGTGGATCACGGTTTGCGCTAATCCACTTAAACGCCACAAGCTATCGGGCTTATCCAGATCCCCTAAAATCGGAATCGCGCCAACCGCTCTCAACTCCTGAAAACGTGCTTTCTGGGAAGTTAGAGCGCACACGCGATGACTTCGGGCCAGCTGCTTGGCAACGCGTAGGCCAATATCACCACAGCCAATGATGAGGATTCGGGCTTTACCAAAAGATTGCATAGGTCATATCGTAACGATTTATTGAAAGGAATGAGAGTGTCTTACCAAGTCACGCTCAAGGCGAGCGGTAAACAATTTATGGTTCAGGAGGATGAAACCCTTCTGGAAGCGGCATTACAACAAGGCATTACGCTACCGTATGGCTGCAAAAATGGCGCCTGTGGATCCTGCAAAGGTAAGATTTTAGAGGGTCAGGTCGAGCATGGTCAGCATAGCGCTGCTGCTTTGAGCCCGATTGATGAAGCCGCCGGCGGTATTTTATTTTGTTGCGCCCATCCTCAATCGGATCTTCTAATTGAGGCGCGTGAAGTTCAAGGTGCCAGCGATATCGCGATTCGGAAAGTGCCGTGTCGTGTAAACGCCATTACAAAACCGAGCGCTGATGTAGCGATTCTCAAATTGCAATTGCCTGCTGCTGAACGCTTTCAATTTCTGGCAGGGCAATATCTAGAGTTCCTCCTCAAGGATGGTCAGCGCCGCGCCTACTCGATCGCAAACGCACCCGATCAAGAGGGCCCTCTTGAGTTACATCTGCGCCACTCGCCGGGTGGACTTTTTACTGACTTTGTCTTTGGCGCAACAGATCCTGCATTAAAGGAAAAGGATATCCTGCGTTTTGAAGGCCCCTTAGGTAGTTTCTTCCTCCGGGAAGATTCCAAAAAGCCAATTATCTTTGTTGCTGCCGGCACTGGCTTCGCACCTATTAAATCCATCATCGAGCAAATGCAGCTCAAAAAGATTCGCCGCCCGATCCATTTATATTGGGGTGGACGGCGTCCAAGTGATCTTTACCTTGATGCAATCTGCCAGTCATGGACGCAAGATATCCCCAATTTTCAGTATGTTCCGGTCATTTCAGATGCACTTCCAGAGGATCATTGGACCGGTCGTACGGGCTTTGTGCATCAAGCCGCGATTGCTGACCATCCTGATATGAGCTCATTCCAGATCTATGCCTGTGGCGCCCCCGTCGTGGTAAATGCTGCCCGCCAGGACTTTTCATCCCAATGTCATCTGCCTGATGAAGAATTCTTTGCAGACTCCTTTACTAGCGCTGCTGATCTCGCAACAAACTAACTCGGCTACAAAATAAACCACTAAGCGTGATAATAGAAACCTCATTTGATCCATTTTCATAAAACGATATGAATAAGCCAGCCCACTCCGTAGATGCCCACTCAGTGATGTTTATTACTCCGCGACCAGAGTTAGTCATGGTTGAGGGTAAAGGCTCGTGGCTGACCGATAACAATGGCAAGCGCTACTTAGATTTCTTGCAAGGCTGGGCTGTGAATTGTTTAGGTCACAGCAACCCCGGCATGATTGAAGCGCTCAATACGCAAGCACAAAAATTGATTAATCCGAGTCCAGCGTTCTACAACGAACCCATGATTCATTTATCTAGCTTGCTAACTGAAAATAGTTGTTTCGATAAAGTATTTTTTGCAAACAGCGGCGCTGAAGCGAATGAAGGTGCCATTAAATTGGCGCGTAAATGGGGGCAACTCAATAAATCTGGCGCCTTTGAAATCATTACGTTTGATCACAGCTTTCATGGTCGCACGCTAGCGACCATGAGTGCCTCTGGTAAACCAGGCTGGGACACCATGTTTGCCCCGCAGGTAGCCGGCTTTCCAAAAGCAGATTTAAATGATTTGGAGTCCGTTAAAAGGCTGGTTACAGACAAAACCGTTGCGGTGATGGTCGAGCCAGTTCAAGGCGAAGGTGGCGTTATTCCCACGACAAAAGAATTTATGCAGGATCTGCGTAAATTCACTAAAGAAAATAATATCCTGCTGATCGTTGATGAAGTACAAGCTGGCTGTGGTCGAACTGGCAAGCTCTTTGCCTACCAGCACTACGGTATTGAGCCAGACATCATGACCCTAGGTAAAGGTATTGGTGGTGGCGTGCCACTTGCTGCACTCATGGCAAGCGATGCGGTTGCTTGTTTTGTTCCTGGTGATCAAGGCGGCACCTATAACGGTAATCCACTGATGGTCGCCGTAGGCATTAGCGTTATTGAGCAACTTTTAGCACCAGGATTTTTAGATTCTGTCTGCAAAAAGGGGGAATTGCTCAGCAAGGAATTGCTTGCCATCTCCGCAGAATTTAATCTCCAAGGTGAGCGTGGTAAAGGCTTGTTGCGCGCCCTCATGCTTAGTAGCGACATTGGCGCAAAGCTAGTTGAACTTGGGCGCGCTAGGGGGCCAGAAGGATTATTAATTAATTCACCGAGACCCGATCTTTTGCGCTTTATGCCAGCACTGAATGTAGCTGATGATGAAATTCATCTAATGGGCAAGATGTTGAGAGAGCTTCTAAAGCAGCTTACCTAGAAGCATCTCGATTCAGATTGACGACGAATTCTTGACTAGCCCACTAAATTCTTTGGTAAAGAAAAAGTAACGTCCTCAACTACGCCATCTAAGGCGCGTACGCTGCGTGGTCCAAATTCTTGAATCTTAGCCGCTATCGCCTGAGCGAGGCTCTCAGGAGCTGATGCCCCAGCCGTTAAGCCCACTCTTTTTTTATCTACAAACCATTCAGCTCGAAGTTGTTCTGGTGCATCCACCATGTAAGCGGGGACACCAAGCTTTTCAGCCAATTCACGCAAACGATTCGAGTTCGAGCTTGCCGCACTTCCCACCACAATAACTACCTCTACTAGAGGTGCCATAAATTTCACAGCATCTTGGCGGTTTTGCGTGGCGTAGCAAATATCTTGCTTACGAGGCTGAACAATATTAGGGAATTTTTGAGTTAAGACCTCAACAATCTCCTTGGTCTCATCTACGGAGAGTGTGGTTTGCGTTACAAAAGCAATTTTTTCATTCTCAGTAAAAGGTAGGGCAGCCACATCAGCAATCTTTTCAATCAAGTGAATACCGTCTTTCACCTGCCCCATCGTACCTTCTACTTCCGGGTGTCCAGCATGGCCAATCATCAAAACAGTAAAACCATCCTTACACATCTTCACGACCTCAAGATGAACCTTCGTGACCAAGGGGCAGGTAGCGTCATACACCTGCAGACCACGCGTCTCAGCATCTTGCCTAACCTCCTGAGAGACCCCGTGGGCACTAAACACCACAATCCCGCCTTTAGGAACTTCATGCAACTCATCAACAAATACAGCGCCTTTTTCTCGCAGACCATTGACGACGTATGCATTGTGAACAATTTCGTGGCGTACATAAATGGGTGCGCCAAAACGTATCAGGGCTTGATCCACGATATTGATTGCACGATCAACGCCAGCGCAAAAGCCACGGGGCTGCGCCATCAAAATTTCTGCGGGCTCTTGAGAGCTAAGTGGTTTAGTCATTGGTTACAAAATGGCAACAATTTCGGCTTCAAAGGTAATCTCTCTTCCAGCAAGTGGGTGATTGAAATCAAACCACGCACCCTCTTCATTAATGGATTGCAGCACACCAGCATATTGAGCACCGCCAGGCGCATTAAATTCAATCACATCGCCTGGATTAAATTCCACATCATCATCGCGACCTTCTTTGAGCGCTCCCAAAGAAACCCACTGAATTAACTCTTCTTTGCGCGCGCCAAAGCTCTCCTCTGGGGGCAGTAAGGCACTTTTCTTTTCACCAACAGCCAATCCAATTAATACTTTTTCAAAACAAGGTGCAAATTGTCCAGAACCCATCATCACCGTCGCAGGACGATCAATAAAAGTATTGATGTAGTCATCTCCGCTGGGCAGAGTCAACCGATAGTTGAGGGTCAAGAAGGAGTTAGGCAAAACCAAAAGCGTAGTCATAAGCTTATTGTATCTAGGCCTGATCCTAGTGTGCACTCACCCATCACAGATTGGCCAAAAATGGAGCAACCTCGCGAGAAACTGCGCATGCTCGGGGCTTCGGCCCTCAGTGACGCTGAGTTGCTCGCCATCTTTCTCCGGGTTGGCGTAAAAGGTAAGACGGCCGTAGCCTTGGCTGAGGATTTGCTCCACCATTTTGGTCATTTACCTCGCTTGCTGTCATGCACCCCAGAAGAATTAACCCAGATTCATGGCATGGGTATTTCAAAATGGTCACAAATTCAAGCCGCTTACGAGCTTGTGAAGCGCAGTTTGGAAGAAACATTGTCCCAAGACTCTGTTTTCTCATCTCCGGGCTACGTCAAAGAGTTCTTACAGGCTAGATTTGGGCGCCTCCCCCATGAGGTCTTCCTTTGCCTATACCTTGACTCCCGCCTTCATCTCATTGAGTGCCAGGAGCTCTTTAGAGGCTCCCTGACGCACACCGCCGTCTATCCCCGAGAAATCCTGAAGGAAGCCTTGTCCAGGAACGCTAGCGCCCTGATCGTGGCTCATAACCACCCCAGCGGCAATCCGCTCCCCAGTAATGCCGATCAGGAACTGACCAAGACGCTCGCCAAGGCGCTACAACTCGTCGATATCCCGCTACTAGATCACTGCATTGTGAGTGATAGCGGTTTTTTCTCATTTTCTGACGCAGGACTGATGAAAAATGACTAAAAATAGAAGTAATCACTAACTTATAGGCATATTTGGGGGGTATTTTTCACCTTAAGATGAAATCCTCCAAACTAAAGGCAAATAGAGCTAGATCAAAGTAGGTGGAGACTGATACAATCTTCTTTTTTCGCAATTAATGGAGTTATGTCATGGCAAAAGTTTGCCAAGTCACTGGGAAGAAGCCGATGGTTGGCAACAATGTATCCCATGCAAACAATAAAACGAAGCGTCGCTTTTTGCCGAATTTGCAAAATCGTCGTTTCTGGGTTGAATCTGAAAACCGCTGGATTAGCTTGCGCTTAACCAATGCTGGTTTGCGCGTCATCGACAAAAACGGTATTGATGCTGTTTTGTCTGATCTGCGTGCACGTGGCGAAATTTAAGGAGCACGATAATGGCTAAAGGCGGCAGAGAAAAAATTAAGTTGGAGTCATCAGCTGGTACTGGTCACTTCTACACAACTTCAAAAAACAAGCGCACCAAGCCTGAGAAGATGGAGATCATGAAGTTTGATCCGACTATTCGCAAGCACGTTGCCTACAAAGAAACGAAGCTCAAGTAATTTATCGAATCGATACCTTATTTGCAGCAATTAAAAAACCCGCTACATCAGCGGGTTTTTTATTGTCTTTCTTTTTACTTAAGCGTAGCGACGCAATCTCAAAGAGAAGTCGCGCAAACTAGATAGACCACTTTCTTCCGCACGTTGACACCATGCATGTAGTTGAGAGACTAGTTGATCACCAGTGGCATTAGAGCGGCCCCAGATGGCTTGCAAGTCTCGACGCATCTCAATCATCTTACGTAATTGAGAATTCGTTGCCATCAATTCTTCCAACTTCATCTTTTCCGGTTCAGTCAAACGAGATTCATCTTTACCCAACCAAGTGCGGGCATCTTTCAGGTGCGCTGCTAACACTTGCATATGTTGAACCTCAGTACTAAAGAAAATGTGCAAGGTCTTACTATAGCGAGCCATGATTTCATAACGATTGGCAATGATGGCCTCCAAGGTTCCTTGATCTGCAGGGCGCAAATTGCTCAGTACTGGCTTAGGGGAAGTTTTCTTGACCTTTGCTAGGCCAAACGCACTCATGATCTGGATATACATCCAACCAATATCAAACTCATACCATTTGCTAGAGAGCTTAGCGCTGGTGGCAAAGGTGTGGTGATTGTTGTGTAACTCTTCGCCACCAATCAAAATACCCCATGGAAGGATATTTCTGGAGGCATCCTCGTAATCATAATTACGATAGCCCCAATAGTGACCAATACCATTAATAATTCCGGCAGCAGTAATTGGAATCCATAACATCTGTACTGCCCACACTGTTAAGCCGATTGCACCAAATAAAAATACATCGATGATCAACATGAGGGCAACACCTTGCCATGAATACTTGGCATAAACATTGCGCTCCAGCCAATCATCTGGCGTGCCATGACCAAACTTATCCAAGGTCTCTTGATTACGTGACTCGTACTTATATAACTCAGCACCACGAGCAAGCACTGTACTGATCCCAAGTACTTGAGGGCTATGTGGATCATCCACAGTCTCACATTTGGCGTGGTGCTTGCGATGAATAGCTGCCCACTCTTTAGTCACCATACCGGTTGTTAGCCAAAGCCAAAAACGGAAGAAATGTGACGCAATCGGATGCAGCTCTAAAGCGCGGTGCGCTTGGCAGCGATGCAGAAAAATTGTCACACTGGCAATAGTGATGTGGGTGACCACCAAAGTGAACACCAAAATCTGCCACCAAGTCCAATTGAGGTAGCCATTAGAGAGCCAGTTTAGAGAAATATCAAAGCCTGAAGCAGAAGCTGAGTTCAAAAGGATTTTCCTTGTTGGAGGATATAACCTTCTATTTTAGTTCTTTAAGCACTTTCTTGCTTTTGACTTTTACCGACTTTTCCGCATCTTTATCGACAGTTGCATCTGAAATAGCGGCTTTCTTCTGAAAAACTGCCCCAAAGAAGCCATCGGTCCCATGAATATGAGGCCACAATTGCCACCAAGGGTTATCTGGACTGCATCCCAGAGGCAATTTATCTTTTGGAAACAGTAGCTTAAGCGCTTCAGCAGCTGGCACCACCTCGAAATTCGGGTGCTTTGCCAAGAAATCCTCAGCAATTTGCTGATTTTCTTGAGGTAGCAGGCTGCAGGTGGCATAAACCAAGCGCCCACCTGGCTTCAACAAACGGCTGGCCGATGCCAAGATGTTCATCTGTTTTTGGTTGAGCTCCAGCACTCCTGCTGGAGTCTGACGCCATTTGAGATCTGGATTACGGCGCAAAGTACCCATGCCACTGCAGGGAGCATCCACCAAAACCCGGTCAATCTTGCCTGCTAAGCGTTTGATCTTGGCATCATTCTCACTATCAATCCAAACAGGATGGACGTTGGAGAGGCCGCTACGGGCCTGTCGTGGCTTTAAATTCGCTAGGCGACGCTCTGATGTATCTAGGGCATACAAGCGTCCTGTGGATCTCATGATTGCCCCAATCGCCAAGGTCTTACCGCCAGCGCCAGCGCAAAAATCTACTACCATCTCACCACGTTTAGGAGCAAGTAAGTGAGCCAATAACTGACTGCCCTCATCTTGAACTTCAAACATTCCCGCTTTAAAGCCAACCGTATTTTGCAAAGCAGGCTTACCCATAATGCGCACACCATCTGGTGCATATGGAGTTGGAATTGCTTGATAACGACCACCCAAGGCATTCATCTCCACCAATAATTGCTCGCGAGTCGTCTTCATCGTATTCGCTCGCAAATCCAACAGCGCAGGATGCATCAGCGTTTTAGCTAATGCTTCACGAGTCTCCTCGCCGGGATATTTTCCAAACGCATCCCAGAGCCATTCGGGTAAATTATTCCGAACTAAAGGATTCAACGCGGACGGATCGACCGTCGCAAAACGTTGCAACCATTCATACTCACCTGCCTTCAGCACGTGAGCCAAGTCGGCAATCGCACTTTCAGCACGATTAGCCGAGCCCAAACCGCCTTCAGTGAGAGCAGACATCAAACCCAATAGAGCTAAGCGTCTAGCCTGAGAACCCTCACCGCTGACTGCAAATTGGGAGAACTCATTTTTACGTCGTAGGATGGCAAAAGCACTTTCAGCAATCAAGGCGCGATCACGATTACCCAACTGAGGTTCAGAGCGAAAATACCGACTGACTACTCGATCAGCTGGTTGCTCGAAATTCAACAACTCGGGTAGTAATCGCTCCAGATGAATCGCATGCTGAGGCAAAGCCTTCGCATTAGAAAAGTTTTTCTGACCTTCTGGCGCAATGATGTTGCCACTCGCATTACGACGCTCAGGGCGGCGTAGGGGATCTTTGGATTTAGCAGCGTAACTTTTTTGTGGACCTAAGCGCGACCCAGATCTGGATCCAGTTTTACTCCCAGCACTAGCTGGGCGGGATGAACGTTCTTTACTCATAATTTAATTAATTGCGACTCCGGTGGTTGAACCTGAACTTGATTACCTTCTATTCGCAATCGTCCATCTAAGAACCATTTTACGGCCCGCGGGTAAATCTGATGCTCAGCAACCAAGACTCGGGCTGCCAAACTATCCGCATCATCGCCTGGAAGCACTGGAACTGAGGCTTGGCAGATGATGGGGCCCTCATCCACACCCTCAGTAACAAAGTGCACACTGGCGCCATGTTCGACTGCGCCAGCCTCCAAAGCCCGCTCATGGGTATGCAATCCAGGGAAAGCTGGCAAGAGCGCAGGGTGAATATTAATGAGGCGACCCTCGAAATGACGGATAAAGCCCGGCGTCAGAATTCTCATAAAACCCGCTAGAACTACTAAATCAGCCCCTAATTCATCAATTTTTTGAATTAATGCGGCATCAAAGGACTCGCGGCTAGGATGCTCCCGATGCTCAATAGCAAAAGCTGGAATCCCCTGAGAGCGAGCAAAATCAAGGCCCTTGGCTGCAGAATGATTGGCAATAACCCCGGCAAAAGTGACGGGCCACTGCTCTTTTTGAGCAGTTTTGACGATGGCCTCGAAATTAGAGCCGCGGCCAGAGATTAAGGTAACGATAGATGGCATGCCCACAATATAATTGATGGTTACCCCGAAAGCGACCCTGAAGGCAATTAAGTGAACGTATTCCGTGGCCCTACCCAGTTTTCTGCTGGACCAGCTTGTGCTCTAACCATCGGAAATTTCGATGGCGTGCACAGGGGTCATCACGCCCTGCTGAAACAACTTAAAGACGGCGCCCAAGTTCGTGGTCTAGTTAGCTGTGTCCTCACCTTTGAACCACACCCCAAAGAATTTTTCTCACCAGAACAAGCGCCTCCACGTATTTTAAATTTGCGCGACAAGCTTGCTGCTTTTGCCGACATTGGCATCGATCGCGTAGTGGTTGAGCATTTCAATAGCGCATTCGCTCGCCTTACTCCTGAAGAATTTGTTTCTGAAATTATTGTCAAGCAGCTCAATGCCAAGTGGATTTTGATTGGTGATGATTTTTGCTACGGCGCAAAACGTGCAGGCAATTTTGCAAGCCTGAAAGCGGCGGGCGAACAATTGGGTTTTGAAGTTTCTAGTATTCACACCGTTCAAGAAGATGGCGCAAGAATTTCTAGCTCTGCACTACGCAATGCCTTGGCTAATGGCGATATGAATCAAGCTAGTAAATTACTGGGTCGCCCTTACGGCATCTCTGGCCATGTTATTCATGGACAAAAACTGGGTCGAACTTTAGGCTTCCCTACTCTTAATCTCGCTGTTGCCAATCACCTACATCATCGCAAGCCTGCCTGCTCCGGCATCTTTACTGCACAAGTCTTAGGGCTTGGGGATAAACCACTTCCTGCAGTAGCCAGCCTCGGTGTGAGACCAACAGTGGAAGACGAAGGTCGCGTGTTACTTGAGACTCACATCTTTGATTATGATGCCGATGTTTACGGAAAAATTATTACCGTAGAACTCTTAGAAAAAATTCGTGATGAGGCGAAGTACTCCGACCTCGAGACTCTTACCAAGGCGATTGCATCCGATGCAGCGCATGCCAGAAATTATTTCCAGAAAAAAACTCATGTCTGAAAAAGAAAACTCTTATCCCGTCAATCTATTAGAGACGTCGTTTCCCATGCGCGGAGATTTGCCCAAGCGTGAACCGCAGTGGGTGGCACAGTGGCAGAAAAATAAACTCTACGAAAAAATTCGTGCGGCGCATGCCAATCAACCAAAGTTCATCTTGCATGATGGTCCTCCCTATGCAAACGGTGACATTCACATTGGCCATGCGGTAAATAAGATTCTCAAGGATATGATTGTGAAGTCTCGCTGGTTAATGGGCTTTGACTCTGTGTATGTCCCTGGTTGGGATTGTCATGGTATGCCGATTGAGATTCAGATTGAAAAGCAGTTTGGTAAAAATTTACCGACGGCTGAAGTGCAAGCCAAAGCGCGTGCCTATGCCCAAGTACAAGTAGACAAGCAAAAAATCGACTTTGAGCGCTTAGGTGTTTTGGGTGATTGGAATAACCCTTACCTCACCATGAACTTTCGTAATGAGGCCGATGAGATTCGCGCGCTCGGAAAGATCTGGGAAAAAGGTTATGTATTCCGCGGCTTAAAGCCAGTGAACTGGTGTTTCGATTGCGGCTCTGCATTGGCTGAAGCTGAGGTGGAATATCAAGACAAAACTGATCCAACAGTAGATGTGGGATTTGCTTTTGATGATGCCCAGCGCCCGCAACTCGCAAAAGTATTTGGACTACCTGAGATCCCAGCTAAGCCTGGCATGATTGTGATTTGGACAACAACGCCTTGGACTATTCCATCCAACCAAGCGCTCAATGTTCATCCCGATGTGAGTTATGCGCTAGTTGATGCCGGCGATAAATTACTCATCTTGGCAAAAGACCGTGTAGAGACTTGCCTTGAAGATTTTGGCCTTGAAGGTAAAGTCATTGGTACTTGCTTGGGAAGCCAGCTGGCGAATATTTCTTTCTGGCATCCACTTGCTCCACTGCATGAAGGCTACAAACGTCTTTCACCCATTTATCCTGCTGAATACGTCACACTCGACACGGGTACTGGCGTCGTGCACTCTGCACCAGCTTATGGCGAGGAAGACTTTAAGTCTTGCAAAGCAAATAAATTAGCTGATAAAGATATTCTCAACCCAGTGATGGGTAATGGTGTCTATGCATCTTGGTTGCCACTCTTTGCTAATGAATATATTTGGAAAGCCAATCCCAAGATTGTGGAGGCCATGCGTGAGGCGGGAAGCCTCTTGCGAGACAAGACCTATACACACTCTTATATGCACTGCTGGCGTCACAAGTCGCCGATTATTTATCGTGCGACATCACAGTGGTTTGCAAGCATGGATAAGAAGCCAACTGATGGCAGTGCAAGTTTGCGCGAGACTGCATTAGCTGGTATCGACAATACGGAGTTTTTCCCGGCCTGGGGTAAACAACGTTTGAACAGTATGATTGCCAATCGTCCAGATTGGACCTTGTCACGCCAACGCCAGTGGGGCGTACCGATGGCCTTCTTTGTTCACAAGGAAAGTGGTGAGCCACATCCACGCACAGTCGAGTTGCTCGAAGAAATTGCGAAGCGCGTTGAAAAAGAAGGTATTGAAGCCTGGCAAAAACTCGAAGTAGCCGAACTACTTGGTGAAGAAGCTGCCCAATATGAAAAGAATCGCGACACCTTGGATGTCTGGTTTGATTCTGGTACTACGCATTGGCACGTTATCCGTGGCTCGCATCGTGCGGAACTCTATCGCCCTGAAGCTGAGACTGCAGATGGTCGTTTAGCTGACCTGTACCTGGAAGGCTCAGACCAACATCGCGGCTGGTTTCACTCTTCATTACTGACTGGCGCCATGCTCGATGGCAAGCCGCCTTATAAGGCACTCTTGACGCACGGCTTTACCGTTGATGGCCAAGGTCGCAAGATGAGTAAGTCTGTGGGTAACGTGATTGCCCCGCAGCAGGTTGCCGATAAGTTGGGTGCGGAGATTATTCGCCTCTGGGTTGCCTCCACCGACTATTCCGGTGAAATGACTATCTCCGATGAGATTCTGAAACGTGTAGTGGAAAGCTATCGCCGTATTCGTAATACATTGCGCTTCTTGTTAGCCAACCTCTCTGACTTTGATCCCAGTAAGCATGCGATGCCTGCAAGCGAATGGTTAGAGATTGATCGCTACGCCGTTGCACTCGCTAATCAATTACAGCAAGATGTCCAAGCCCACTACCAAGCTTATGAGTTTCAGCCTGCAGTAGCGCGCATGTTGACTTTCTGCTCAGAAGATTTGGGTGGCTTTTACCTTGATATTCTGAAAGACCGTCTGTACACGAGCGCCCTAGACTCAAAAGATCGTCGCGCTGCTCAGAATGCACTTTTTCATATCACGCGTAATTTATTGAAATGCTTGGCTCCATTTCTTTCGTTTACCGCCGAAGAAGCTTGGGCGTCTTTCCCACATGGCGCAGATGAGAAGCTAAGCGAGTCCATCTTTATGGAGGAGTTCGGCACTTTCCCAGAAATTGCCCAAGCTACTGAACTACTGACTAAGTGGGGCCGTATTCGAGAAATTCGCTCCGAGGTCACTAAAGCGATTGAAATTGAACGTGAGGCTGGTAACGTAGGCTCATCTTTGCAAGCTGAACTCACCATTAAAGTGGGTGATATTGATTTTGCAATTTTGCATTCACTCGAAGATGACTTACGCTTTGTGACTATCACCTCTAGTGCCAATTTAGAATTGAGTAATGCAGGTTTAGAGGTACATGTGCGTGCAAGCCAATACAAAAAGTGTGGTCGTTGCTGGCATCACACAGCTGATGTGGGCAGTAATCCCGAGCACACTGAGTTATGCGGTCGCTGCGTCAGTAATCTTTTCGGTAGTGGTCAATCTCGCTTATTTGCATAAATAAGATAGCCAGAAGATCACCTCATGATGAGCACAAACCTCTCTTTTCTCCGTTATTTAGCGATTGCAATTGTTACGCTCTTGCTAGATCAACTGAGCAAATGGTCTGCCTTGAGTAATCTGCAGTTGGGCATACCCGAGCCTGTTCTACCATTTATGAACTGGCTCCTCCTATTTAATTCTGGAGCGGCATTCTCATTTTTGGCACAGAGCTCTGGTTGGCAACGCTGGTTCTTTACAGTCATAGGCTTAGCGGCATCCGTTTACATTGTTTATCTACTCCGTCAAAGCTTGACTGAAAGAATGCTCTGCTGGGCTCTCAGCCTCATTCTCGGTGGTGCACTAGGCAATGTTCTCGATCGCATCATGTATGGCGCGGTAGTAGACTTTATTGACCTTCATTACGCTAATTGGCATTGGCCAGCATTCAATATTGCTGATAGTGCCATTTGTATCGGGGCAGCCCTCATTATCTGGGGGGAACTACGCAAGTCATTTGGCAAAACCTCGCAACCCCAGTAAGCTGACGCCATGCAATCACTTTTAAATAAGAAAATCGTTCTCGGCATCTCCGGCGGAATAGCAGCCTACAAATCTGCCGAGCTAGCACGCCTACTGATGCAAGAGGGTGCCAGTGTCCAAGTGGTAATGACAGAGGCCGCTCAGCAATTTGTGACTCCTGTCACTATGCAGGCACTCACAGGCAATCCCGTTTACACCAGCCAATGGGATAGCAGCATTGCCAACAATATGGCGCATATTGAACTCTCTAGATCTGCCGATGTCATTTTGATTGCACCCGCAAGTGCAGATTTAATGGCCAAGCTCTCCCTCGGATTAGCCGATGATTTGCTCACCACGCTATGCCTTGCGAGAGATTGCCCCTTATTAATTGCACCTGCAATGAACAAGCAGATGTGGGAGCACGCTGCAACACAAAGAAGTGCAGAACGACTGATTGCTGACAAGGTCACATTGCTAGGCCCAGCCAGCGGCATTCAGGCGTGTGGCGAAGTTGGCTTTGGGCGCATGCTCGAGCCCGCAGAAATGACCGAGCAACTGATTGCCTTCTTTCAGAAGAAGCCGCTCCTCGGTAAACGAGTACTGATTACCGCAGGCCCTACTTTTGAAGCCATTGATCCTGTGCGCGGCATTACTAACCGCAGCTCTGGCAAGATGGGTTTTGCCATTGCACGCGCGGCTGTAGAGGCTGGAGCAGAAGTTCGGCTCATAGCCGGACCTTGCGATTTAGACACTCCCTTAGCCGCAACAGGAAAAATTACCCGCACCAATGTAGTCAGCGCTCAAGAAATGCATACAGCTACCATGCAGTCGACTGACTACGATATTTTCTTTGCAGTGGCTGCAGTCGCTGATTGGGCTATTTCCAAACCCGCAAAAGAGAAAATCAAACGCCAGGGTAAGCAAGCGCCAAGCCTGGAGTTCATTGCCACCCCCGATATCCTGGCGGATGTTGTCAAGGCAGTAAAGATGAAAGGTGGCAAGCCACACCCCTACTGTGTTGGCTTTGCAGCTGAATCTACTGAGCTCCAAAAGCATGCAGAAGAGAAGCGCAAGCGCAAAGGCATTCCGATGGTCGTGGGTAATATTGGTCCAGATACTTTTGGTAGCGATCTCAATCAACTCCTCATCATCGATGAGAGTGGTAGCAAAAAAATTGCTAAAGCTGAAAAGCTTCAGCTTGCACGTCAGCTGATTCAGTTAGTTGCCAAGAAAATATAATACTCAAACCCAGTTTTAGGAAATCCTATGCAACAACTTCAAGTCAAAATTCTCGATGAACGTATGCGCGATCAATTGCCTACATATGGAACTCCTGGTAGTGCTGGTTTAGATCTGCGCGCCTGTATCGATGAAGTTATTGAAATTGCTCCTGGACAAACAGTTCTTGTTCCAACAGGTTTAGCGATTTATGTAGAAGACCCGCGCTATGCAGCTTTCATCCTGCCGCGCTCTGGTCTTGGCCATAAGCA